>CAYQTK010000039.1:0-28623 GCA_964420375.1 uncultured bacterium
TGTCAATCGAAAAAAAGGGGAACGGACCCAATGAAGATCGCGGTATCAGTCGCTAGCACAAGAATCGCGGCTAAAGCCGCTCGCACGAAGAGCGTGGTGTCAGCCGCTAGCACGATTCTCCTCTATTCATCGAGAAGCATTTGACTGAGCGCGGTGTCAGTCACTCGCACGGAAAATATTTATCTTGTAAGCGACTGAAAGCATTTTACTGAGCAGTAGTGGAGTATCTCATTGAAATTTATAAGCTGTGTGCGAGCGACTTTAGTCGCGACTTCCGCCGCTAGCACGAAGATCGCGGTATCAGCCGCTCGCACGATTCTCCTCTATTGATCGAGAAGCATTTGACTGAGCGCGGTGTCAGTCACTCGCACGGAAAATATTTATCTTGTAAGCGACTGAAAGCATTTTACTGAGCAGTAGTGGAGTATCTCATTGAAATTTATAAGCTGTGTGCGAGCGACTTTAGTCGCGACTTCCGCCGCTAGCACGAAGATCGCGGTATCAGCCGCTCGCACGATTCTCCTCTATTGATCGAGAAGCATTTGACTGAGCGCGGTGTCAGTCACTCGCACGGAAATTTATCTTGTAAGCGACTGAAAGCATTTGACTGAGCAGTAGTGGGGCGGTGATGGTGAACTCTCAGCCTGTGGCTTTGCCACCCATGCAGTTTCGATGACGAAACCGCATGGACCGGCCGTGTCACACTTTCGTCTTACAGCATCTCCCCGAGGTTCTCGAATATGGGCCCGTGCTTTCGGTTGTATTCTTCCCAGAAGCCGCACTTTTGTTGCATCTTAGCTTTTTGGGTTCTTACGGGCCTGTCGAGCACCTGCATGTTTTGTGCGCCGGTCTGGAATGCGGGCCACTCGGGCAGTCCGGGCCCGTTGGGGTTTCCGTAATAAGCGAAGTTGACCCAGTACCCTTGAATCGTGCCGGAGAGCTCACGTGCTTTCTTTATATTGGCGAAGTTGTAAAGCAGGTTCATGGGTTCGCGGTCCATGGAGTTGAAGATATAGGGTATCTCCATGGCGTGGGCTGCTTTTATCCACCTTCCCATTGACATGCCGGTGTAGTCGAACCGATAGTAATAGGTGTCCTCCTGCTGCTCTGCCGCGGCCATGAGCCCGGTATAGGTGGGACATGCCAGGCCGGCGTCGGTAACCAGCGTCCCTATTGCGCGCTTGGGTTTGTCCTCGTGCTCGCTCAAGGGGTACAAGCTTGTAAGCCGGTCGGTCTCGGAAGCGGACAGACCGAGATACTCCTTTACCAATGATTCGTACTGTCTGGGCAGCGCGTACTTGATCTTGGGAATGAGCAGCAGCACGGCGTCAACCTCGTTCCTGTTGCTGCCCGCCATGAAGGGTATCTTGTTGTAGTTGCCCTTTCGGATCATGGCAAGCGGCATGTCGGTGAGCAGGTAGTCGTCGTGATGGGGGACCCATACGAACCCCTCGGTCTGTCCGCCGGTGCCTTTGTCCAGCAGTTCTTCTGCGGGCACGTGGCGGAGGCATTCGAGGTCGTCGGGATCACAGCCCACCTGCTGCGCGGTGTTCCTGGCTTGCTCGTACCCCTTTCCCATGGATGCGCTGGTCTCGCAGCCGCCGCTCTCCAGTATGGCCCGGTGGATTTTGCCCTTGTTAAGGGGGGTCGCCAGCATGGTGCACACGCTCCAGCCTCCGGCGGACTCGCCGAATATGGTCACATTGTCCGGGTCGCCGCCGAAGTTCTCGATGTTGTCGTGCACCCACTGGATGGCGGCCACCTGGTCGAGGGACCCATAGGATCCGGAGCTGTCATGCGGGTCTTCTGCAGTGAGGCGGGGATGAGCCAGGAAGCCGAAGACGCTCAAGCGGTAGTTGATGGTTACCACCACAACCTCGCCGGACTCCGCCAGGCGGTCGCCCCAGTACATGGGGGTGCTCGCCGAACCGCCGGTATAGCCGCCGCCGTGAATCCAGAGCATTACCGGAAACTCGCCTTCCTTCTTCGGCCGCCACACGTTCAAATAAAGGCAGTCCTCGGACATGCCCACGTCACTGCCCGAGTCCACCAGCGTCATGGTGCCCTGCTGCATGCAACGGTCGCCAAAGGTGTAGGCATCCTTGACCCCGGACCATTCTTCCACCGGCTGGGGGGCCTTCCAGCGAAGCTCTCCAACCGGCGGAGCAGCGTAAGGTATGCCCCTCCACTCGCAGGTCTCGCTCTCCTCGCTCTCCATGCCCCGCACCATGCCCGACTCCGTCTGTACCGGCTCGGTGCACGTGTCAGCCCAAACCGGGCTGCAAACCATAAAACCGACAATAAGTCCCGTAACCAAACCCAAGGCTTTATTTTTCATGACGATCTCCCCTTTTCATCTTGACAATTTATTTCAACCAGAGCTCGAACGCTACGGGCAGTATATTAAGAATTTCCGGCAATGGCAACAACCCGGCAATATGCCCTCTTGGCGGGGCTCGAGGGTTATTACTCCTGGCAGCAGATGCATCCTTTTCTGGGGCTTAGGGAGATTTTTTGCCACTGGCCGCTCCATAGGTCCATGATGATAATCTCGTGCGAGAGGTCTTGACTGTAAAGGAGTATCTTAAGGCCAATGGTGACCTGGAGTGCGGCTATGAAAGCCGGCAGGGTGTTGATTATGCCGGTCTGTTCCATTGAGGGAGCGTCCGCGGCCCCCGGAAACACGCACCGCAGGCAGGGGCCTTCGCCGGGAAGAACGGGCAGGACCATGCCGGTTCCGCCGGCAACACCACCGTATACCCAGGGGACATTGTTTTTAACGCACCAGTCATTCAGTACGTAGCGGGATTCCATGTTGTCCAGGCCGTCCAGGACAAGGTCATGTCCGGAAAGCAGCCGGTCCGCGTTTCCCTTGTCCAACTTTTCGGAGAGGGGACAGACCTCGACCTCGGAGTCGGCGCGGGCCACCCTGTCAGCGGCCGCCCGGGCCTTGTTGGCCGGCTCTTCGGCGTCGCTTTCAAAAAAGAGCAACTGGCGGTGGAGGTTGGTCAACTCGACGGTATCGTGGTCAATAAGAGTCAAAGCCTTTATTCCCGCTCGGCCCATGCATGAAGCCAGGGTCGAGCCCAGTCCGCCGCAGCCGGCCACAGCCACCCTGGCGTTGAAAAGCCTCTCCTGGCCGGCAGGACCGATGCCCGGATAATCAATCTGTCTTTGGAAACGAGAGGTTCTGTCCATGTTCCCCGGCCCTTTCCAGGAAATCCCGGCTGCTTGTCCGTTGCGTATGCTTCAGGGTAAGAGGTAGTATCTCATAACCTCTTAGCCCGCCTGACCACGGAGTCGGCCAGTATGTCGCAGGAATCGTATATCTTTACGCCCGCCTCCAGCCGCTCATTTATGGCGGATATCTCGGTACAGGCAACCAGGAGTGCGTCCGCGCCCCGGTCCTCCATCCCGGCCGCTGCCCGCCGTACCAGGTTTACGACCTCCGGGCCGGTGTCGCCTGCCTTGATCCTGCGGATGGCGAGAAGTACATCTTCCTGCTCATCCGCAAGTGGAGCGAGAATCTCGACACCCTTAGAGCCGAAGCCGCTCTGGAAGAGCCCGGTCCGGAAAACCGCGGGGGAGGCCAGCACTCCAATTGACTTCATATCAGGTTTTTCGGCCTGCACATGCTCCACGGTCAGTTCGATCATGTTCAGTACGGGAATATTGACCGCGTCCCGGATACGCGGGTAATAGTAATGCGCGGTGTTGCAGGGGATGGCCAGGAAGTCCGCGCCCCACTGCTCGAGGCGTTTTCCCATGTCGGCCAGGTACCCGGCCGGGTCTTCTTCTCCTCCCTCGATGACGGCCTTGATCCGGGAGGGAATCTTCGGGTCGTTGTCCACGATCATCCGGACGTGGTCGCAATCGTCGCTCGCGGGCGTGGCCCGGATAACCCTCAGCATGAAACAGACTGTGGCCTCCGGGCCCATGCCCCCGATTATTCCCGCGGTCTTTTCGTCCCTCTGTCTGTCCGCTTCAGTCATGCCCTTTTTACCAACGTCTATTGCGCGACCTCTTTGTTGCCGAGCAAGGAGTCCACGTAAGCGTAAAGACCGGGCGCTCCGCCGGTATGCACGAAAAGGACCCGCTCGCCTTTCCTGATTTTTGCTTCGCGGGAAAGGCCGATAAGCCCGGCCACGGCCTTGCCGGTGTATACGGGATCGAGGAGGATGCCCTCGGTTCTCGCCATCATATGCACCGCTTCCACCATCTTCTTGTTGGGCACCGAGTACTTGGGCCGCCAGTAATCCCCCGAGGTCTCGACTGCGTCTCGGGGAATGTCCTGCCTGACTCCCACGTGCTCCGCTGTCTTCCGTACCAGGTCGTAAACCAGGGGCTCCTGGTCTTCCGGGTCGCGTGCCACCCCGATGCCGGTTACGGGCAGGTTCGCGTTGCAGCCGTAAAAGCCGGTTAAAAGTCCGGCATGCGTGCCCGAGCTGCCGCTGGCCACCACCACCCGGTCGATGTCCTGTCCTTGGTCGAAAAGCTGGTCCTGGATTTCCAGGGCGCAGGCCACGTAGCCGGTGGCGCCGATGGGGTTCGAACCGCCGCCGGGAATGATGTAGCCTTTTGCGCCCTCGCCTGCAAGCTGGTCAGCCTCCTTCTGCATGGCCTCCTGCATGTTTGTGCCTTCGGGGACAACCTCGATCTTGTCAACGCCGAGCAGGCGGAACAGGAAGTTGTTGCCGGAGGCATTGGGGTCATAGCTTCCCGCTACCCTCTCTTCGAGGACCAGCCTGCACTTCAGGCCTTCCTTGACCGCTGCTGCAAGCGTGAGCCGGCAGTGGTTGGACTGCACCGCCCCGCAGGTTATCAAGGTGTCCGCTCCTTGCTGCAATGCGTCAGCCACCAGGAACTCGAGCTTGCGTGTCTTGTTGCCTCCGCCGGTGAGGCCGGTGAGGTCGTCTCTTTTAATGAACACCTCGGGACCTCCCAGCTCCTTTGTAAAAGCGGGAAGGTGCTCGAGTGGGGTTGCTCCATAAGTATAACGTCTTCTGGGGAACCGGGCGAGATTCATATCATTGCTCCTTTATATTCTTTTACTGCTTTTTTATTGCTTTGTTTCGCAAAGACTGCGTGGGGGCGCGCAGTTAGCAGTGACGGTTTCAGCTTTTCATTGTCCGTTACGAGTTCGAAGCTCTTCGATCCGCGCTTTCTCCTGTTCGAAGGTTTTCTTCAAGCGGCGGTAGTTCTCCTGTGCCTCATTGTCAGCCGGGTTTATCGAGGTGTATCTGTCGTAAGCGCGTAAAAGCTCCTGCACGATATGTGGAGCAAGCGCCAGCATGGGCACCCGCCTTCTCTGCACCAGCTTATAATAGAAATCCAGGATTTGTATCATGGTCTTCCAGGCTGCCTGGTTGTCATTGTCATACTCGACCGCTCTTTTCAACTCCCGCAGGGCAAAAATATAGTTGCCTTTTTTCAATTGCTTGCTCGCCTCTTCAAGATGCTCTTGTGCCGAACCCCGGTAGGGCGTTTCATAAGGAGCGCGGCCGCACTCATAAATGGTGATGATCCGGCGGTAGTCGGGAAAGAACCTGCTGTAGATGATTCTGGCGTTTTTCAAGGAAGAAAGCCCCAAGCTGATTTCGACAAGAGCCGGCCGAAGGGCGCGGAAGGTATGGCTGTCCGCCACAATGTAGTCGATCTTGCCTTCATTAATGAGCTTCTGGAGCTGGGGGGGCTTCTTGGGAATGGGCTGTCCTTCACTGTCCCGGTACCATTTGCCGTCCAGGTAATAGGCGATATAGGGCTTGCGTGAGGCGATGACCTTTCCGGAAGGAATCCGGTCCTTGATATCCTTCGCGGCCTCCTTGTGGCCGGCAGCAAACATTGTTAACATGCCCTTCTCACTCATTTCATCCATTAGCGAGTAAAGGTTGGGGTGCTGGCAAAAGAAAACCGCCACAACCAGGAAAGCCGGAAACCAAACCATAAACCAACCAGAAAGAATGCGGATTTTCTTTACCAGTGAATACAAAAGCAGTCCCAACCCCCCGCCTATACAAAGAACAGCGGGCAGGTAAGGAAGGAACAACTGCCGGAAGAGCTCATCCGCGGTCAGAGGATTCAGCTTTTGCTCTTCAAAAAATTCATAAATGACATGGGACCGATCAAACACGGAAGCCAGTATGGCTCCCGCCGGCAGGAGGGCCGCGCCTATGCCCGCGGCTGTTCCGGGCCTCATAATGGAAGAATATAAAGTTCGGACGCCGTAACCCGCGACCAGCATGAACATGACTGCGGGCCCTGCAAGGTAAAAGAATATCACCAGTCCGTAAGATTGGCGATGTGCCTGCATAAAGTTCTTTACGGTCCATATGTCCACGAACAGGTGCAGAAACGCCAGGAAAATGATGCCCAGGACAAGCATGCTGATAACAAGGACGTACACTGACATGCGTTCATCCGGGGTAGAGACCTCGAAGCTCTCGCGCAACCTGTCGGCAGCATGCTCGATCCCCAGGGCCGCCATCATTATGCCGGGAACCACCAGGGGATACATGTACCTCTCGTCCACCATGTAAGGTGTTATCAGGGAGTACAGTACCCAGAGCTGGAGGACCCATATTGCCGTATAAATGGCATAAAAAAAACGGTCCGCCTTCTTCTCGCGCCGGTATTGAAAAAAAGCTCCTCCCAGGCCGGTTACCATCAGGATGAAGACAAGCGGCGTCAATTTGGCCACCATGTTTCTCCCGTAGGAACCCATATTAAGCACGGTTTTTTTCACCAGGCCGGGGGCCAGCTTTAAAAGGTCGGCGATCCCTTTGGCGGGTTCCTCTCCGACAATGCCGTCACCCTTTTCATGTGGTTTAAGACGGTCGCGGTCAAAGCGGTCTCCTCCGAAGCTCTGGACCTGGCGGGTAAGGCTGGTATTGGACATCTGTGCTGTAAGTCCCCAACCGCCGGTCCGGACGCGGATGTGGATGAGATAGGGAGTTGTGGCCGCCAGGAAGGCGAGCACAATGGCCAGAAGCAATGGAACCGTGCTTTTCCAGACCAGCCTGTCCATGAATACGAACTTGAAGAAACCGGAGGCAAGGACGATCATCACCGTGGTTATGCCCACGTCCCGGGTCATGTAGGCCAGGGAGCACAATACGCCGCAGAGAGCGAACTTCCATACCCGGGGCTTACGAAGAGCATAAATCGAGATACAGATTACCGCGGCATAAAAAAAGGTAAAGGTTGCTTCAGTCAAGATGGGACTGGCGTAGCGCAATGTAAAGGTGTGAAATGCCAGGATCGAGGTCCCGACAATTGCGGCACGCTTGGAGAAAGCAGCGGAAAGCCCGTAGTAAACCAGCACCATGGTCATGATCGACAAGAACAGGGAGATGGATATGCCCACCTTTTCGAGGTCTGCCTGGGTCCCGGCAAAAGGCGAGATAAGAAAGGGGTAAAAGGGAGGAAGATGCCGGGATTTGATGAATCCCTCGTCAAGGTCGAAGTTATCGCTGAAGAAAGCACCGCTTCTGATCTCGCCTGCAAGGTGCATGTACTGCGTGGAATCGGGATATAGTTGCGGCTCCCACAAGGTGGTGGAAAGCCGGAAGGCAAGCCCCGCCAGGAGAATGATAACCAGCGGCAGCCAGGAAGGGACCCGGAAGCCGAGGCCTTTCTGCGGAGGTTTGCCGCCGGATGGGCCGGAGGTTTTGTCGGGCTTCTCCTTTACAGGCAAAGACTGCTCTTGCTTTTTGGGTGCTTGTTTTCTTTGACGGGACGACTTTTTCTTCTTCGGGCTCATTAAGGCTTAGATTATAGTTGCAATAAATCCTTTCAGTCAAGGTTTGCACGATGCCAGTCGATGTTTGAAACCCCGGCAGGGTTTAGGGTAGAATCGGATATTACCAATTCAAGGAGATTTACAGGCCCTATGATTCGAGTCGTGCTTATCAGTGCTCCCGACCGACCGGAATACGTGGTTGATTCCGATGTCTTTTCAATTGGCCGTCTCCCCGGCAACCACCTGGTCCTTGCCGACTCCCTGGTTTCCAGGAGGCACGCGGAGATCAGAAAGCACAACAGCGAGTACCGCATAGCGGACCTGGGCTCGCTAAACGGCATCTATGTAAACAATCTGAAAGTGCAGGACGAGAAGCTGGTCCACGGCGACGTGGTGGTTATCGGCGAGAGCAAGCTTCTGTTCGAGGAGCGCTCTGACCTTGACTCCGGCAAGGACGCTTCAGCCGCGCAGTCCGCCCCTCCGCCGGCCCCGGCTTTCACCGGCAAGAGCGACGCCCCCGGCCTGGCGTCTCCCGAGATAGTCAAGCCCATCATGGGGGTCGAGCCCGGCCATGACGTCGAACTCATGTCCTTAAACGACATCATGAGAAAGCCCGGCGAGGTCAGCACTCCCGCGGGTGCGGACACTTTGCGCAGCCGTCACTTTTTCATTCTTTACCAGGTGGGCCGGGCGCTTAACTCGACCAATTCATTGAGCGAGCTTCTGGACCAGACCATGGCCCTTATCTTCCAGGTGATCCGCGCGGAGCGGGGGGTCATTTTTCTTTACAACGAGGACATGAACCTCGAGCCGGTGATATCCCGGAACCCTTCGGGGGGCGAGCTTCCGGAGATCACCATCAGCCAGACCATCACCCAACGGGCCATCAAGGAGAAGGTGGGCATCATTACCGCGGACGCCCGCTATGACCCCCGTTTCAACGCCGGGCAGTCGATCATGGACTATCACATCCACTCCGCTATCTGCGTTCCCCTGTGGGAGCGCAGCCGGACAAGGGGGGCCATTTACCTTGACAACCAGGTGGAGACCTATGCTTTTTCAGAGGATGACCTCGATCTTTTGACCGCGATAGCCAACCAGGTTGCCATAGCGGTCCAACAGGAGGAGATGCAGGAGCGGATGCGGGAGCACGCGGTTTTTCGGGCCAACCTGGAGAGATTTCACTCCCCTGACGTAGTAAGCCATATCATGCAGCAGTCCCGTCTGGACGAAGGCACGCGGAACTTTCTGGAAGAGAAAGAGGTCACCATACTTTTTGCGGACATATGCAGTTTTACTCCGCTCCTGGAAAGGATGGTCCCCCAGGAGGCCGCGGACATGCTCATCAACTACATGGAGGAGATGACATCCATCATCTTCAAGTACAAGGGCACGGTGGACAAGTTTATAGGCGACGCCATCATGGCCATATTCGGCGCTCCCATCTCCCACGGCAACGACGCCGAGCTCGCGGTTTGCTCTGCAGTCGAGATGCTGAAGAAGATGGAGGAGTTCAAATCCAACCTTCCCGAGGACCGGAGGTTTGACATAAGGATAGGGATCAACACCGGCGTGGTGATTTCCGGTTACCTGGGATCGAAACAACGGCTGGAGTACACCGTGCTGGGAGACGCGGTGAACGTGGCCGCCCGGCTGCAGAACTTCGCGGAGTCCGGAATCGCGGTGGTAGGCGAGGACACCTATGCCAAGGCCCGCGGGGTATTCGACTTCAAGGACCGCGGGTCAACTCTTTTAAAGGGCAAAAAGGCGGAGACCCGCGTCTACCAGATTGTTTACTGAAGAAAACGGCCTCCATCGCTCGCACGCCAAATCCTCTTTTTGAAATAAAAAACAATGTTTGTTACGTCGCGTCCGTTCGTGGCTTTCCGGCCCGCTCTCCTTCGGTGCGGGAGATGACCACCGTGCCTACGGCGTCTCCCCAGACGTTGGTTGCCGTGCGCATCATGTCAAGGATACGGTCTACGCCCATGATAAGTGCCACCCCTTCCAGGGGAAGTCCGACAGCCTTTAAGACAATGGCCATGGTGAAAAGACCGGCGGAAGGAATGGCAGCCGCTCCGATTGCCGCCATGGTTGCGGTGACGAAGATGAGCAGTTGCTGTGCCGCTCCGAGTTCGATCCCGTATGCCTGGGCGATAAAGACCACTGCGATCGCTTCGTAAAGCGCGGTGCCGTCCATGTTCACGGTTGCGCCGATGGGCAGGACAAATGAGGTGACCCTTGGAGAGAGGCCGGTGTTTTGTTGCAGGTTTTCCATGGTAAGCGGCAGGGTGGCCGAGCTCGAGGCCGAGCTGAAGGCCATGATAACCGCTGAAGACACGTCCTTTATAAGGCGTATGGGTGAGTATCCTCCCACGATCCAGGTGATGAGCGGCAGGGTGACGAAAAAGTGGAATAAGAGTCCGCCGGTCACTGTCCCCATGTATACTGCGAGCGAAGTCAGGGTGTCCCACCCGAACTCGATCATCACGGTGGCCATGAGCGCGAACACGCCGTAGGGGGCCAGGCTGATCACCCATTCCGTCATTCTCATCATGACCCGGGAGAAAACGTCGAAAAGGTTCGGCAACGGCTCGGACTCTTTGCCGAGGCTCAACAGCACCGCTCCGAAAAGCAGGCTGAAGACTATGACCGGCAGCACGTCCATGTTGGCCATGGCCTTGACCGGGTTTTCCGGGACCAGGCTCAGCACCAGGTCTCCCCACCCCTTGGTGCCTTCCTCAAACTGCTCGATCACCCTGCCGCCGCCTATGTCCGCGCCTGCGCCCGGCTCGATCAGGTTTACCGCCGCAAGTCCGATGGACACCGAAACCGCGGTGGTAAAGAAGTAGTAAAGGAATGTGCGAAGCCCCATGCGCCCCAGCCTGCGGAAGCTGCCCAGGCTCAGGATGCCGCTTATCATGGTGGCCATGATAAGGGGGATGATCACCATCTTTAAGAGCTTGATGAAAAGCTGTCCAGCAACATCCAGCGCATGCGCGGCCACTGTCGGAGCGCCTGCATAGGGATCAAAAGAGGCCTCCGGAAAACCGTAATAAGCAGGACCCAGGCAACCCGCCCCAGGCGCGGGCACAAGCGAAGCCTCTCGAGTCCATTGCTGAAGCAGGACCCCCACGGCCACTCCCAGCGCCATCCCTATCAATATCTTCCAGTGAAGCGGCAGTTTCATAATCACAACATTTAATCAGCAACTTCCCCTGCGATCAAACGGCAGCTCTTTTCATTCAAAAGAAGCTGTTGCCATAGTGCGGCTTGTCGGGTAGGATGATGGGGAATGGTGACCATTTTTCGGTTATTTGTAAAAATTGACTAGTGCTTTGTCACTCGAAAAAAGGGGAATGGATCCAATGCAGATCGCGGTATCAGTCGCTCGCACGAAGAAGCTCTGTCTTGTAAGCGACGAAAAACGCTTGACAGAGCACTCGGGGCGCGAAAGGGAGGACTCATGCGTTTATTAAATCTGTTTGCGGGTGTTTTGGGTGTGTTGGTATGCATGTCCGTTCCCGCCTACGGGTCGGACATGTGCAGTACGCCGGTGAAGACGACCGAGGGACCGGTCCGGGGCATGTCCGCTCCGGGGCACGACTCGTGCGCCTGGAAGGGCATACCTTATGCCGCTCCTCCAGTTGGCGAACTCCGCTTCCGGGAGCCTAAGGAGCCGGCGGAGCACGAGAGCATAATGGACGCCGTCGAGTACGGCCCGAGCTGCATTCAGAACGAGAGCTTTACGGGCGGGGGCAAGAGCCGGTCCTTCAGCGAGGACTGCCTGACATTGAACGTCTGGCGGCCAGCCAAAGAGGGCCTCTTTCCGGTCCTGTTCTGGATTCACGGCGGCGGCTTCACGCAAGGCGCGGGAACATACGAGATGTACAACGGCGCTCACCTGGCAGAAGACCAGGACGTGGTGGTGGTGACCATCAACTATCGTCTCGACGTTTTCGGGTTCCTGACCCATCTCGAGCTGGCTTCCGAGCATCCCGAGGCAAGCACCGGCAACTACGGCATGCTGGACATGGTGCAGGCCCTCCACTGGGTGAGGGATAACATCGACGTCTTTGGCGGAGACCCTTACGACGTCACCATCATGGGAGAGTCCGCGGGCGGAGTCGCGGTGTGCGCGCTTCTGGCTTCGCCAGAGGCGGATGGGCTTTTCGACAGCGCGGTAATAGAGAGCGGGGCCTGCGACATGGCGGCCGCCATGGAGCCGGGACTGGAGGATGCCGGGAACGTGATAAAGGCAATGGGCTGCGATGGACCCGACCCCATGAGCTGCCTGCGGGACAAGCCGGCAAAGGAGTTTCTGGAAAAGGACTACAAGTTCTCGTCCGTCCCTCACATTGACGGATACTTCCTGAAAGACACTCCCATCGGCTCGATCAGGAAGGGCGAGTACAGCCGGGTGCCGGTCATAGTGGGCAACAACCGGAACGAGTGGGACATGGCTCTGCTGCTGATGGGAGGAGGGCTTCTGCCGCGTCCGTTGGTTGAAAAATCGGTCCGCGACGCCCTGGGAGAGAGCAAAGCAGAGCACCTGCTTTCGCTCTACCCCCTCTCCGACTACTTCACCGGCTATGAGCTTACCGCCGGGCTTTTTACCGACGGGTTCGCCTCCCGGGCCTTCCAGGCGGCAGAGGCCCTGTCGCAGCGCACTCCCGTATACCTGTATCGCTTTGACTGGGACGAGCAGAACATGGGCAGGGCTTTGGGCGCCTTCCACGGCCTGGAGATTCCACTGGTGTTCGGCAACTTCGAGTTCGAAAAGTCCCCTATGCGGATACTGTTTGATAAGCGCGCCGCAAAAAAAGCCCGGCCGCTATCGAGCGAGATGAGGGCCTACTGGGCCAACCTGGCCCGGAGCGGAGACCCCAACAGCAGCGGCCTGCCGGAGTGGCCGGCATATAACCCGGACACAAGGGAGCGGGTTCTCCTTGACAGGCCGGTGGACATTGCCCCTATTGACGGCGTGGTTCTCGAACGTTACCAGATGCTTTCCTCCATCGGCATGGAGACCCTTAGCAAGCTGCGGCCCTGACCGGGAGGCGAAGGCCGCATAACGAGAATTCACGCATCTATACATAACGACTTAAATAAGTGTGCATGTTTAATTCCTGTGCGAGCGACTTCAGTCGCGATTAAAATCGCTCGCACATATGCATATGTTGAAATATGCGCAATTATTTGTGACGTTGTGTATAATATCGTTCAAAGCGTGAGCCACTGCCCCACGGTTTCCACTGCTTTGCCCTCTCCGAAGTTCTCGGTAAAGATGCGGAAGTAGTAGAGCTCTTCCTTGCTGCGGATCACGGAGTACTTTGACCTGGCTTCTTCGAACTCGTTGTCGCTGATCTTTTCCTCGAAATACTGCGGCAGTTCGCCGGCGGAGCCCGAGCCCTGGGAGAACTCCTGCTTGAGCCTCCAGACGATCTCGTCGGGAAGGTCGTTCTCGAAAGCCTTTCTGAAGACCCACTTCTCCATGTCCTCGCCCTGGTGCGGCCTGACCTTGTAGTCCGGCGGCAAAGAGAGCGCATAGTTAAGCAGCTCTCCGGAGATAAGGGGGGCGACCACTTTTATCGAGCTGCACTGGTTCATCCTGTCCAGCCGTAGGGACGCGTTGCTGTGGAGGAACTCGAGGCATTTTATCTGCTCTTCGTAAAGCATGGAGCAGTCGGTGCCCTTGAGGTGGCGGTAGCCGCAGAAGATTTCGTCTCCGCCTTCGCCGGAGAGCAGTATCTCGACTCCCCTTTGCCGGGCCCGCTTGGAGACCAGGAAGTTGGACACCGCGCTCCGCACCAGTGACGGATCGAAGTGCTCGAGGTAGTAGATGACCTCGGGCAGTGCTTCCAGAAGGTCGTTGAGTCCCACGATTATCTCTTCATGCTCGCTGCAAAGGAAGTCGGCCATTATCCGGGCGTTCTGGATGTCTTCGCTTTCACCCACCCCCAAAGAAAAGGTCTTAAGTCTTGCCGACTTGCCGAACCTGTCGCAGTAGCGGCGGGAGCCAAGGGCGGCGACCACGCTGCTGTCTACGCCTCCGCTCAAAAGACTTGCCGTCGGTCGGGAAAAGTCGACCCGGGCGTCAACGCTGTCCTCGATCATGGACCGGACCTCGGCGACAATCTCATCCTCGCTCTTGTCAACAGGCGGGGGCGGAGTCGAGGGAAGCCGGCCGTACTCGATCGCCTTGCCGTCGCTTTGCATGTAGTGGCCGGCGGGGAACTCGAACACCTCGTCCGTAATCGCGGTGATCGCCTTGAGCTCGGGGGAGAGATATAGCGTGTTCTCTTTCCACCCGTAAAACAAGGTCTTGATGCCGAGCAGGTCGCGTGCTGCAAACAGGTCTTGCCCGTCGGAGATGACCAGGGAGAAGATGGCGTCGCTAAGCTTGTCGACCATGTTTGCACCGTTCTTTACGTACTCGTCCAGGCAAAGCCGCTCCGGGGCTATGCCTGGGGGCACGGGTCTACCGTTGTACATTCCTATCTGTCCGTCAAAGCAGATGCGCCGGTCCTTGCAGGCGGGGTCTACAACCGGCACGGCTGCGCGGCCTTTAGCTGCCGGGCCGTCAGCCAAAAGGTAGTTCTGGGCCATAATCACGCGGCCCGAGCCGCGGGTTGCGAAGATGTCCGGTCCCCGGTGGTCTATCTTGTCAAAGGCCTGTTCTATCCGTTGAAGTTCAGGTCGCCCAAATCCGACAACAAATCCGCTCATGTGTGATCTCCTTGTCTTATATGTACTTTGTCTGTCCTGTCCCCATGTCGTAAAAGTAAAAACCGGGCCTCCGTCAGGAGGTCCTCCTCCTTCGCGATCAATATCATTCAGGAGCAGATGACCTTTAATGCTTTTCAGATCTCGACTTTAAAGATGCCCTTTACGAGGATTGCAGCCACCACCGAGATGATGAGAAACGGCCATACCCACCAGGTGTCCCAGCCTGGAAAAGGGAAGTCGGCCTCCGGATACTCGATCTCGACGCGATTCACCTGTGCTTGGGAAGGCAGGGCGTTTAGAGGCGGATATATCAAGGCCAGGCCCAGACTCCGGGTAGTATAGGGAGCGACCCGCCGGCCGTAGCTTTTTTCCTCCCCGCAAAAAAACGGCACTTCGAACCCGGTGCCGGAAACCTCAAAAGCGAGCTTATGTACGCCCTCTGCTCCCGCCTTCAACTTGTAGTTGAACAGGTAATCGAAGCGCTTGACCTGGATGCTGTCGGGCGACTCCTTTACCTTGCGGACCTGGCGTAAAGGCCGGCCCACCATCTCCACCTGTGAAGGAAGATCGAGCTTGACCATGTCCTTCCAGCCCTCCATGTACTTTGAAAGCCGCAGCTTTACCAGGACATCTTCGCCGGGACGGGCGGGACGCATGGCGTACCTGGTCTCGAAGTTGGCGAAAAGCGGAAAGAACAATATGATCATTATAATAAGCGGCGGCATCGCGAACAAAAGGTACCTGCCTGCATTGTAAAGGATGCGAAGCTGGGACCGGATAATAACGGGGGCATCGTCTATGTAGAGCCAGACTTCGTAAAAGTGTCCCTTGATCTTGTCCTTGGCGTCCTTGATGCGGCCCTGGCTGGAGGCGTACTTATAGATGATCATGGCCACCACTCCGACCACCACCGCTCCGACACTCAGGGGGACCAGGGGATGAAACCCTTCCAGGGGGGACATGGCAAGGTCAATGACCCGGTTGATGAATATATAGAGGCTTATCATGGGGTCCCTCAGGATATGTAGCCCAGTCCCTGAAGCTTTTTCTTGATCTCCTCTTCGGAGTCTGCTCCATCCAGTTGGCTGATCTCTTTCTCAAGAGCGTGGACCACGAACTCGTCCACCGAGCTGTAACCGGCAACCTCTGCGAACTTCTTGACCTTGCCGTAAAGGTCCTTGTCCAGCTTGACCTTGGGCATTGCTTGTCCTCCTTACTTCAGTTTATAACACCAATCCGGGGAACATCTAAAACAGCGGCTTGCCATCCATGTCCTCCGGCACTTTATGTCCGAAAAGCTTAAGCAGAGTAGGCCCGATATCTATGAGCGCGGGCTTATCCTTTTCTATCTCCCGGTTGACCATGATGGTCCCCGGGACCTCCCGGGTGGCCATGCAGTGGTCTCCTGACCAGGGACTGGTGTTCAAGGTTATGATATCATCGGGAAACTTGCCCAGCGCCGACTTGTCTCCTCCCCGGTAGCCGCGGTGATATCCCAGCACCAGGTCGGGCGCGGTCTTTGTCTCCTTTCCTTGATACACCTTGTAGGCCTTGTATGCCTCGGCAATGGGATGCTTGCCCGTCTCCGGGTCCTTCCATTCCTGGAGCTTCTCTGCTATCTCGTCCACTAATATCTTCTTTTTATACGGAGGCACTACACCGCGGGCTTCCCTGCCCTGCAGGTTTATGTACACGCCGTTTATGCCCAAAGAATAAGCGCGGGTCCGCGACCAGTCCACCGCGTAAGAGCCTTGGGGCGTGCGGAACATGCTGATCTTGTCCTGGTCCACGTTCGGCTTGAGCTTCAAATAGCCGTGCTCCACAAGCCAGGTGTTGGGCTGGAACGACCTTCT
Source organism: uncultured bacterium (assembly GCA_964420375.1). Classification (GTDB taxonomy): domain Bacteria; phylum RBG-13-61-14; class RBG-13-61-14; order RBG-13-61-14; family DATKZS01; genus CAYQTK01. The sequence continues at coordinate 16,321 of CAYQTK010000039.1, forward strand.
CCAGGAAGCGAAGCCATGATCGCTCATCACTATAAGCACGGTGTTCTCGTCAATATTCTCGTGGTCCAAGACCCTGCCCAGGACGTGGTCCATCTTCTTGTAGAGGGTCTCAATGGGGTCGCCCAGCTTATTGGCCCATTTCTCGTCATAGGCGGGATGTTTGGGATCATGGAGCCTCCAGAACATGTGCTGGCCAAGGTCGAGCGAGCTGAAGTAATAATAGAGCAGTCCCGAGTCGAACCGGTCGAGGTGCCAGTCGAGCATCTCGAGGTCTTCTTCGTAGACCAGCATGTTCTGCTCGAACAGCTCGCCGTCGTTCAAAATCCCCAGGTCGGCCTGTCTTGCCTTGGTGTCCTCCGGCATGCCCTGAGTGTAGTAATAGCCCGTCTGTTCGGCGATCATCCTGGCGTAGTCCGGTGGATTGCTGACGGGCAGCGGAGGGTCCTCGGGGGCCATGTTGATGGGAGAGGCGTAAATTTTAAGGTAGGGCCGGACCTGTTTTACATAGAACCTGACAATGCCCTTGGACTCGACCAGCCCGGGCCACATCTTGAAGGTGATGGGATGCCAGTCACTCCATTCTCCCTCGGAAAGCAGTATCTCCTCGTCCTGGAACTCGATCTTGACCTCGGGGTGTTCGGAATCAACGTAAAAAGTGACCGGGATCTCGCTCTGCACGTAGTTGCGGCGCTTGTTATCGCCGCTGCCGATATAAGGCTCGTCTTCATTCAACTTCATGGTGTTTTGGGGCCCTTCAAAACGGCTCTCGTAAGTATGGGAGTCGGAGCCGCGGGGATAGATGGGAACAATGGTTCCTCCGCCGATGCTGTCGGCGTCGGGAGCGCGGTCCGGCGGGTTCTCGGTAAAGAAGGTGAACGTCCCGTACGTGCCCAGCATGTCCGGGGTCCCCATGCCCGACGTGGACCAGCCCTGTCCCTCGTAAGGCGGGTAGTTGGAAGGTATCTTGAATATGCGGGTCTTGATGCCGTCCTCTGCCAGGTACTCCCAGAAAGGCTTGCCGCGGCGGAGCAGGTTGGTCTTGCCGCTCTCCGTCCAGATCACCCGGGTGCCGATAACAAAGGAGTTCTCTTCATCAGGCTCCTCGGTCTCCGAGGTGGAAAGGTAAGGCGAGTAACTTTTCGGGTTCCGGTGGATAAAATCGTAGATGCCGTGTTTTCCGGGGTTCGACCCGGTAATGAAATTGGACCAGGCCACCGGGCTCTGCGGAGGGATCGAGCTTGTAAGCGGCTGAAAGTCCCCCATGGTCATGAGATGATTGAAATGGGAAAGCCCGCCATTTTTCATGAACTTCTCCACCAGTTGCGGGTCGAGGCCGTCCATGCCCAGAATGAGGACCTTCTTTTCCGTGTCCTTGTACTTGCTGTCGCAAGAGATTATAACGCCCAGGCAAAGACATAAAAAAGAGATCATAAGTACAAAACATACCTTTACATCCCGGGCCGGTCTCTTTCTAACGGTTTTATTAAATGCGTCCATTTTTTAAAGCTCCTTTGATGACGTATTTATTCTTGAACCTCGATTGTATCCTTTTGCTTAATGGTTGCCTCGCTGTCTCTCTCGGGCGAGCCTTGCAGCAGAGACCTGCCGTCCATGTGCGGGGGAGGAGTGATCCCGAACAGGGAGAGTATGGTGGGCGCGATGTCTCCGATCCAGGGGTTGTCGTCCAGCTCGCGGTTGCTGAAAAGCACGCCGGGCACAAAGCTCTCGTCCATGCAGTGATCGCCGCTCCATGACTTGACGTTGTCCTCGAAAACCTCCTCGGTGACCTCGCCGAGGGCGCCGCCCCAGGAAACGCGCCAGCCGGGATAAAAGCCGGCCACCAGGTCCGGGCCTTCCATGGTATAAGGACCCGTGAAGATGTCCTCCATCTTGTGGACCTTGGCCACTGCCCGCTCGCCGTTGTCTTCGGCCTCCAACAGCTTCTCCGCCATCTCCCGGCGAAGTCCGGCAGCCTCGGAAGGATCTACTATGCCTTCGCGCTCCCTGCCTTTCAGGTTAAGGAAAATACCGGAGAGCCCCAGGGCATAAGCCTTTGTCCGCGACCAGTCCACGTTCTCGAAGTACTCCCCGGACGGCTTGCCGTCCCTGGTGGCAAGGTAGCCGTTCTTCCAAAGCCAGGAGTTCAGGTTCATGCCCCGCTTGAAGACCGTGAACCCGTGGTCGCTCATCACCAGTATCACGTCGCCGTCACGGCGCTTTTTCATGACCTTGCCCAGCATCCCGTCCATCTTCCTGTAAAGATCGCTGATGGTGTCCGCGTACTTCTCGGTGTCCTTGTCGCGGTTGGAGGGATGGGAAGGGTCCCGGTAGCGCATGAACATGTGCTGGATGCGGTCGGTCACATCGAACACGCACACCACGCATCCTCTGCGGGTGGTGTCCAGTACCCGCATGAACATGTTTTCCCGCTCCTTGTGAATGTCCCAGGTCTGCTCGAGAAAGGCTCCTTCATCAAGGACCCGTTCGTTCAGCCCCCAGGTGTCCTCCGCCAGTCCCAGCGTGGCGTAGGGCCCCTGCATCTTGGACAGGTAGCCCGCGAAGTACCTGGGCTCGGACACCGGCATGACCGGCTTGCGGGGGTCTATATTGACCGGCGTCAGGTAAAGCTCGACGTCGGGCTCGGTCCGCAACAGCCGGAACCTTCCTATGCCGCCGGCCTTGATGCCCATGCCCGGCTTGAAGACCAGCTCGATCCAGTCGGTGTACTTGCCTTCTTCCAGGGGGACTTCCTGGTCGGGAAGGACCAGCTTCCACGAACCCGTCCCGTTCCTGAGGGTAAAGGGTATCTCCATCTCCGGAGCGCCCTCCACGAGCGGGTTCTCCGGACCGGGTATCCTGCCCTCCCAGGTATGATCACCCTTCGGAGTGAGCTTGACCTGAACGCCGCCGATGTGACGCGCATCCTCATCAGCCGCGCTGGTGAAGTAAGTGAACGAGCCCTGCGTGCCTTTCAGGTCGGGGGCGCACATAGCGGAAAGGCAGGTGCCGTAGAACTTCTCTGCGGGAAAGGTTATGGGCACGCGGAGCACCTGGGAGAACACGAAGTTCTTGCCGAGTATCTTCCAGAACGGCGTGCTTTTTCGCAAGAGCCGAAGCTCCGGCTTGCCGAGCGGGAGGTTGTACTTTCCGATCTTGATGCTGCGTGATGCGTTACCGATGTGCGAGGATGACAGCGTGGGCAAATAGGTTTTCCGGTCGGGCACGATGAAGTCGAAGATGGCGTGCTTGCCGGGATTTGCGCCGGTGGAAAAGGTTGACCACGCCACCGGCGACAGGCTGGGAATGGTTGTCCGGAGCGGCTTGAAACAGCCCTCTTCGCTTAGTGCCTTGAAGTTGGGAAGCTCGCCCCGGTCCATCATCTCCTGGGCGATCTTGGGATCAAGCCCGTCCAGGCCCAGTACAATCACCCGCCGCGCCAGCGGATTCAAGCGAAGCAGCCTGCGCCGGATGAATATGTAAATCGCCCGCACCGGCCAGATGATTACGGACAAGCCGGCAGCAAGAAACGCGAAAAAGAAGGCCATGAACGAGCCGACTATGGCGAAACCGGCTCCCGGCCCGATATAAGCGCCCGCGTCTGCTGCGAAAAGAAGAACCAACAAAGCCGCGAACAAAGCCGCGGGGGCCTTCAGCCGCAATAATTTCAAATCGCGCATTTAAAACTCCCCAGACCGGCGGCAAGAATGAATTTTTAATAAAGTTTATAAGTCCGCCGCCATTTTTATAATTCTTACAGACTTCTTCTACTCGCCCAGCGGCCGGGTCACGATGTCCGCCAGTTGTGTTATATTAAGGTCTTCTTCTTGTTGTTCGATGGACCAGAAGAAAGCATCGTCCCAGGTGTGCATTCCGGTAAGGTCTGTCCTTTGGAAGACCTCTTCCGCCTGCGGCGATCCTTTGAGGTCGAAACCGTGATTGCCCACTGCCACCAGGTCCGGGCCCTTCTCTGTCTCCGGTCCGGAGTAGGCCTGTTCACGTGTCTTTACGTCTTCCAATACCTTTTTATCATGGTAACATAAAGACAGGAGCTTTTCCCGGATCTCTGCGGCGAGCTCGGGCACTTCTTCCGCGGAGACCGTCCCCCGCGGGTACTTGTCCTTGCGATGGATGTAAATCCTGGCCGGGTCCAGTGCAAAAGCCACTGAATCCGGGTTTATGTCCTCCATTCCCTGCGGGGGATCATTGGTAAAGGAGAGGTATCCCTCCTTTTTTAGCCAGGCGTTAATGTAGACCTCCTGCTCGATGGCGCAGAAGCCGTGGTCGGAAAGAAGGAAAAACCCCTCCCCTTCCGCGGACACGTCCACCCCCGAGTGGTATCGTTCCCACATCTGTTTAATAAATCCGTCCAGAGACCGGTAGTACTCCATGGTTTCCTTGTGCCGCGGGTGCTCCGGGTCTTCGATGGCGGGAAAGATATAGTGCTGTAAGCGGTCGGTGCCGGTTATGACCACCTGGAAGTAGTCCCACTCCGCCTGGCTCCACAGATGCTCGGTGACCGCGCTCCTTCCCTTCAAGGTCTTGTTGAGCTCGGTGAAAAGCTGATCGTGGTCCTTCCGGCAGCGCAGGGTATCTATGTCTATCTCGTAGTCGTTGCGGCGGAGTATTGCGAGGAGCTTCATGGGCTTTACAGCCTTTCTCTGGTCAATGGCCACGAATCCGCTGATGAGCGAGCCGGGAATCTCGCGGGCGGGGTACGTGCCCGGCTGGTTGATGACCACCGACTGCTTGCCGCGCTCGCCGAGCTTGTCCCAGAAGGTGGGGGTCTTCAGGTCGGTAAAGCTGGTAAAGCGAAGCCCGTAGTTGTCGTCAAGCTCGGTAAACCCGAATATACCGTGGGCGCCGGGGTTGGCGCCGGTCATAAAGGAAGGCCAGCTCACCGCGCTGATCTCCGGCAGGGTGACCTTCATCCGGTGAAGGCTGCCGTTTTTAACCAGCTCGGAAACAAACGGCCAGGTGCCGTCTTCGGTGAACTTCTTAACCAATGTGCAGGGCACGCCGTCCAGTCCCACTACACACGCGCAGTTTCTCTTCTTTTTCCGAAAAATATCACGAAGGGCCATAACCTCTGCCTTTCCTGGTTTAAGTGTATATTATTTTAGAGTAATTTTTGTCCCCGAAGTTTCGATCATTATTGATGCTCATGTAAAAAGTCCGAAATCGGCCTTTTTAGGCCTCGTAACTAGTGTCTTGTCAAACTTACACTGACGCATAGTGTGCGATGGAAGTCGCGACTGAAAGTCGCTCGCACGAAGAAGATCAGTCTTGTAAGCGACGAAAAACGCTTGACATGGCACCGGTTGATTTTACGTGCCGCGATCCTGGCCAAAATGACTTTTTACGAAGACATCACTATTTTATCCTGATCTATTGACGGGACAAAATTTTTAAAACCCTGGCGGTAAGACTTGTTTGCTCCCGTGCAGGATATATGTTGCAGCTCGAGGGGATCAGCTTTTGATCCTTCTTACCATCTCCCTGCCGAGGTCTTCCGGGATGCTGTCTCTTACGTTCACAAGCTCGACCCTCGGCTCGCCACCGAATACTTGGAACGCCCTTGTAATCACCCGGTCGTCCCGGATGGACTCCAGGTCATTCCTGGCGAGCTTTTCCGTGCGTGCCGCCTGTAACGCTCCTCCCAGCATCATCACCACTCCCCGGTTGGCGGTGGAGACCATGGTCTGGCTGGTATAGGGGTCCCTGGTCTTGCCCTTGTTGGATTCGGGCGTGTCTTCGCGGTTCATGAGCAGCCACGCCAGCGAGGTCATATCATGGGCCACGATAGAGTCGGATGCCATGACCAGGCCGGTCTCCGGAGTTACCACGTATCCCTTGTCCGGCCCGAAGGTCGTCTGGACCTGGGTGGCGGTGGTGAGTACGAGCCGCTGCTTTTCCAGGAGCGATTTGGCTGTGTTTGCTTCCGCGGTCTTTTCCTGGAAGGTGGACGCGTCCTTATGGTACTCCAGCCGGGTGTCGGTGCGCCAGTACCCCACCGCCGCCTTCATGCCCAGGGTCGAGCCGGCAAGGAGATGCCTGCTGGTGCGGGGCATGAGGATCACGTGGTGCATCTCCTTCAATATGGAAGGCATCATGACTCCGCCCTTCCAATTGTCTCCCCTGGCAAGGCTGTCCTCGAAAAATGCCTCCCAGCCGTCCTCCTCGGGGAAGTAAAGCTCCGCGCCCGCAGAACGGGCCGCTTCAGCCATGCCCGCCTGCTCCATGAGCTTGCGGGTGCTGCCTTTTTTAAGACCGTCTTGGGAGAGCTTCACGTGCTCGATGCCGGCCACGTCCGAGACCACCACTCTGCCGGCGCCCTTGTCCCTTAAAAGCTCGACCATGGCCTGGATGCCCAGCGGGTTGGTGGTTGCAGGATAGGGGTTTCCGGAGTTGAGCGCCGGCTTTATAAAAACGGAGTCTCCTTTGGACAGCCAGGAAAAGTCGGTGGCTGACAGAGCCGCTTCCTTGACCGCGTCTTTGAGCTCTCTGTCAGATGCGCCTTTTTCCACCCCGCGGAGATGGACCAGTGCAGGCGGGTCTTCACCACGGGCCTTCCGAAACGGCAGCGAAGCCGCCGCAGCCCCTGCTGCGAGGACCTTTTCAAACTCCCGCCTCGATATGCCCCCTTTTTTGTCCTCCGCTCCCATTTAAAGCCCTCCTTTAGCTCTCTTATTATAAAGACGCCCTCAGTCGGTTTCCGTTTCCAGCTTTTTCTTCATGGACTCCACCCAGGTGCGATGTTCCTTGTCCAGGCCGTCCTGGCCGTACATCATCTTGAACAAAGCAGTGGTGGGACCGGAGATGGTTTCATAGCTTGTCACCTTTATACTGTGGTCAAGCTGTTCGATATCAAAGCCGAACACGATGTCCATGCCTGCTTTCTTGCCGCGGTACTCCAGCTTTTCGAGCTTCTTGGACACCGCCAGCTCCAGGGTCACCGCGCTTGCCTCTTTGTCGCCTATTACGGGAACGAACCTGATCACCGTGCCGGGGCTGTAGCCGTCTCCTTTTTTGATGTCCGCGCTTTTTACTGCCGGGTTCCAATCCTCCCACCTCTCGACGTCGGTAAGAAGCTCCCATGCCTCGCTTCTGTAGGTCTCAATCTCCGCGGATTGGGATGTTGACATCTTCTGCGCCGCATACGCGGACACGGCAATGAAAAATACCATAACCGCGACAATACTTACAATCCTTTTCATGGTTTATCCTCCTTTTTGAAGATCCATACACCATAAAAATATAAGCAGGGCTGTATTGATGTAAAGACAAGAATGAAAAAACAGGGCTTATACTCTTTTTGCAAATGTCCCTTTTCGGTGCCGGCACATATCTTTTCTGCGAGGCTGTCAGTCGCGACTTTAGTCGCTCGCACGGTATGCTTTATTTCAAGCTTTTTTAAACACTACTTCGGGTCGAGAATAAATTGCAGCATGTTCACGTAGCCGCCGACGCGGAACGCGGAGCTGAGCTTTTTTTCGGCAATGGTCTTCTCGTTGTTCTCCGTGTTTATATCGAGGACAACCTCGTTGTCCGGGTCAACCATGGCCTTCTTGAGCTTGGAGGGCCTCTTATAGCGGTAAATCTTCCAAAGCTCCTTGCCGTCCCAGTTCTCCTTTATAACCTCGCCGTCCTCGAACTCCACTGCTGTCTTGACCGGAAACTTGAAGCCGCCCAGCCTGCGTATCCTGACCTCGCTTTCATACATCTTCTCCTCTTTTTCCGCCTTGTCCTGTTCTATCTTATCGCCGGAGAGATCGAGGGTATAACCGTATCCCTTGGGCGGCTTGATCTCTCTCGTGCTTACGTCCGCCACCGCGTAATCCAGGACGTGGTTGGTAAAAAGAAGCTGGTCAAAGAACCAGTCCAGGTTCTCCGGCGCGGTCTCGTTTGCCACCTCGATGAAGTCCTCGGTGCGGGGGTGTTTGAACCGGTACTTCTCCAGGTAGCTCCGGAGTATGTCGCGCATCACCTTGTCTCCCAGGTAGTAGTCCAGGGTCAACAGCCCCAGCGCTGGCTTGGAGTAGGCCATGGCCCCGTAGCTTCCCCTGGAGTAGAACTCCCAGGAGTGGCGCACCACCGGGTCGGCGTCAGGCAACCGCACGTAGGAGTAGCGGCGGGCCTGCATGTCGTCGGCCTTTACTCCCAGAAAATCAATCATGCTGGCTTCCGGCTCGTACAGGTCGTGGAGTATCTTGATCTCGCTGTAGGTGTTGATGCCCTCGTCCAGCCAGGCCTCCTCGAACTCGTCGGACGCCACCATGTGGTACCAGTAGTTGTGGCCGAACTCATGGATGATGAGCATCTCCACGGCATGGATTCCCTCGGGCATTCCGAAAACGGTGCCCGCAGTAATAAGGGTCGGGTATTCCATGCCGCCTGCTGCCGAGGCTCCCCTGCGTGGGTCCACAACCGTAAGGTTCGGAAAAGGGTAGTCCCCGTACCAGTCCTGGAAGTAGCGCACTGCCTGGCGCGCAGCTTCCAGGTGACGCTCGCCCTGGTACGCCCGCTCCTTTTGCATGAGCACCCGGATGTCAACGTCCTGCGACTTGCCCGTGACTTCGACAAACCGGGGCGACGAGGTCCAGGCAAAGTCATGGACGTCCTCTGCGCGGTAGTAGTGCGTGACCGTGCCGTCGCCGTTGTCTTCCCGGTCAAACTCGAGGCCGGTGGCGCCCACCACGTGGTCCTCGGGGACCGTGATCCACACGTTGTATACCCCGAAGTCGGCATAAAACTCGCTGTTTCCGTGATACTGGTGGCAGTTCCATTCCCCGTCCTCGTAAACCCCGGCCTTGGGGAACCACTGGGCAACAAAGAAAAACTCCTTCTTGGCGCCGCTCCGCGCCACCGGAGGCTCGGGAAGCCGGGCCTTGAAATCGATCTCGAGCTCGAGCTCGCCGCCGGGTGGCACCGGCTCGGGAAGATCAAGCAAAAGCACGGTCTTGTCATCTTCATTGTCGTCGTCCGGATGGATATACTTCGATCGGCCGGTTATGTCCCTTCCGCCGGCAAGGGTGATGGACTCGACCTCGATGTAGCCCCAGCCGTCGTCCTCCAGCTTTTTCCTGACCTTCTCGGTCCCCCATTCCTTTACAAAAGTCGAACGCGTGTTCCGGAAGGCGTTAAGGTACAGGTGAAATGGGATACTGCTGATGGACTCTTTGCTTTTATTCTTCCAGTGCAGGGTCTCCTCTGCTGTAATGGTCCGGGATTCCGGGTCCAGCTTGACCTTAATGTCGTAGTTGGCGATGCGGGGACTTAAGGGCCCGGGAAAAATCTCCGGCGCAGAAAAGGCCGGCAGAAGCGCCGCCAAAACCAGGATCAAACCGATTATTAAAGGTCCTCTTTTCATGTCTCTTCTCCTTCCGTCTCTTATGTCCGCTCCGCCACGCGAGGGGATGTTCTCAATGTTCTTCACCGTTTCCAACAGCTTCCCCATAATATTAATACAAATCGTTTTGCATGTATAGCTGCGGGGTCTCGCTTTCTGTTGGATATTTCAGGGGCACTCGATAAAAAACGTCAGGCTCCATGCTGGGATCATGCCCTGCCGCAAGCCGGGTGCGGGTCTTGACTTGGCAGGGAAAATGGTTAAAATACTACTTACTCTGAGAATTTTCATTGTTTTTCGCTTAACTGGCAGCCGGACGACAGGAGTGTCAACTAATAAATTATAAGTGGTAGGGGTGCGTAGAGATGCCTATCTATGAGTATGAGTGTTCGCGGTGCGGCGTTTTTGAAGTAATGCAGGGAATAAACGAAGAGCCATTGAAGACATGTCCTCATTGCAGGCGCTGCAAGGTGAAGAAACTTATCAGCGAGTCCAGCTTCCACTTGAAGGGGAGCGGATGGTACGCTACCGACTATGGCCGGAGCGAAGCAAAAGGCGGCAACGGCAAAGACCATCACAAGCAGGAGACCGAGACCGCATCCGATTCCACTGCTCCAGCCTCGGAAGCCAAAGAATCCAAAACCAAAAGCGACGATTCCAAAACCGACTCTAAAAGTTCGGCTAACACCCCCGCGGGTTCCACTTAAACCGACTTCTGCCAAAGGGGTGAACATCCCCTGCTAACTTCTTCCCGGCCTTAGAAGAGCCCGGTTTCTCGCAGGGAATCACGGCGGTGACATCCGACTGCCGGGTTGGGGGGATGGTGTTGACGAGGCACGTGGCAGGACGGTTCTCACCGGGCTCACGAACCTACCGGCAGCCTTGACTAAACCCCTCTCCCCGGCCCATGGAACGCCGCTCTTTGAGAGCTTGCATCGGATTACTCGTTCTTTACGAGGGCGGCGTCTATCCGAGACTATTCCCGGAAAGAAATTCCGCGATCGAGCGGTTCACCTCGTCCGGCTTCTCCGCGGCCACCAGGTGACCGGCCTCGGCAATGTGCACACGGCTCGCGCCTGGTATGTTTTCCGAAAGGCAATCGCCATACTTGGGAGGCGTGAGCCGGTCGTCCTCGGCAGTGATCACCAGGACCGGCGCTTTTATTTCATAGAGCCTGTCCATGACGTTAAAAGCGTCGCATGCCCGGAAATCTCCGATTACAACCTCCGGGTCCCGCCGGGCATTGTCTTCGAGAATCCGGGAAAGCCGTGCGGGGTCGGTCGAGGACGAGATGGCGAACTTTTCGATAAGCTCGAGAAAGCCCGGGAAGTCGGTTTCGATCTTTTCGAATATGGCGGGCATGACCTTGAGCCTGGCTCCGGTGCTTATGAGCACTCCGGCGCGGAAGAGGCCGGCATAGTCGAGTAGACACTGCTGGGCTATTGCTCCTCCCATGCTCAGTCCCGCGATCACCGGCGAGGGCGGATCAATCTCCCGGACGAGGCCGGCAACCTCGCCGGCGTAACCGGTGATGCTGTCTTTGCCGCTGCCGGGACTGTCGCCGTGGCCGGGAAGGTCCACTGCTATGGTATTGGCATGGTCTTCGAGACCTTTTACCTGGGTCTCCCAGAGCACGCTGGAACCGCCGGCGCCGTGCACGAAGACCAGGGTCGGCTTGTCCTCCTCCAAGGGCCACTTCCCGCAAACATACGCCATGTTCTGTCCATATCTTTTTTCCATTGTCGCTCTCCCTTGTGCGGGTTCCTTTTTTCCCGGGATTTTCCGGTTCCAATTTAATCCTCCGACCCCGCCGGTGCAAATCTGCTCTGCCGGGCCTTGCGTACTTGTTGCTTGCTGCCGTTCTTATGCCGTGCTTTAGTCTTGACTCCAAACAGAAACATACTTATAGAATAAACGAGGGTCTTCAAATAACTCTCGAGGAGGGCCTGTGGCCATGGCTGATCAGTACAAGGAGTGGGAAGCAGCCGAGCTTTACTGCCCGCGTTGCAAACGGGCTACTCCGGTCAGAAAGCGTATGCTCCTGGTGCTTCCCGACGGTGACAAGTACGATTACTTGTGCACGGTCTGCGGCGGGGTCATCGGCGGCAAGACGGACAAGAAAGAGAACTTCGGCGGACTGATAAAATAGCTTGCCGTGAAGTCCTCAGGCTTTGTCCGCCGGCAACCTTCGGGCGGGGCACGTGTTATTATCTCACCTTGTCGTATCCCACGCTTTCGAGGAGCCTCTTTCCGTTGTCATAGAGAATTTTCTGTCTTACTTCCGGCATTCCCTCGGTGCCGATGAGCGTCTTTGCCAGGGGAAGCGACTCGATATAGTAAGGCCAGTCGGAGCCGAAGAGTATTCTGTCTTCCAGCCCGGCGTCGATCATCTCTCTGATATGGGCGGGCGGCTGTCCGGACAGCTCTATCCAGACGTTTTCATGCTGCCTGGCAAGCTCTATGAGCTCTTTATAAAAATGGATGCCGCCGTGGGCCAGGATGAAGGTCGTCTCCGGCTGCTTGCGTACCGGTTCCCGGAAGTACTCGATCCTCGGGTAGTCCTTCTGGAAGTCGGGCGCTATGTCCGACGCCCCGCTGTGGAAAAGACAGGGCATGTTCAACTCGCCGCACAGCTTGGTCAGTTCCATACATTTTTTGTCATTGGCCCGGATGAACTGCATGGGCGGATGGAGCTTCATTCCCACTGCGCCCTGTTCTTTGAACTCCCGTACCCGTTTTTCCATCTGCGGGTTGTCAGGATGGACCGACACAAAGGCAATGAGTTTCTGATAGAGGCGGGACGCCTCGAGATAGGTCTCCGAGTTGCGTGACATGGCCCCCAAAGGATAGTCAATGGCCAGGATCACCGAGTTCACCACATTGTTCCTTCCCATCTCTTCCAAAAGGTTTTTCGGGGTGTGGGTCCCGTTATAGCCGTTTTTGGTGTAGGCCTGCTT
>CAYQTK010000040.1:0-28511 GCA_964420375.1 uncultured bacterium
TTTGGAGTGCGGCAGCTTGCTGCCGCTTTTTCCGCCGGGAAGCTTGCTTCCCGGAGATGCGCTCCACAAGAGGCTCACAGTTTACGAGGCGACTCTTTTAAGCTCCGGCAAGCCGGAACTTATGAAAGCGAAAGCAAGCTTTCCTGTCTGCCCTGTCTGCGTGTCCGCACAGGCAGGCGTGTCCGGCACAGGCAGGCGCACTTCAAAAACGGAGTTTTGCAACGGGAACTAAATAAAGTCGAATCATTTATGCCGGGGGATAGAGCTTTTATAACACCGGCGCGGAATACAAGGAGCAGGGAATGGAGAAAAAAGGCGGATGTTGCGGATGCGTGACAGCAGTGTTCGCGGGACTTGTGCTGGGCTTCGTTGTACTCTTTATTATCGGCTATTACTGGATCAATACCAAGGTCCTGTCCACCGAATCGGTGAGCTATCCGGACATGGAGTGGACTGCAAAGGATAAAGCAGGATTTACCGCCAAGATGGCACCTGCATACTTCGCCATGAAAAACAATCGTGCCACCGAGCACAAGATATCCTTGAACCCCAAAGAAGCGAACCACCTGGTAAAAGATTACATACTGGCAGAGATACCCAACAGCGACGCAGAGCTGGTCACCGGAGATACCGCGCTTACGGTCAGTTTTTCAATCCCCATCCACGACGAGTCGAACAAGTTTTTAAACGGCAAGCTGCGCGCCCAGGTCTCGGGCGAGCGCGAGGATTTCGAGGTCAAGCTCTACAGCTTGAGGACCGGCGACTATGACTGGCCTCCGGTCACCCACGCCTGGATTGCTTACTGGCTGCGGGGTTCCCTGGAGACGAACTCTTTTTTGGAGGATAAGCCAGTGGTACTCGAGTCATTGTCTCATGACAAGGAGGGACTCAACATGAAGATATCCGTTCAAAAGCGAAAGACTCCCTGATCAAGTATTGCGGTACTTATCGGTGAGATCGAGGATAGTTCCCACTCTGCCGCTCGCGGGTCTTTGCAGACTCTCCTGGATGGTCGGGGCGTCGTAGTTCTCGGCGAGGAATGTCCCTATATCGAGCTTGACCGCCCAGCAGGACACGATCAGCCGGCAGAAAGGCTTGCCGCAACTCCGGCAGTACTTGAAGGGAACAAAGTCGCCCATCTTCGGACAACGGATTTGCCTGTCATCATACTGTTCAATACCCATAACTGCCTCCGCCTTACAAGATAATAATTATCTGTTTCGTGCGAGCGGCTTCAGCCGCGATAAAAATCGTCTTCTCCAAGCTTACGCCGATGATATCACTTCTACATGTTAAAAACAGCATAACATCTCTTTGCCCTTTCAGTCCACTGCGCCCCCGGTCTGTTCCCCGGGTGGCCCACGAGTTTCGTCCCCGAAACTGCGGGGGTGGCAGCGCCACAGGCTGAATGTCTCCCCATGATGACCCTCCGGCAGTTCCGATGCTGGTTGCTACAGCCGAAGCAGGTCTTCCCCATCGCACCGCCTCAGTCTTTTCCGCCTTCCTTTATATCCGCGGCTTCTTCAGCGGTCTCCGACTTGTCTTCCAATTTTTTGTCCTCTTTTTTGCCTTTTTTCTTCTTTTCCGCCTTAAATGCCTTGTAGAGCTTGCCGCCCGACTGGAGAGAGCGGAAAGCTTTTTTTACCGGGTTGCGCGAGAACATGGCTTGCAGGCCGTTCTTGAGAAGGTCCTCCATGTCGGGAGCAACGGGATAGTAAAAAGGCTCTTTGGTCAGGCCGCCCTTATACTCGGTAATGGACTTTATCTCGCAGAAGCTTTGCACCCCGATCCGGCTGTGATACCTGCCGACTCCGCTGTTCTTGGCTCCGCCAAACGGCAGGTCGGGCACAGCAAAAGTGATCAGGCAATCGTTTATATTCACCGAGCCCGTCTTGATCTTTCCGGCAATGGCGCGCCCTTCATCCATGTCAGAGGTGTAGACTGCTCCGGAAAGGCCGTACTCGCCGCTGTTGACCAGGTCGATGGCTTCCTCCACGTCATCATAAGCCAGCACCGGTAGCAGCGGGCCAAAGGTCTCCTCTGTCATGACCTTCATATCTGAAGTGACCTCTGTTATCACGGTGGGTGGATAATAAAAACCTTCTTCCACCGATATCCTTTCGCCGCCCGTCAGGATGCGGGCGCCTTTTTCACGGGCGTCGTTTACATGGGCCTCTACTATCTCGAGCTGCGACCGCATGGTCATGGCCCCGATCTCACCGGCGCTGCGGCCGTTATGCAGGCCGTTAACAATCTCCAGAAGCTTTTCCAGAAAATCGTTGTAAACGCTCCGCTCTACCAGGCAGATTTCAATGCCGATGCAGGTCTGCCCGCTGTTGGTAAACGCTCCCCAGCAGATGGAGTTCGCGGCGCGGTCAAGGTCGGCATTGCCGGTGACTATGGCAGCGTCCTTGCCGCCAAGCTCCATGATCGCGGGGATAAGGCGCTCGGCAGCTTTCAAGTTCACCGACCGGCCCACCTCGGTTGACCCGGTGAAGAACAGCATGGAAATATCGGGATGCTCGACCAGGGCCTGGCCGGTGACCGACCCGCTGCCGGTTACCACTTGGAGCACTCCTTCCGGAAGACCCGCCTTTTTAAATACCTCGGCAAGGATGGTCCCGCAGCCGCTGGTCTGCGACGACGGCTTCAGCACAACGCTGTTGCCCGCGGCTATCGCGGATATGACCGGTCCAGAGGAAAGGCTCAACGGATAGTTCCAGGGCGAGATCACCCCTACTACGCCGCGCGGCTCGAACACGTAGTATGCCTTGCGGCCGGGAAAGAAAATCCCCACGTCGGACTTTACCGGCGCAAGGTGCTTATGCAGGGTCTTCGAGTAGTAATGAAGAAGATCGCAGCAGGGGTACACGTCGGCAAGCAGGGCGTCCAGCAGGGTCTTGCCGTTCTCCGCGGACACGATCCTACCGTAACGCTCGGCATTGTTCGCAAGTATGGAAGCGGCCTTGGCAAGGACCTTACGGCGCTTCCGGAAAGTGCTTTTCGACCAGGTTGCAAAAGCATTCTGCGCTTTGGCCACCTTTTCATCAACGTCCCCCTTCTCCATCAGCGGATAGCTGGAAACGCGTTCGCCATTGGCCGGGCTTTTAACGTCAAAAGAAGGTCTCTCACTCATTTTCTCCTCCATGATAACTAAAACAGGTCTTTGCTCTGGTGCCCGCCCGCATTTTGGCTGACATTGCCGAACAAGTATACTTACAGGACGGGAACTCTGTTCTTTTCAAATCATTATATAAAAAGGTAAGAAGGAAATGAAGATACTCAAATTATTCCTGCGGCTCTTGGGCATCAGCCTGGTCGTGTTTTGGGGACAAAGCTCAGCCGCGCACGTCGCAGAAAAAAAAGGCGGGACTCTGCCCGGAGCGCGTCTTGCAGACGTTCCTCTATCGGACGTTACCATTGCAGGGGATTTCTGGGGAGCGAAGCAGGAGCTGGTCCGCAAGGCGACCATGCGCGCGGAGTGGGCCCGGCTCGAGTCGCATCATCACGTGGACAACTTCCGGGTGGTTGCCGGAGAGAAGGACGGCATCCACCAAGGCGCGGTGTTTTTAGACTCCGATCTTTACAAGTGGCTGGAGGCTGCTTCTTACTATGTGGGCAAGAGCCCGGAGGACCAGTGGCTACAGGAGAGGGTGGACGAATTGGTGCGTCTTATAAATCTTGCGCAGATGGATGACGGATACATAAACACCTACTACCAGAGCTTTGCCCCCGAGCAGAGGTTCACCAACCTGTGGATGGACCACGAACTGTATTGCGCCGGCCATCTCATGGAAGCGGCAGCAGCCCACGCCCGCGCCACCGGCAACGACGATCTTCTGAAACCAGCGCGCAAGTTCGCCGACCTGGAGGGTGACACTTTCGGGCCGCGTGGCAACCGCGGAATGCCCGGCCACCAGGAGATCGAGCTGGGCCTGATGCGCATGTACCGCCTCACGGGCGACTACCAGGACGTGGCCGAATTCTTCGTGTACGAGCGCGGCAAAAGCGATGACTTTATAGAGCAGCTTTTGAAGGATATACAAAGTCAGAACCGGCTTTCCCGGAAAGTAAGGCGGAAAAGACGACAATACCTGGGCAGCGATTATGAGAAGATGGACAGTTACGGAGGCATACCTTTAATAAAGCCGCGGCTTTGGGGCAGGCTGCTCGAAAACTTTTACAGCGGCAAGTACTTCCAGGCCCACAAGCCACTGCTCGAGCAGGAAGTGGCGGAAGGGCACGCTGTCCGGGCCAT
Source organism: uncultured bacterium (assembly GCA_964420375.1). GTDB lineage: Bacteria > RBG-13-61-14 > RBG-13-61-14 > RBG-13-61-14 > DATKZS01 > CAYQTK01. Next base: position 4,259 of record CAYQTK010000040.1, read on the forward strand.
GTACTTTTATGCCGGAGCCGCAGAAGTCTATCTCGCCAATGAAGACCGGCGTCTCTTTACTGCGCTGTCACGAATATACGACAACACTGTGGACAAGAGGACGCACATAACCGGCGGAATGGGCGCGCTGCCGGTGATCGAAGGGTTCGGCAAGGACTATGAGCTGCCTCATAAATCCTACACCGAAACCTGCGCAGCCATCGGCAGCATTTTCTTCTCCTGGAGAATGCTCCGGGCCACGGGTGAGCCCAAGTACGCCGAGCAGATCGAGCGGACTCTTTACAACGGCTTCCTGGCGGGTCTGTCCCAGGACGGCAAGCGCTTTTTCTATGAGAACCCGTTGGTAGCGAAAGGCGAGACCGAGCGGAAAAAGTGGTATCCGGTGGCCTGCTGCCCCCCGAACATCGCCAGGCTCATGGCTTCCCTGGAAAAGTACGTCTACAGCAGGAGCGACAAGGGGCTGTGGGTCCACCAGTACGTGAGCGGAGAAGTTATATTAGAAAACAACCACGACTTGCGCATAAAGGTCGAAAGTGGACTTCCCGTGAACGGGAGCGTAAAGATATCGGTTTTTCCTGAAGAGCCGACTGAGTTTACCCTTTACCTGCGCGAGCCGTCCTGGATCAGTCATCTTAAGATCAGCGTGAATGATAACCCCCTGGAGTACGAGCCGCAGCCCGGACATTACCTGGATATCACCAGGAAGTGGGAAAAGGGCGACACCATAAAGCTGGAGTTGGGAACGGAGCCGCGACTGGTGTACGGCGACCCCCGCGTGGAAGCAAACCAGGGCAGGGCAGCCATAATGTACGGCCCGCTGGTTTACTGCCTGGAAGACGTTGATAACCCGGACATCAACGTCCACCGGACAACCATTGCAAAAGAGCCGGCCCTGAAGGCCGAGTATCGCCCGGAGCTTCTCGGAGGAGTGGTGGCCATCAAAGGCAAGACCGGAAACGGCGAGACCTTCACTGCAATACCTTACTATGCCTGGGGAAACCGCGGCAGGTCCCACATGGAAGTATGGGTCCATGCGCAAGGGACTGAAGAGAATAAATGAGAGCGGAGGTGTCATGCCTCGAAACCGCTATCACAGGCTGTCGTTTCTTGCCGATATAAGGGGCATCAGGAGCGCGTTGGGAGAGATGCGGGGAATGGGATTCCCGCTCCAGCCCCGGTTTTCTGCAGGATACGGGCCAAGAGAAGGGCCCCCTGCGTTTGATGTGCTGTGGTTCGAAAACACCATCAAGGACAAGATAGCCACCCAACTGCCAGGGCATAGAGTGTCTCATGTGCAGGAACCGTTGCCCGGTGGAGGCCATCAGCGAGGCGGGCCATGACAAGGAAAGCTGCTATAAGCGGGTGGCCAGGTCGTTGAAGTACTGCAACCGCCACTACCACATTTTTATATATGGCTGCGGCCTGTGCGCGGTGGGCGTCCCCTGCGAATCGAGCATACCCGAAAAGCTGCAAAGCAGATAGCCGCCCGGGGAACCGTACCGGCAGTATGGAAAAGCGATTACTCGGAGACAAGGAGGAGATAATGGACGAGGACAAGTCAAAAAAGCTGATACAAAAAGCCGTCGAACTCGGGGAGGAGTATGAGAAGACCTGTACCGGCTGCGCCCAGTCAGTGGTCGCCGCGCTCCAGGACGCCCTGGATTTGCCGAGCGAGGACGTGTTCAAGGCGGCGAGCGGTCTGGCCGACGGGATCGGGCTTTCCGGCGACGGGTCGTGCGGCGCGCTCACCGGCGGGTCCATGGTTATCAGCTACGTGTTCGGCCGCGACCGCGAGCATCACCGGGACATGATGGCAGCCATGAAGTCCTATCTTTTGTGCAAGGAGCTCTACCAGGACTTCATAGACCGTTATGGGAGTTGCCGCTGTTACGACATTCAGGAGAAGCTCTTGGGCCGGACATTTAACCTGCTGGACCCCCAAGACCTGGAGGCCGCGGGCCGGGCCGGCATGATGGAAAAGTGCAGCCTCGTAGTGGCAGCTTCCGCTGAAAAAGCAGCACGGATCATAACGCGGGAAAAGGACAAGTAAGGAATTTGAAACAATGAGTGTCTACTCGAGCCGCACGCGGGGATCGAGGAAGGTATAGACAATATCCACCACGAAGTTCATGAAAACGATGAGGGTGGTATAGACCAGCGTGACGCCCATGATGAGCGGATAGTCGCGGTTGGTCACCGCGGTAATAAAGAAGCGGCCCATGCCGGGCACGGAGAAAATCTTTTCCACGATAAAAGAGCCGGTGATAAGCATGGCCACCAGCGGACCCACCACGGTTATCACCGGACCGAGCGAGTTCCTGAGCACGTGCTTCATAATAACCTTTGCTCCGGAGAGGCCCTTGGCGCGGGCGGTACGGACGTAGTCCTTTTCCAGGACCTCGATCATGCTCGAGCGCGTCAGGCGGGCCAGGTAGGAAGCGGGAGCCATGCCCAGGGTGATCGCCGGCAGGATCATGTGTCTCGGCGACTCCCACAGCGCGGGCGGCATTGCCTTCAAGTGGTAGGCGAACCCCCAGATAAGGAACGCCCCCAGCACAAAGGATGGTAAAGCTATTCCCAGCGAAGCCCCGAAAATGGAAAGCCGGTCGAAGATCGAGTCGCGCCACACCGCGGAGACAATGCCGGCGGACACCCCCGTCATCACCGCGATGAGCAAAGCGAGCACACCGAGCTGGGCCGACACCGGCAAGGTGTCCGCCAGTATGTCTCCCACTCTTCGGTTCCGGTACTTGAAGCTGGGCCCGAGGTCGCCGCGCAAAAGGTCGGTCATGTAGTACTGGTACTGCTTCCATACCGGCTCGTCCAGGTGATACTTGGCCTCGATGTTCTCCTTGATCTCCGGCGGAAAAGTCTTCTCCCGATCAAAAGGACCGCCGGGAACATTGTGCATGATAAAGAACGTCAAGGTGGCCACCACGAAGATGACCAGAAGCCCAGCCAGTATTCTTCCCACCAGGAACCCGGTCACTTTTCATCCTCCTCTATCCTGGTCTTGCGGAGGTAGAGCAGGTTCTGGCCGTTCATGGGGAAATCCTTTACATACGGCTTGACCAGCATGTTGATGGTATAGGTATAAAGGGGCATGACCGCTGATGCCTCTTTACAGAGGAGTCGCTGGCTGCGGTCGTATTTTTCCTGTCTTTTTTGCGGGACCTGCTCCATGGATGCTTCCAGTACCAGCCGGTCGTACTTGTCGGATTTCCAGTTGGTGTGGTTGTTGCCGCTGTCGGAAGTAAACACGGTCATGATGGCGTCGGGGTCCGGGTAGTCGAGTATCCATCCCAGCCGGAAGACGTGGGGCGGGTCGTGCTGGAGCTTTTTCAGGTACGCTTTCCATTCCATGTTCCGGAGCCGGACATTGATGCCCAGGTTCCGAGTCCACTCCTGCTGTACAAACTCGGCGATCATCTTGTGCGACTCCTGGGTGTTATAGCAGATGGATATTTCCGGGAGACCCTTGCCGTCGGGGTATCCTGCTTCGGCAAGCAGCTCTCTGCCTGTCTCCGGGTCGTAGGAATGGCCCAGTGCAGTGTTGGCGTACTTCATCCCCGCCGGGATCACCGCGGGGTTCGGTATCTGGTTGCCTTTTATGATGTCGGGAATCTGCGACCGATCAACCGACAGCGCAAGAGCGGCGCGCACCAGAGGGTCGTCCACCGGCGGCTTGTCAACGTTAAACCCGTAGTAGTAGGACGCGAAAAAGGGATAGTTCTTGTACTCGGGGCTGTTCTCGTAAGCGGGAATGGAAGGCGGCGGCATGGGATCGACAACGTCCAGGTCGCCGGTCTGATATAGGGAGAGAGCGGTGGAGTCCTCCTCCACCATGTAGAAAATCACCCGGTCCAGGTGAGGACCTTCCCCGAAGTAAGCCGGGTTCTTCTCGATCACGATGCGGTACTCGTGCCACCACTCCCGGAGACGGAAGGGGCCGCAGGTCTGGATGTGTTCCGGTTCCGTCCAGTCGTCGCCGTACTTTTCCACCACGTCGCGCCGCATGGGAAAGGTGCTGATGAACGTGGTGATCATGGGAAAGAAAACCACCGGCCGCTCCAGGTCAACCACCAGGGTATGCGGGTCGCGGGCCATTACTCCCAGCTCGGCTAGCTCCATCTCGCCCGAGTTTATGGCCTCGGCGTTCTTTACCATGTAAAGAAAGTAGGCGTACTCGCCAGCGGTTTCCGGGTCGAGAAGCCTTTGCCAGGCGTAGACGAAATCACGGGCGGTCACCGGCTTGCCGTCCGTCCAGCGAGCGTCCTTTCGAAGGTGGAAAATATAGCGGCTTCCTCCGTGTTTTACTGTCCAGCTCTTGGCAAGCGCGGGCTCCGGGTTTAAGTCTTCGTCAAAGCGGGTGAGCCCCTCCATGACGTTCTGGAGCACCTGGATGGAAGCGTGGTCCGTGGTTATGCTCCAGTCCAGGCTGGGAGGTTCGGTTGATACGTTGAAGCGCAGGGTCCTGCCGGAGCCGGTGGAGACGCCGGCCGGACACATTGACTCGGTGCAGGAGACAAAAGCGAGCAGAGTAATTATGAGGACTATGGCAAAGCGTGTGCGCATGTTCCAAGCACAATGATATGAATACCAGCGGGGTGATACAAACCGGCCGGGTATCATTTGTTTTTTGCGTCCTGCCATGAGTCGAGCTTTTCCCGGTAACGGCGTGCCTTGTCCGTCCTTGGGTAAGGACCTTCGTAAATCTCGATCAGCTTTCTCCAAAGCTGCGGCTTTTTTTCCGGCGGCGAGTAACCCAGGGCCTTTTCAAGCCGTTGTGCCGCTTCTTCCGGTTTTTCTTGTTGTAAAGACTTCCCTGCCAAAAGGCGGTAATAATGATATAAATGTTTTTCGGCCCGTTCCTTTTCGCCCGTTTTATTGAACAAGTCGGCCACCTGGAGGCGAAGGGTTGCCGAGTCAGGGTTTATTTCTATCGCCTTCTCGAGTGCGGCATGGACCTTGTTCGGTTCGCGTTTTTCATGGAACAAGTACCCGGCCAGCCGGTAGTAGCCGTAGGAAGCAGCCCAGGTGTTGTGCTTTGCTTCTTCATTCATGATCTCCCGGTACCTTTTAATCGAGCTTTCTTCCTCTGCGTTCACTGAAAACCATGGTCCGGTAGATACCACTAACAGAACAAGGACCGCCCAGGCCGCGGTCCTGAAAACGGTCTTTTGTCTGAACGATTGATGGATTCGAAGCGCCATCCATGGAGTGTAAACCAGGGAGGGCATTGCGAACAGGTCCCAGTCCGCTGCCGGTCCGATCACCGGGCGCAGAAAGAAGAAAAAGACCGCGAAAAGAATCGATCCCAGGAAACAGAAGCTTTGCAAAGGATCACCAGCACTGGGCCTGGCGATAAGCGCGAGCGGCAAAAGCAGGGGCAGGGCAGGGCAGGCGAGTATCTGCTGGTTAAAAAAACCCTTAAGATGATATGAGCTCAGGACGTTTTCCCCGGAAACAAATATGGCACCCAGTCCGCGGTAATGCTCCTCGACCATAAAAAAAGCGAGAGATCCGAAAGCGATCAAGAAGAGGAGAACGATTGTCAAACTCCATAGCTTCAGCCTTGCAAGCCTGTACCTGTACATGACGTAAAGAGCGGGAGGTATGAGTATGGCCAGGAAAAAATGCAGCGCAGCCAGTAGCGCCATGGCGGCGAAAAGTGTCCACCCCGGCGCCTTGTCTTGCCGCACCGCTTCCATCAAAACCAAGAACCCGTACATTCCTGCCGCGGGAAGAACGTAGTTTTCCGCGTAGCCGAAAAAGAACACCACAGTGCCCGTTGCAAATATTGTGAAGAAGACGAACCATCTTTCCGATTTGTTATAAGCCCGCCATGAGGCCAGCTTCCAGGTAAAGACACATGCGGCAACTCCGCCTGCTATGCTGACCGCCTGCCAGGAGCGCCACGACCGGGTCCACGACTCTTGCGTCCACACCGGCAGCTTGTATGCCAGGATGTGGATTACGAAGTCAAGGGGGGCGGGCTGGCCTTGCAGGGCCTTCCAGCCGCCCACGGTAGCGGACACCCGGTCAACTCCGTCGCCTCCCAGGGGAGTGGCGACTCCCGGCAGAAGCAGGGCCAATATCAAAAACAAGATGCCGACCGACCAGGCGGGCAAGGGTCGGTCCGGTTTTGAAAGGCCCTCGAACATCGAGCGTCTGGTCAAGGGAGCTAATAGAAGTGCAACGCCGATAAGGCTCCATAAAAGACCGGCGGGCAAGCTGAGGTAATGAAGGTGGTTGAAGCCCCAGCAGGAGGCTCCGCAAAAACCGGACAGCCACCTGGCGAGTATCAGTAAAAGTACAACGAGAAATAAAGGATGATATCGGTTCATTTGGCGATGCGTGCTTGCTTTGGTTTTATCTGGAGATCATCTGCCTGGCATTTTTCCGTCCGATCATGCATTGTTCCAGATCGGGTTTGATCTGCAGACATCTCGTATACGCCTGAATGGCCTTTTTAGGCTGGTTAAGCTCGAGATATGATTTCCCCAGCAGGTAGGCCGGAACGTAGTCGCGCGGTTCTATTTGCAAGGACTTCTGGAAAAAGGGAATGGCTTCCTTGTTTCTGCCCAGAGTTTTCATTATCCTTCCCAGGTTAGTGTAGCCTTTGTAAAGGTCGGGGTTCCACTCCACCCCCAACAGGTAGAATTTTTCCGTTTGGCGGAGCATCTGCTGCTTGATGGCAGGGTCCTTTTCAGTGGTCAGAGATTGCCTTAGAGTGGAGGCAAGATCGTTGTAGCTTTCTCCATTCGGATATATCCGGGTGGATGCAAAGAAGAAATGCGAAGCGCGGAGAAAGTGGTATCGCGCTTTATGCACATTCTCTGTTGCCGACTTCTGTTTTCCGCGGGATTTGTACTCCTGGGCCTGTTCAACATAATAATGGGCATAGGAATAGTTCATGGTGCCGAGGTTGTGCCAGGCCTTGTAGTAGTTTCTCTCTACTCGTACTCCCCATTCATAAAGCTTCTCCGCACGATTTAGCCCCTCCATGTAAAGCTTCTCCAGCTTCTGTCGTGTCTTATCACTGATGGGCCCCTCGGGAACGTCCTCCAGGAAAGTCTGGTTGATGGTTATCCGCTCCTCCTTGTCGATCTTGTCGTCTCTTCTCATCGGTCCGTTCTTGCTCAGCTCGCGCCCCGTCCGGAAGTAGGCGTTCCCCAGGTCGGACACTACCTGGGCCTTGGTAGGCGAGTTCCAGATGCTGTTTTTCCATACCGTGAGATCGGTGTGCCATGAGAAGTTGCGGTTGACTGTAAGTGACACGTATAAAAGGACCAAGAGCAAGGATATGACCTGGACCTGGACAGGCCACGTAGCGCCGGCTTTTCTTCCTCTTTTCGTGTTGATATAGTTTGCCGTCCAATCCAGGAAGCCCGCCAGGAGAATGCAGAAGCTGAGTGAAGGAAGATAGAGCCGGTGCTCGTTCATGATGGCGTTTAAAGGCACAACGCTGGTTATGCTCAAGGTGATGAAGAAGTTGGCGATGCAAAAAGATATCACCGGGTGTTTGCGTATCCAGAAAATTGCCAGGAAAGCCAATGCCAGAATGACCGCAATAGCGAGATATACCATGAGCACCTGGCCCAGGGTCTTGTCCGAGTCCACCAGCTCCGCCCACATCCGGGCCGACTCCGCAGAGGACAGGGAGATGGACTTGATCTTCACGTAGAACATTTTGAAGATTTCTTTCAAGTCACCTGTCTCATAGACGATGTTTTCGTAGCTTATGTTCTGCTTGACGGGATAGACGTAGAGCCGGAGATAGGTCAACAGTACGCGCGATTGCGTAACCAGGTTGTCTATTATGGGCCGGACCTTCCTGTCTATTATCATGGTATCGAGCACTATCTGCCGGTAGATGAAGTACAGTATCCATATGCCCACCAGCGGAAGGTAGTAGCGGGCGCGACGGACCAGGCTACGGCTGATGTCCCATCCCTGCGGGCGGTCCCGGGCCGGATATATGAACAGGATGTCGATGGCAGCGAGAATGGCGGGAGTTACGAACACCAGTTCCTTGGTCAAAAGACCCATCCCGAAAAAGACGAAGCTGATGACCATAAGGCCGGTACGGTTCTCTCGCAGTGACCGCGTCCAGAAGTATATGACCAGCAGCATAAAGAAAACGCTCATGCTCTCCGAGCGGCAGTTGATGTAGTTCACCGTCTCCGTGTTCGCCGGATGGATGGCAAAGAGGATGGCGGTAAGCAGGGCCATGCGCGGCCGTCCCGTCAAGTGGCACAAGCCGAAGTAAATGATAAGAGTACACCCCAAGTGGAAAAGTATGTTGACCAGGATCCAGCTCCAGGCGTTGAACTCCGTCCACATATAGTTGAGCGCAAAAGTGGAAAGCAGAAGCGGACGCGGCATGGCCACCTGGGGCCTCGAGCTGAAATGTTCGGGCTTGTAAAAATATTCCAGGAAAAGCTTGCGCGAGTCGGGGTTGTCGTTCCATTCCACCTGTATCTTGAGGTTCTTCTTCAAAGAGTGGATGTCGTCGTAGTGGAACCCGTTGCGCATGGAGTTCAGATAGACCACCGAGATCAGGGCGACTATCAGCATGATGCCCAGGGGATGTGCGCGGGCGAAGCCTAACAGGACGGGCTTGTCATCCGCACGAGGCGTGGACTTTGGCGGCTGCTTTTGCTGAAGAGTCTTGTCCTTTGAAGAGGGTGCAGCCGGCTTCTTCTTTCCGGAACCTGCTGATGACTCGATAACTGAACGGACTTCGCCCGGCTTTACGCCAAGCTCGCGTGCAAGCTGCTTCACCGAACGGCGAGGGTACTTATCCTGTATGTATTTCCGCTCCTTCTTGGAAAGCGACATGTTCGCTACCTTGTATCCCTTAACATCGAATGATTATTTTTATCACAATTTTCCAGTGACTCAAAAAAGCGGTGCTTGCCCCTTCTCAAATACATAACAGGCTTGTTATTTTTCCCGGCCTTTGTTAACTTTATCTTCCCATGAAGAGCCGGTTTCCACAAGATGACACCATTGCTGCAGTGGCGACCCCCCCGGGCAAAGGGGCCATTGGGATAATAAGGATATCAGGTCCAGAGGCGATTTCCATTGCCGACCGGCTTTTCCGCGGCAAAAAGACACCCTCCACCATGGATACCTACACCGTGGCCCGAGGCTGGATCGAGGACGAAGGCGAGGTCATCGACGAAGTACTCTGCCTGGTAATGCGCGCTCCGGGCTCTTATACGACCGAAGACACGGTGGAGTTCCATTGCCACGGCGGACCCGCATCCATTCGGCAGACGCTGGAAGCAATACTTCGCAGGAGAGCCCGCCTTGCCGAAGCCGGCGAGTTCACCAGGCGAGCTTTTTCAGGAGGAAGGATCGACCTTGCCCGGGCCGAGGCTGTGGCGGACCTGGTGGCAAGCGAGACAAAGGCTTCCGCCCGCTCGGCCGCCCACCAGTTGGAGGGAGGTCTTTCCCGCAGGCTCGAAGGCTTAAGAACCGACCTGGTCGAGCTTCTGGCCCTCCTTGAAGCGGGCGTGGATTTTTCTGACGAAGAGGACGTGACATCTATAAATAAAGACGAGCTTGCAGAAAGGCTCGATGCCGCGGATTCTTTTCTGGCAGCTCTGATCGATGACGCCGACAGGGGCAGGCTTTTTCGGGAGGGCGCCCGCCTGGTTATTGCAGGCAGACCCAACGTGGGCAAGTCCACCCTCATGAACGCTCTGCTGCGAAAGGAAAGGGTGATAGTGACGCCGTCGCCGGGGACCACCCGCGACGTGGTGGAGGAAGGGATCGATATAGGAGGAGTGCCTGTCCGGATGCTGGACACCGCTGGAATCAGGGACGATGCCGAGGATATCGAGAAGACCGGTGTTGAATGGGCGGCGCAAGCGGTTGCGGACTCTGATCTGGCATTACTCATGGTGGACGGCTCAAGTGGTTTAAACCGGGATGACCGGCTGGCGGCGCAGACGGTTCGCGGTCCGTGCCTGCTGGTCATCAACAAGTGCGACCTGGAGCCCGCGGTCGCGGAAAGCGAGGCCGGAGAGCTTTTGCCGGGCGCTCCAGTGGTCCGCATCTCTGCATTGAAAGGGACCGGCATTAAGGAGCTCGAAGAAGAGCTTGCCTCCATGCTGGTCGGCCATGATATGGAAAGGTCGCTGGTGACCAATGCTCGCCACCGGGACGCACTGGTGCGGACCAGGAATGCACTTGCCCGGGCGCGGGAATCCGCGGGCGAGTCCGAGGAGTTCATTGCCAGTGACGTTCGCCGGGCCCTCGAGGCCCTGGGGGAGATCACCGGCGAAACAGCCGGCGATGAGGTCCTGGACCGCATCTTCAGCCGATTTTGCGTGGGTAAGTGATGGGTTTTGCAGCAGCGTTTTTCGGTTTCGCGGCTTTCTTCACCTGGATGGCCCTGCTCTGTGAGAGGACCGGCGGAGTTGATGCCATCACTTTGGGGTTCGCCTACGCAGCAATCGCCGAAGCCTTTACCGGCTCTTTGTACCTGGCCGCTTCGATACTTCACGTAAACCCCGGCAGATGGTTCAAGACGCCTGTTGGAAAGATCCGTGGTTTTTTCCGTCTCCTGATCTGGCCATACCTCTTTTTCGAATACATCGCCTGGTACCGTTACCGGACTTCTGAGAAGGAACCTCTATTCGAGGAGGTTGACGAGGGCATCTTCATAGGTGCCCGGCTTATAGAAGAGGATGTAGGCTCTGTCCGAAGGGCCGGAATAAAAGCTGTGCTGGACATGGTGGCAGAGTTCGGACCTCCGTCTCTCTTGGTTAATGCCCCGGATATGACATACCTCGCACTGCCCGTGCTCGACGGAACCGCTCCCTCCCTCTCCGACCTGGAAAAAGCGGTACACTTCGTGGAAAACTCCCGGCAGCGGGGCCTTCCCGTGCTCGTGCATTGTACCTTCGGACACGGCAGGTCAGCCACTGTAACGGCAGCAGGTCTCATAAGCTCGGCCAGGGCTGCTAACCAGGCCGAAGCAATGGAATTGCTCGAAAAACTTGAACGAAGGATATGGCTCTCGAGGGAGCAGAAGAAGACATTAAATGAGTATGCCCGCCGGGTGAAAAGCGGGCACTCATGATATTACACATTACAAGAGGTTCTCTTCTGTTCTTTTGGGTCTGCCGGTTTAACAGCAGGTGACTTGGTGCACTGATGGAAAGGGTTGATTTTCTATCCGGCTTTGGACTTTAAGTTTATCGCCTTGGTGGCTGCCGGCGGGGGTTGGAATAAAGACGGTGTTACGTTATGATTCCGTCGCCGGTCCTGAGGACAGGACAACGCATGCGTTCGACCCGAGCGCCGAGACCGATGACGTATGCAGCGTTTTTCATAGGTTGATCGGCCTGCTGTCTTGTCAAGGTTAAAATGACGCATACCGTGCGAGCGACTTTCGTCGCGACTTTCGTCGCTCGCACAAAAATGACTGCTTTTTGTAAGCGACATAAACAATTGTGAACAAACACTGGTACTTTGACCGCGCCTTTGTGTCGGGTCGCATGTCAAACCGGGCGGCCATAGTGATTGGTTGACGGTAATCAACCCGACATTAACTGGCGGTCGCAGTACTAATGCTTTGTCACTCGAAAAAAGGGGAACGGATCCAATGCAGATCGCGGCTGAAGCCGCTCGCACGATTCTCTTCTATTCCCCGAGAAGCGTTTGACAGGGCACTAGTGCACCACCAAGTTCTATTTGATGGATTTAGCGCCAGCATCCCTGCCGCCTGGAAGGCGCTGCTACGAATTGGCATCGCTCAATGATGGTTTGGTGGTGCACTACACTTTAACCGGATGGACCGTTTTTTCAACCTCGATAGCTTTTTTGGAGCTCTTTTAGTATCCGATATGTTTTCTCAGCCTGGATGATATTAAGAGTTCCCAATCCGCAAGCCGGGGTTATCACTATCTTGCGCCGAAGCAGTGACTCGTCTACACCCTCTTTTTTCATCCTTTCTGTCCAGGAATCAAGCTTTTCCTGCAACGAGGGCTTTTCTTCATTGTCGATGTCCTCCGAGGTGGGAATGATGCCTACTGCAAACCATCCCCCCCTCTCCAGGAAACCCTGCACGTCGTTTGCATAGATGGCCAAGGTTTCGCCGAAGTTATAGGCGTCGAAGTTTATCATGTCCAGGTTGGATTGCATTACCAAGCCCCAATCGGTGTTGCCGCAACAATGCATGCCGATTATTGCTCCCGTGGCGCGAAGCGGGTCTATGACCTGGTTGAGACGGGTGACAACCTCCTCCTTGGACACCGTCAACATGGCAGTGCTGCCGTACGCGGAAAGCATGGGCTCGTCCAGGAAAAACAGAACCTTGTCCGCGTACTCCGACAGTAGCTTTATCTGCCAGATCGACTTCAGGGAAAGAAGCTTCATAAGCGCATCCGCCCACGCGGAGTTGAAAAGCAGAGGCTTTCCATCCTGGTCGTTGATGGAGTAGCCGAACGAAAAAGGCGCGATTATCTGGGCCTTGACCAGGGGAAACTTTCTTGCTTCTTTTTTTAGCCTGTCCACAAAAGCATGGAACCCCTGGGCGTAGTCCGGAGACATGGCAAAGTCGGAAAGCCCCTCCCCGCTTGCCTCCGCAGCTATTGCTTTTTCGTAGAAGGCGGAGAGATCGTTCTCGCCCTCGTTCGTGTCCACGTACACCGTCTTCTTATCCGGGAGGTGTTTTACACCGGGCAGACCTTCCACCGGCTGGACTTCCATTTTTTCGGTGTAGCGCAGCGACTGTAGCTGCGGCCAGTGGGGGGCATCGGGCAGATGGTCGAAAACCAGCTCAAGTGCAGCCTCCATGTCGGTGTGGGGAAGGCTGCCGATGCCGGTGGCCATGCCCGGAAACAATCCGTTATTCGTCATATCCGCTCCTTTTGCCGTTGATGTGATATATGTTAGCACGGCGTGGAGTAACGATGAAACCATTTACTTCTTCAATGCCTCTACAGGCTCGAGTGAAGCGGCCCGCAGCGCGGGATAGATACCGAAAACCATACCTACCAGGAGCGCCATGGCAACTGCAATCAGCACGCCCGGCAGGGACATCACCAGCCCCCAGTCTCCCAGGTCGGACAGGAGCCGAGAAGCTGCTGTGCCCGCGGCTATACCCAAGGCTGCGCCCGCTCCGGAGAGAAGTACCGACTCGAAGAAGAACTGGAGGAATATATCAGTGCCGGTCGCTCCCATTGCTTTCCTTATGCCGATCTCGGTGGTCCTTTCCATGACCGACACCAGCATGATGTTCATAATCCCCACTCCCCCGGTGATGAGAGCAACCGCGGCCAGGCCTATGAGCAGCACCTTCATGGTCTCCGATACCTTGGAAGCCGTCCTTATCATCTCCCGCTGGTTGATGACGTGAAAATCCAGGCTGTCCTTGCCGAGATGGTGATGAAGTCGATGCCTCCTCCTGAGAAAGTCGGTTATGTCTTCCCTTACATCGGGCATCTCTTCTATGGAGGGACAATCAACCGCTATGGTGTGTAGGTAATCTGTCCCCAGAACCCGGGTCTGCGCGGTTGCCAGGGGAACGACAACCCAGTCGTCGGGATGGAACCATCCCATGTCGCCCTTTTCCTCGAAAACACCGATAACCCCGTACCTGGACCGGTTTATCCGCAATTGTGCTTTTATTGGTTCTCTATCCGGAAAAAGCTTGTCCGCGATACGGGCGCCCAGGACACATACCCGCTTGCGGCCCCGGTCTTCACCGGGAGTGAAAAATCTGCCGCTTGCCAGCCGGAAGTTTCTTACCTTAAGGAAAGCGGGCGTCGCTCCCACCAGGGAAACGCTTTCGGCTTTGCTGCGTCTTTGCGCTGTCACCTTGCCGATGACCTCCGGGCTCACGGTCACGCCTTTTATCTTCGACTCAATGAACTCGGCGTCTTCCCGCGAAAGGGAGTCCCGGGTTCTTTCGGTGGCGCCGCTTGCGGAACCGGGAAGGACCACCAGGGTTTCCGTGCCCAGAAACTCCATCTGCTGAAGTATTGCCTGGCGGGAGCCTTCGCCTGCGGCAACGACCACGATAACCGCGGCCACCCCGGTGACCACACCGATGACTGTCAAAAACGATCGGAGAGGATGAGCGGCAAGGGATTGCAACGCCCCCGCCAGAATCTCGGTCAGCCTCATGGAAGGAAGTTTATTGGAGCCCCTCAATATAGACCTTTTTGATTGTCGGCGGGTCCACCGGCCTGTCCCTTTCGCCGGTGGAAAGGTCTCCTATGGTATGAGCCACGTTAATGCCTTCGACCACTTCCCCGAATACTGTGTACTCGTTGTCCAGTTGCGGCTGGCGGGAAAGGCAGATTAAGAACTGGCTTCCTGCGGAGTTCACCTCGCCTTCAAGGCGCGCCATGGCCACGGTGCCTTCCTTGTGGCGGAGGCTGCTGAGCTCAGCGTCAATGGTATAGCCGGGCCCTCCCTTGCCGGTGTTGAAGGGACATCCCGCCTGGATGATGAAGTCATCCACCACCCGGAAAAAGGTCAGGCCGTCGTAGAAATGGCTTTGGGCAAGTTTAATGAAGTTCCGGCAGGTATTAGGGGCTTCCTGGGGAAAGAACTTGAACTTAATGGTCCCGTACTCGGTTTCGAGCACTGCGCGCAGGCCCTCCATGTCAGAGTCGGACATGTCTTCAACTTTGCCCTCCCATATCTGACGAAGCTTTCCCTTGGCCTGTTTGGCGTGGGAGCCGGAAGGGTAGCGGGCAAGATAGGCTTCATAGGCCTCTGCAGTATCATTGCTGTCGGCTCTTTCCCAAAGCTCCTGTTGAGAAAGCCGGCGGGTGGGGTCTTTCTCCTTGTCGTCGCCGTTACAATTGAAAAGCCCCCACGCCAGCAGACACAATAACACCGCACCCACGTATCTTTTTTTCATCCGCCCCCTCCTGTCTCCTCCAAAGCCGGGTCTTTGTCGGGGATATCTTTATTGCCGTCGTCGGTCAAGTCTATGCCTTCCACTGTGACGTCTTTTATATGAATGGGCTCAGCCGGCTTGAAAGGGCCGCGCTTTCCCATGGTGGTCTCCACCCGGGAGATTTCTTCCACTACCTCTATCCCTTCCACGACCTCGCCGACCACCGTGTATTCGCCGTCCATGGCAGGCATCCGTTTCAGGGTTATGAAAAACTGGCTGCCGCCCGTATCTTTGTCAACCGGGAGATGATAGATGGACACTCTTCCCCGCTTGTGCTTGATGTCGTTTTTCTCAAATGGCACGAAGTAACCCGGTCCGCCGAGTCTGTCTCCTATGAGGTCTCCAATGAGTACAACCTTGCCGGGTTTCACCATGTCCACCTTGAGCTCCTTGTAGAAATCCGACGCCGCCAGCAGAACAAGGTTCCGGGAATTTTCCGGAGCTGCTTTCGGAAACAGCTTGATCCGGAACGAGCCCATGGAGGTCTTTACACATAGACGCGCTTTTTCAAGCTCCCGGTTACTGAGGTTATGGACCTTTCCCTCGAGGAAGTTTCGGATAACTAGCCTAACCTCGTCCTTTTTTTTGCTGTCCGGATATTTTTCAAGGTAACTCCGCAACTTTTTAATCGACCGCGCAGCTATCGCTTTTCTGAGAGTCAGCTCCTCGATCCTTTCCTCCGCTGGCTTGGCATAATCGCCTTGCGGGTACTCTTTCAAATACTCGCGGTACGCCTCGATGGTGTCCGTCCGCCTGGCTTTTAGATATGAATCTTTCTCACAAGACGCAAAGCATAATGCCAAAAAGGCTGCAAGAAAAATAACCAAAATGGAACGCCGCATTAGTATCCTCCGTGTTTATTTTCCGTCGGGACTCCCCTGCTGTCAAACCACGGGGGCCGGGAACTTCGCTGATAAAGGCCCTTGCAGGCTTTTTTATGCCGTTTTATAATGGCTTTTATAGCAGGAGACGGTTTTTATAAACGGAATTTGCCTTATAATAATATATTGTCTTTGTGTAATGTGTCATGAAGAATGCAGTGCTAATCATAGATGACGACGACAATGTCCGGCGGGAAGTCAAACAGCGCCTTCAGGAGTCGCGCCTTTTCGATCAGTACTACGAAGCCGGCGACGGTATTGACGGTTTCAAGATACTCCTTAACAAGGCGGTCGACCTTGTGCTCTGCGACGTAGTCATGCCCGGCATCGACGGGTTCAAGTTCCTCAGCATGAAGAACGCACGCGGTGAGTTCGACGACATCCCGGTGATCATGCTGACCGGGGAGGACGACGTCAAGCTGAAGATCAAGGCCCTTGACCAGGGCGCCAGCGATTACATCACCAAGCCTTTTCATCCCGGCGAGCTGATCGCAAGGGTCCGGGTCCACTACGACATCAAGCGCCTTCAGGAAGAGCTCCGGATAAGCAACCGCCGGCTGGAAGAGCTTTCCAACACCGACGACCTGACCAAGCTCTACAACCGCCGTTACTTCATGGAGCTCATGGAGCTCGAGTTCCAGCGGGCACAGCGGTACGAGTCCAACATGAGCTTCGTGATGATCGACATTGACAACTTCAAGAGCTTCAACGACAACTACGGCCATCTGCTTGGAGACCGCATACTCTACGAGGTGGCCCAACTGCTTCGCGAGACGTTGCGCGTCCACGACATAGTGGGCCGTTACGGAGGCGAGGAGTTCGGCATGCTCATGCCGGAGACCGATGACAAGGGCGCGCTGGTGGTTGCGGAAAGATATCGCAAGCGGGTCGAGGAGTTCGTTCTTTTCGAGGGCGACAAGGAACTCCGCATTACCATAAGCCTTGGTGTGGCCGGTTACCCCCATCCGGAGATCAACACGGTTGACGACCTTATCCGGCTTGCAGACAACGCCCTTTACAAGGCCAAGGCCAACGGCCGCAACCGCGTCGAGGTCGTGGATTAAATCTTTCCCGCTGCATCTTTTTAAATAAGCCGGATAGTGTTATACTAACTCTCCAGCTTCACGCGCAACAGAACCGCGGATGAGAGCACGCAACGCTTTTCCGAAAGCGGGCTGAGACTGTGTAGACGGACGCGAGCAGTATCCTTACACATCGACCGACGGGAAGTAATATAGTAGACCCCTCTGATATCCGGGACAATCTGCGAAACAATTTGACAGGTATGTCTTGTCCTTTTGCAGGCGGAAGATGGTCAGGGGCGGAAAGGAGTAAATATGGGCCCTCCTGCGAAACAGGGAGATTTCAAACCCCGGGTGATTGTGCTTTACTGCCAGGGGACTGCTGGCGAGGACACCCCCCCGGACACAAGCCGTGAGTTTGAAGAATGTACTGTACGCGCAATAGTGGTTCCCTGTTCGAGCAAGGTCGAGACGGGTCTATTGGTCGGGATGCTCGAGCAAGGCGCTGACGGCATAACGGTGGTGGGATGCGAAAAAGGCGCGTGCCGGTTCAAAGTGGGAACAGCCAAGGCGGTGGGCAAAGTAAACCATGTAAGGGACATGCTCGATCGGCTGGGACTGGGAGCGGAGCGTATAGCCATGACCCGGGCAAGCTCGCTGTCTTTTGACGACCTGCTCGAACTCGGCAAGCAAAGAGCAGAGGAAGTCAAGGGTATAGGACCGAACCCGATGAGACCATAACCAAGGCAATAGCCTTGTTACATTCTTAAACCAGGTGACGAAAAAATGCCCAAGAAGTATCATGTCGAAATCAAGCCGGCCCCTCCCAGGTACTCGCGTGTGCCCAAGTACAGCTACTTCGAGGTTGACCGGTGTCTGGGATGCAGAAGGTGCGTGAAGTACACCGCCTGTATCTATGACGTACATGCCCGGCGAATGTTCGATGCGGAGCAGATGGTTGACACCGGCGACACAATGTGCGTGAACTGCTTCCGGTGTCTACAGGAATGCAAAAACAACATCATGTCGCGGGCGATAAACCCGCGTTACGAACGGCTGGGTAACAACTACTGGACTCCCGACATCATAAGCCGCATCTGGAGTCAGGCGGAGACCGGCAAAATTCCCGTGACCGGCGCCGGCTACCGCGGACCATTCACCGGCCCCGGCTTCGACTCCATGTGGACCGACATGTCGGAGATTGTAAGGCCGACCCGCGACGGCATCCACGGCCGAGAGTACATAAGCACCATGGTCGAGTTGGGAAGAAAGCTTCCCCACCTCCACTTCAGCGAAAAAAATGATCTTAACGAAAAGCCGCCGCCCTTGCAGCGGATATCCATACCCGTGGTCCTGGACGTCCCCTCATTACACCATGCTAAAGAAAGCTCCCGATGGGCTATGGCCCGGGCCGCAGCAGAGCTCGAGACCGTTGCCGCGGCAGAGTACCAAGAAGCAACAACCTTCCTGGAAAACTTTAAGCCGAACCTCATGGTGAAACTCGATCCGGAAAACGACGACCTGCAAGGTCTCGCAGGCGCGCCGGTAGCGGAGATACCCTGGTCGGACAATGCCATAGAACACATCGAAAGAATCCGTTCCGAGCATCCCGGCATGGTGGTATCCGTCCGGCTGCCTCTTGACAGCGAAGCCGCGTCCCGTTCAGTCGAGCTCACCAAAAACGGTGCGGGCGTGATCCATGTTTGCGCAGGACAAAACGGTGAAGGGCAAAACGGCAGGGGCGATGCATTCATCATCGACCTGGTGCGCGAGGTCCACCTTGCCCTGGTTGACGAGTGCATCCGGGAGCGGGTGTCATTGATCGCCGGCGGCGGCATTGCCATGGCCGAGCATATGGCCAAGATCATCATCTGCGGCGCGGACAGCGCAGCAGTGGAAACAGCGCCCATGGTCGCCCTCGAATGCCGGCTGTGCAGCGACTGCGAAAAGCAGGCGGTGTGCCCGGCAAGGATTGACCTTGTCCCTGAAGAGTGGGGCGCGCAGCGGATCGTAAACCTCTTAGGAGCCTGGCACTCGCAGCTCATCGAGGTCATGGGCGCCATGGGCATGAGGGAGGTCAGGAGGCTCCGCGGAGAAGTGGGCAGGGCAATGTTCTTCTCCGACCTCGAGCGCGAAAACTTCGCGCCCTTGTTTGGAGAGCGAAAGCAACCGGTCCTCTCTTCCGGAAACCCCGGCCGGGACGCTGCCGCGCGGGATGAGGAGAGGACGGAGACTTTGGTTCCCGGACCTCCTGCGTTCGATCAGTGGAAGTCGCGGGACGGCGGTGCAGTTGCCGAAGAATGTCCCTCCCGCTTCAGGAACCGTCTTTCCAGGTACGAGGTCATCATAACCTCGGCGTGCACCCATTGCGGGGAGTGCGTGGACGCCTGCAAGTACGGCGTTCTTGAGAGCACCGGCGGATATCTTCTGTCGCCGCGGGAGTGGCGGTGCGTGGGACCTGGCCGGTGCAAAAACGAGGGTTCCTTTTGCGAAGACGCCTGCCCGGAGGATGCCATCCGCATCGGGCCCAACCCGCTCTGGCAGACCTTCGGGGACCCGCGCTGGAGTGCGGACCTGATCGTGTCTACCTGGCGCCAGGCAAAGACCGGACATCCTCCCTATGACTCCGGCCTCGATTACAAGAGCGGCAACTCCGGAGGAGGCTTCGACCGGATGGACTTCATCTTCCCGGACAAGCCGCCTGACCCGGACTTGAAACCCGGAAAGGTAGACCTCAGCATCCCCTTGAACAGGAGGAAGGATTCCCGGCGGCCCGCGGTGGAGATCGGCTTTCCGGTCTACGGTGGAGGCATGAGCTTCGGGTCCGTGAGCCTTATCACCATGCTCTCCCGCGCCCGGGCATATCAGGCATTTAACTCATTTACCTGCACCGGAGAAGGAGGATACCCGGACGAGCTAACCGAGTACGATGACGCCGTCATCACCCAGGTGGCCACCGGCCTTTTCGGGGTCCGCGAAGAGACCATCCAGCGAGTGCGCATAGTGGAGTTCAAGTACGCGCAAGGGGCCAAGCCGGGCCTCGGCGGTCATCTGCTCGGCGACAAGGTCACGTCCGCGGTGGCCCGGATGCGCGAAGCAGTGGAAGGAAGCGCGTTGTTCTCGCCCTTCCCCTTCCACTCCGTGTACTCGGTGGAGGACCACAAAAAGCACGTGGACTGGATAAAGGAGATAAACCCCCGCGCCCTGGTGTCGGTCAAGGTGTCAACGCCCACTGACGTGGACATGGTGGCGGTGGGAAGCTATTACGCGGGAGCGCACATCATCCACATTGACGGGAGCTACGGCGGCACCGGCGCCGCTCCGGACATAGCCAAGAAGAACATCGCCATGCCCGTCGAGTACGCCATCAACAAGGTCCACCAGCTTCTGGTGGAAGAAGGCGTCCGCGACCAGATGACGCTTATCGCCAGCGGCGGCATCAGGACGGCGTGGGACATCGCCAAGGCAATCGCCCTGGGCGCGGACGGCGTTGTAATAGGGACCTCGGAGATGGTGGCCCTCGAGTGTATAAGGTGCGGAAACTGCGAGAGCGGGAGAGGATGCCCCCGCGGCATTGCAACCACTGACCCCCAACTGTCCACTGCTTACTCCGTCGAATGGGGCACCCAGAGGCTTATAAACCTCTTCCACTCCTATGCACTACAGCTACAGGAGATTTTATGGCGGCTGGGAATGAAAAGCGTCAAGGAACTCGTCGGCAGGACAGACGTGCTTTCCCACCGCGACTACGAGAAGAACGGAAACTGAAACTGACTTATCCTGAAGACGAGAAACGGCATGGAAGCATAACAGGTCGGGGGCTATTTCATTCGCGACTGAAGTCGCTCGCACGTCATATATAAAATATTCAATTCAAGCTCTGAAAGGGCGATACTTAAACAGGACTTTTTACGAGGGCATCATATAATGGCAGTGAAAAATTATGAGATGATGACACGGGTAATAGCTTCGAGAGAGAGGCTGGTGCAAGACAGGTCTCTGCCCCTCCACAAGGATGCGGAGGAAGGCGGCTGCGGGGTTGTGGGGTTTGCTGCGTCCGAGCCCATCCGCGGCAGGCATATCTTCGAGCCCTCCATCCAGATGCACAACCGTGGAAACGGCAAAGGCGGCGGCATTGCCCTCTCCTGCCTGAACCCGACCCAGCTTGGGGTCACTGAAGAGACCCTGCGCGATAACTATCTTATCCAGCTCGCCCTGTTCGACGCCGCCGCCGAGGCCGCGGTGGAAAAGGAGTTCATCGAGCCTTTCCTGGAGATAAACAAGAAAAAGCGGATGGAGCCTGCCGCGGACTGGAAAGACCTCGACCTGCCCATCGAGCCGCCCGCGGTAACGCGCTACTTCGCCCGCGTCAAAAAGGACGTGCTCGACGAGTTCGCGGACAGACACGGGCTCATTGACCTTGATCCCCGCGAGCTGGAGGACGAGTATATCTATCAGAACAGCGCTGCATTGAACCAGCGCTTTTACGCTTCGCTGGGCGAGAAGCGGGCCTTTGTGCTCTCCCACGGCCGGGACCTGATGGTCTTCAAGATCGTGGGATACGCGGAGAACGTGGTGCAGTACTACGGCCTGGAGGACCTCGAAGCCCGCATATGGATAGCCCACCAGCGGTATCCCACCAAGGGCCGGGTATGGCATCCCGCGGGCTCGCATCCCTTTATCGGCATGAACGAAGCACTGGTCCACAACGGCGACTTTGCCAACTACTATGCAGTGTCCGAGTACTTAAAACAGCACAACATCATGCCGCAGTTTTTGACCGACACCGAGGTCTCGGTACAGCTTTTCGACCTGTGGCGGCGTGGCTACAAGTATCCGCTGGAGTACGTGATCGAGGCCATGGCCCCCACCGGCGAAGCCGACTTCGACCGGCTTCCGCCCGACAAGCAGGAGATATATAGACAAATCCAGGCGCTGCACGTGCACGGCTCGCCGGACGGTCCCTGGTTCTTTATCCTGGCAAGGAGTAACCCTGATCAAAACAGGTTCCGGCTTCTGGGCATCACCGACACCTCCATGCTTCGGCCGCAGGTGTTCGCATTGCAGGAAGGAGAGGTATCCATCGGACTGGTGGCATCGGAAAAGCAGGCCATCGACGCAACCCTGAGGTCTCTACATCAGGAAGACAAGCGCTTCCGCCTGATTGCCGACCGCTACTGGAACGCCAGGGGAGGAAGCCATACCGACGGGGGCGCGTTCTCCTTTACGATCGAACGCAACAACGGCTCCTGCAAGCTTTTATGCGCGGACAAGTTCGGAAAGCCCATCACCGCTCCTCCCGGAGATTTCCGTATCGACCTGGAAACCGACCCTGCAGAGCCGGCAGGGGCGGATGATTTTCTGAAAGGCCTTCAGGATTTTCTCCGCAAGGGAGAAGTCGAAGCAGCCTTTCAAAAGTGCCTGGAGAAGATACCGGGGTATAACATCGACAACCTTCGCTGGCTGGTCCGCTCGGTGGTCATGGCGGCAAACCAGGACGACGGCATAAGACTGGAGTGCCTGTCCCTGCTCGCGCTGCTTAATGACCGTAGGTTCGACTGCGGCGACATGCGCCGTTCCGCTTTTCTCCAGGTGGTCCGCGACGGCATAAACTGCATCCTCGACGCCGCCCCTCCCCTAACCGAAGAGAAGGGGGGAAGCGTGCGCATGATAGACTGGAAAACTCGGTCCGATCTCCGACCTCCCCGCGAAGGCGAGAAGGCCCTGGCCATTTACGGGCGCGATTTTCCCCCGGAGGGCGAAGACTGCGACGCCCTGCTGGGTGTTGAGGCTTACCGTCAGGGCTGGCGGAGGCTGATATACTACGGTCTCACCGGCCAGAGATTTCACGGCTGCGGTTTCGGGCCGGAAACGGATGGCCTGCGGATCGACGTTTACGGCAGCTCCGGCGATTACCTTGCATCCGGCATTGACGGCATGGAGGTCTATGTACATGACAACGGCCAGGACCAGATGGGCCAGATATTAAAGCGCGGCAAGCTGGTGGTCTACGGAGACGTAGGCCAGGCATTCATGTACGGCTCTAAGGGCGGCTCGATCTACATCATGGGCAATGCCGCGGGCAGGCCGCTCATCAACGCTACCGGCCGGCCGCGGGTCGTCATCAACGGCACCTGCCTCGACTTCCTTGCCGAGTCCTTTATGGCGGGAGACCCCCTGAAAGGAGGGGGCTTCGTGATCGTAAACGGGATCGCTTTTGACGACCACGGCAAGGTGGTTGAACAGGAAACGCCTTACCCCGGCTCGAACCTCTTCTCGCTCGCCTCTGGAGGAGCCATCTACATCCGGGACCCCCACAGAATGCTGATTGACGAGCAGTTGAACGGAGGTGTGTTTGCCGAGCTTAGCGCGGATGACTGGAGCCTGATCCTTCCTTATCTGGAAGAAAACGAACGTCTCTTCGGCGTATCAGTCGAGCATGATCTGCTTTGCGTAAACGGCGGGAAGTGGTCCTTCAAAGAGGTCTACCGCAAGGTCCAGGCGGTCAAGCTCTCGGTGCTGGCCAAGGCGGAAGTGCCGGAGTAGAGTACAGCCGACAGAAGAATGACGCATGCCTGGTGAAAGACTTCAGAGGCTCATGGCAGGGCCGGCAGGTCAGTGGTTTTTACTTTGTATTCTTCTGGAGGCTGAAAGGTTCCTTCCGCGAACTCGGGCGAGGTTTCCAGCTTTTCCACGTTCAGGGAAAAGAGCTTGCCGGCTTCTTTTCGGAAGACCTCGATGCGGCGGATGATATCTTGGGATGACACGTATAACACCGTCCGCTCCGGAGAACTCGGGGCGTTGAACTCGTATTTTTGCACCTCGATCCCTTCCAGTTTTGCTCTTCCCGCCTTGTCGGGCTCCATGCCGGATTGCTCCTTGAACTTCTCGAACGAAGGCGTAAAGTCCAAGGCCTCCGGAATAAGCGATTGAACTATTTCCTCGCTGTACTCGTAACGAAGCGCTGTTTTGCTCTCATCGTCCAGAAGATACACGTGCTTGCCGTCGGAGAGAAAGCGGATGGCCCCTTCCTGGTCGCCTTTACTGATCTCCAGGTCAACCTTGATGCGCGGCTTGTCCACCATGTACTCCATGCTCATGGTCCCCTGCTCGGGCGAGTCCATGCTGACCCTGTACCAGAAATGGTCCATGTCAATGTCCGCAGGGTTCTCCACCTTGCCGGCACTTTTCTTATCGTCCTCCGTACACCCCGCAACCAGCGCAGCCACAATTAAAGCGACAAATACCGTGCATACCACTCTCGAAACCTTCATGGAAATCCTCCCTGCATGATTATCCGGTAATTAGTGCCCGTTGCGAAAAGGAGGTTTAATTTACTTTTGCGGCGCTGTTTTGGAGTGCGGCAGCTTGCTGTCCGCTTTTTCCGCCGGGAAGCTTGCTTGTCGGAGATGCGCTCC
>CAYQTK010000041.1:0-13245 GCA_964420375.1 uncultured bacterium
AAACCGCGTGGGCTGCCCTCGCTGGACTCCCCGCACGCTTCAGGCTTTTCCACCAATGGCTTCCTTCTCTTTCCAATGCCGACTTCGCTCTTGCCCCTGTCTTCCTCCTGATGATCTTGGATACTATCAGATCAGTGTTCCCCAAAAGCAGGCCGGCGCAACAGCCACCAAATATGTCGCACACCCATATAAGCAGGCGAGCGGCGATGCAAAGATGACTCCCTTGAAGTCTTATCACGGACTACCTGCCAGCATACCAGTAAATGAGGATATCTTCCGCGGGTTTATTGTAGATATCAAAGCCGTTGACATCCTGCTCGGGGTCCCAGTAATACATCCACCAGTGAACGCCTTTAAACCACGGCTCGTGATACAGCGATTTAAAGAGGGATTCATAACAAAGCGCCTGCTCCTGTTCGTCAGGTGAGCCGTCGGTCCACCATGGAGTAATGTTGGTCCCGTTCCTCGATTGATACCCCACTTCAGTGAAAACTATGTCCTTGCCCCAATAATCGGCCACTTTTTTAAGACCTTTCAACTTGTTCTTGGGATCGTCCCACGCAGCGATTAAATCCTGCAGAGTTGGCTCCGGACCGTTTGTCAGTCGAAAGTAACCGCTCACCCCGATAAAATCCAGGTCGTCCCACCAACTGACATCATGGTAAGAGTCGTGGTTGGCGCTGTAGGTCAGATACCCCGAGTACTTTGACCTCGCCAGCGCAATGGTGTTGCGCCAGTTGGACTCCCGGCATTCGGTCTTCTTGAGCTCGGTGCCGATCACAAAGCCCTCAACACTATTGGCCACTGCCAGGTCAAGGTAATGGTCGATGAACTGATCGTAGCTCGCGAACCAGGCGTTCCAATCATCCTCATTCGAGAACTCGATAAAGCCGTTCCATTCTCCGGTCATGACGTCAATATGAGGTTTGTAGAATACTTTCAACCCCAGTGAATGGGCGTACACGGTAACGTGGATGACGCCCGCGTCACTCGGCGACTTCTCCGGAGAAGGAACTATGGTGGTCGAGTCGAGCGTATCCTGGTACCAGGTGAACAGTACGGACAGGTATTCGCACCCGTTCTCTTTCATGCGCAATACGGTCTTCTCGGTGCGCTCTTGGCTGTAATCGTTGTTCCACCACGAGGTCAAGACAGCGCCCCTCTGGAAAGGCACGCCGTTGTCATCGGGGTTCACCCGGATGGTGAAGTACTGCGAAGCACTGGTCTCGCCGTCCGTAGCCGTAACCGCTATCCAGTGGTTGCCCACCGTTGATGATCCGGGAGTCCAGGTTACAACACCGCTTGCCGGACCAACGGACATGCCCTCAGGGAAGTTTGCCAGGCCATATGTCAGGGTATCGCCGTCAACGTCCGCAGCATCTGCATCATAGGTGTACACCTCGCCGGCAACCGCAACCGTCAGGGGGGACGAGGTTATCTCCGGAGGACTGTTGGATGAGGCATGGTCTTCTCCATTGCCTCCGCCGCCGCGGTTACAAGCAAAGAGAGCAAACGCACAAACGCACGCCGACAAAACAAGGCAAAGCTTTTTCATGTCCGCGTCCTTTTGATCTCATCGAACATCAACCGTGCGCAGGAATCCCTCTAATGACCATCATGCGCCTTTCCCCGACCCCCGCAGGAACACGAAAATATTGCCATAAACCACTCAGCAAGTCAATCAGGCTGACATTATTAAACAGGCTCCCTCGATTGAATCGAGTTTCATATTATGATAGCGTGATCTTAATCATGGAAGCGACCTAAGTCTGCGACGATTTCCCGAATTTAGAAAAAGCCGTTTCATCCTGCTTTTACATGTCTATTCTTCGGAGGTGAAAATATGGAAAACCGGAAAGGTCAGGTAAAGCTGTCCGGTCCCAGCAGAAGGGTAATGGAAAGCTTGGCTTCAACCATTATCCCTTCGGAAGGACCGGAAAGACCTGGCGCGGATGAGGTCGGCCTGGTGGACCTTCTTCTCGAGTGGCTCAGTGCTTTTCCCGGAGGCAAGCCGGGGTTTGTGCTCTATTGCTGGCTGTGGGAGTTCTCGCCCGTCCTGTCTTTCAAGATGTCGAGGTTCTCCAGGCTTCCCCTGGAAAAGCGAATCCAAATACTGGAAAAACGGGAGAGCTCGCGTTTTTATACAGTACGCATGGCTTTTATGCTCCTCAAGGGGTTGTTCATGGCCGGCTTTTATAACCAGCCCCCCATCTGGGAGCATATAGGATACGTGGAAGGCTGTCTTTCCGATCCTCCAAACCCAATTGAAGATTGAACCTATCCATGACAAGGACAAAAGCATGATTCACGAAGGAAAAGATTTTCAAAAAAACGTGGAGCTCTCCGCTGACGTAGTAGTGGTGGGCTCCGGCGCAGGCGGTGCTGTAATGGCCAAGGAGCTCCAGGAGAAAGGCCACTCCGTCATTCTCATCGAGGAAGGCGGACATTACCGGACCAGCGACTTCTCGCGGGACCCCATGGAAGCCTTCCTCAAGCTCTACCGCGACAAGGGAATGACCTCGGCCCTGGGAAGGCCCGCGGTGCCCTTCCCCATCGGCAGGTGCCTGGGAGGAACTACCACGGTCAACTCCGGCACGTGCTTTAGAACGCCCGAGAGCATTCTCCACAAGTGGGAGCTGGAGTGGGACCTTCCCGACATCTCCATGGAAACCATGTCCCCCTACTTCGACAGGATCGAAGAGTTCTACTCGGTGCGCGAAGTCCACTCCGGCAACATGGGCAAAAACGGCGAGATATTCCTGCGAGGCGCGCGCGAGCTGAACTACTCCGCGGGACCTCTCAAGCGAAACATGGACGAGAACTGCGTGGGATGCGGAGTCTGTACCCTGGGATGCCCCACCGGAGGAAAAAAGCCCACACTTTTGAACTATATTCCCTCGGCGTCCGACATGGGCTGCGAGGTCTACTGCGACTTCCGGGTGGAGGACATCCTCACCAGGGGGGGAGCGGCAGCCGGAGTCAAGGGGTCCATACTGGACAGAAAGTCGGGAAAGCGCAAGCACGGCTTTACCGTGAAGTCGGGGCTCACCGTGCTCTCAGCAGGGGCCATCCACACTCCCATGCTTTTACAGCGCAACCGCCTGGCCAACTCCAGCGGCCAAGTGGGCAAAAACCTCCGCCTTCATCCCGGCATCCGCGTGTACGCTCTCATGGACGAGAGGGTGGAGGGATGGAAAGGGGTGCCCCAAGGAGTGTACGTAGACCACTTCTGGAAAGAAGGCATCATGCTCGAGGGCATTTTTGTAGGCCCGCTCCTGTCTGCGCCGGCAATGCCCTACTTCGGCAAGAAGAACAAGGACCTCATGTTTAACTACCCTCACGTGGCTGCATTCGGCGCTATGATCCACGACGAAACCAGGGGAAAAGTAAGACCCGCCCCCCTCAGGAAGCCGTTTATCACCTATCACCTTATCAAAGAAGACGTGCGCAAAGCGGTCCGCTCCATCGGCTACACAGCCGAAATCTTCTTTGCAGCGGGCGCCAAACGGGTGTATCCCACCATTCCCTGGCTGCCGGAGATCAAGGAAAAAAAGCAGATAGGCGATATCCTGACCGGATCGGTCAGATCAACCGACCTGGAGATGATGGCCTTCCATCCCATGGGCACCTGCCGGATGGGGACCAGCCCGGAAAAATCAGTGGTAAACCCTTACGGCGAGACATTTGACGTCACCAACCTCTTTGTGGCCGACGCAAGCCTGTTCCCCTCATGTCTCGGAGTGAACCCCATGGAGTCCATCATGGCTTTCGCCAACCGGAACGCGGACTACATCCACCAGGAAAAGCTCTCCTGAATCGAGCAAGGAAGGCCTCGCGTAGGACGTCCTTGCCTTGCCCGGTTCCTACACGCCTGCCCTAAGAGGACTTTCACCTCCCAAGCTGCCCCTTGGTCATCAGGAATTTAAATCAGCGCCGGTTATGGCACGCAATAAAAAACGCCCGGAGCTATAAAGTTATGCCGGGCGCAAAAAATTAAAGCGGGGACAGCCATGTAAGCCATCCCCGCTTTATTGATTATTTGGTTATCAGCCGACTGCCGGCGCGCTGGTTCCGCCGGTACCGGGAACGGTTGTTCCCGTGCTGCTTGCAAAGGTAATGTTAACCAGCGGCTCGTTTTTCTTAAGCTCGGGTTTGGTGTATTTCTTTTTCTCTTTCATTTATCTAAGCTCCTTTCGGGTATTTGCTTACACAATATCAGGTTGCGGTTTGCCGACGGGAGGGTGTTTCCCTCCCGCCGGACCAGGTTATTCAATTATCACGTGCACGTTCCAGGACTGGTACATGCCCCAATCGGCAACTGCGAAGCCCGTATGCGTAATATTCTCGTTAGACTGTTCCCTGGAATGTCCAACAATATACTCAGCCTCGGGCTTGTCTTCTATGCAGCCCTGCGTGCCACCGTCCATGGGCCAGCAGTAATCCATCCAATCATCGCCGACCAAGTAACCGTCCTCGATGTCCTCGTTGGTCCAGCTCAACTCGTGCTGGGAGTCGGCGGTGTACATGTTGGAGCGCATCCAGGTCACATCGCCCGGCTCGCCTTTGACCTTGAACATATGCATAGCGATAGGCATGTCCGGCTGATCGTCTACGCCCTCCTGGTATACAGCAGAGGCGGAGTCCACAATGGAATCAGGGTAGGTAGTAGTCCACGGAGTCATGTTGACGTAGGCCACGCCGTAATGACCGACATTAGCGGGCACGTTACCGCCGTAATAGTCCACCACATGATTGCCGTAGACGGTCGAGTAACTGTCCCCAGCATCGAACCAGGTGAAGCCGGTGGTATGGGCGGTCAGGTAGGTTTTGATGTATCCTGCGGTGTCATTATACGTGGTGTTGGCCCCGCCGGGATTAACGAATCCTGTGTAGGTTTCAATGCCACTCGAACCTGTCACTTTGCCGATCCCCAGCGCGCCCTCCACGATATTGGTGCCGGCGCCCCTGCCGGCCCTGGTCTTGCCGCTTGCGGTGACCCTCTCAACCACAGAGGGGTCATAAGTAGAAGTGACGGCGAACTTACGATAATACTCGTAGTTGGTGAAGTCCGACTTGTCGCCCATGTGGCGTGACTCTATCCGGTCGGGATACTCGACAGCGATGTTCAGGGCAAAGTACTCCCGGGCATTACTGTTGCCGTTGGGGCCGGTTACAGTTTCGGAGAAGGCAATGCCGCTATCGGCGCTGTTGTTCGCGCCATCGGCGTTCCAGCCGGCGATGACATTGGATCTCTTGTAGGAGCCTATGTAATACCAATCCTTGTAGGTAGCGGTCATGCCGTCTGATAAGTCAGTTATCATATGGTACACGGTGGTCCGGTCCTGGAAGTCGTAACGGGAGTCGTTGTGGGGATTTTCAGGCCACCACTCGGTATCTATCTGTACCATGAAGGGGTAGTTGCCGCCGGAATGGTTGCCGAAGTCCCACTCATTAGTTATGTTTCCGCCATCCGGAGCAAGCATCTGGTAGGGCTTGGCGTCGCCCATGGGCATTCCCCGGACCTTACAACCTTCATCGTTGTAGGGAGTATCATAGCCCACCCAATATACACCGTCTTCCACCACGCAGAAGCCGCCGCCCTCTACAAGGGCGGTATAGCCGGTGTTCGGGTCCCCGTCCGGGGGATTGGAATGCATGTTGGCGCCTGCTTCGTCATAGTCGGCGTTGTCGAACACGGCTATGCCGTCGCCGCTGTCGGTGGTGTAGATCCGGGTATTGGCCATGTAATGGCTGTCCGCAAGGTTGGTCACCTTGATCCAGCAGGTGGGCTCGGCCTCTGCCGTGCAACTGCTTCCGGCGATAGCTATCGTGTGGCCGTCAAATACGCCCTGACCGGCGTTCCCGCCGTCTCCGAAAACAATCTGGCCGTCAGTGCCGCTTTCCGCATCACCTGGCACGAACTCCGCGGGAATGCCTATACTTGACGCGCTCTCCCCGCTCATAGCTCCCTCTTCAGAAGAGGAGTCAGGAGCACATCCGGCAAACCACAGGCTGCATGCAACCAGCATGAAGCCCGTCCATTTGCCAATCTCTTTGAACCTTTTCATCATCAAGTTCTCCTTTCTTTAACCTTCTTTAACCTTTTCTCGATTTTTCCTGCATTTATCAAATTCTCGATCCTACGATTCAAAAATCAGTCTATCACCTCCTCGATAATTCGTTTTAACCTTTTTCGACTCTTTAAAGTTCAGTCCTTGAGGCAAACCTTCCTAATCTTAAATCTCTCTCAAATCAATCCCTGCTCGCTTAAATCACGCACGAAATCTTCCACGTCCTTCTTGGCCTTGCCTTCGTCAACGTCATAAGCATCGCAGAGCTCTTTTATCATCTCCTCTTCAGTGGTCCCATCGTCTTTTTCCATCAGCTTCCATAGAAAGCTGCCCGTATCGTTAAGACTATAATAATATTTCGATTCCAAGTGCAAAAGAACGGCACTGCCGTCGTCAAGGTCAGTGAAAACTACATCTTCTCTGCCTTTGTACCTCTTATCGTTATCAGACAATTCTTGTTCTCTATTATTTCCCTGCAAAATTCGCACCTTTTCTACTTATTAAATTTTTTAAACACTAATATCAGGAACTTAGAAAAATGTACCGGCATCTGCTGCTGTTCCGCTTCGCTTTTTTATGAAACTTTTATTTGAATTCAAACCCTTAACCGTAAACTTTTTACAAACCCACTTCGGGCCTGATACCTTTCTTATTTACCACAACAACAGGTGTTTGTCAACAAAAAATTATAAAAATTTCATTATTTCCGGAGTGCATAAAAAAGCGCCCCCTATCAAACTCTAATCGCGCGAAAATCTTTAGTTTATAGGCCCTTTTTAAAAAAACCTCTAAGAAATCTCTTTTTCCGAACAGACCGCTACCGCGTCCAAAAGCAAAAGCGAGGTAAAACATCCCACTCCTTCAACTATTTTCCCCCGGTTGTAAACCTCGTACACCCCGCAGGAAGGGCTTCGATCCTTGAGTACCGCGTGTGAAGCCCCCACCAGCCGGGCGATCTTCATAGCCTCTGCAGCGCCCCGCAAAAAAGGACGCGTCACGTCCTTGCCGTCTCTCATAAAAAGGCGGTTCTTTCCGCTTCGCAAGGTGGAGCCGTCCCCCCTGTCAAACTCAGCGGGAAGACGGGGCACGGGCAGACCCGACAATGATTCCGGACACACGGGCACAAACCGCTTTTCACGCAAGTACTCCACCACCCGGTCGTACTTCTTCGAGGTCCCGTTGTAACGGCAAGCAATGCCCAGAAGGCATGCGCTCACCAGGATAATCTGCTCGTCCTTTTCCTTCATGATGAGAATCCCCCTTCTTAGCGCAAGTGAACCAAGCAGGTTACAGCTCTCAAAAATCCGGGTCATTATAACCTTTTCCCGAACTTTTGACAACAGCAAAGAATGCTGTTATCTTTTTTTCGAGCTGTGGAGGGATGATATCCTTTTGGCGGATCACATTAAAATTTATAAGCTGCGTGCGAGCGACTTTGGTCGCGACTCCCGTCGCTAGCACAAGAATCGCGGTATCAGTCGCTCGCACGAAAAATATTTAGTGCCTGTTTCGAAACTCCGTTTTAGGTCCTATAAATCATTGTAGCGCGCGTGCAGCTTCGCGGTCCTCTCCAGGGCCTGGTCAATGCGCTTTTCCGGTATGGTGCCGTCTTGGACCGCCTGCCTCACCTGTCGGACCACTACCGGGAACTTGGAGTTGTCGAACCTGAAGTTGAAAATCTGGTCCACCCCTGCCCGGAGGGCGGCCACTGCAGAGGCGCCCGCCTGTTTTATGCCGGTTATGCCCTTCCTCTCATAAAACTCTTTGATCATGCCCATGGTAAGGCTATCCGGCCAGATAATGCCGTCGTAACCCAGATCGCCCCGGATGAACCCCTGAATCACCTTTTGCGAAAGCGATGCCGGCAGGTCAGGATCAATCGCGTTAATGTAAGGATGCCCCACCAGGACGGATGATATGTTCGCGTCTATAGCTGCCTTGAAGGGGACGAGCTCGCGCTCATGCAGCTTTTCGAGGGGGGTCTCTATCGCAGGCAGGACCTTGCGATGGGGGTTCTTGGCGACAGTGCCCATTCCCGGAAAATGTTTGCCGGTGGCATGCACGCCCACGTCGGAGTAGGCCTTGAGAATGACCTTGCAAATCCGGGCCACCGTGTCCGGGTCGGAGCCAAAAGACCTGCTCCGGATGTACGGACCCGAAAGGTCCAGCACTGGACCGAAGTTGAAGCTCAAGCCCAGCTCGCGCATGAGCTTTATGCGCTCTGCATAAATTTTGTAAAGTCCCTCCTCGTCAATCTCGCCCTTGGAAAAGCGCCTGCCGATGCTTTGCGCGCTGTCCATTGACCGGATGCGGCGAAGCCGGTTGACAACTCCACCCTCGCAATCGGTAATCAGGAACAAAGGCGCAGCAGAGGCGGACTTCAGGCGGTCCACAGCACGCCTGCACGTCTCTTTGCTTATCAGGGAGTTCTTGTCAAGATATGCCCCGCCCACGTGGTACTTCTCAACCAGCCGCAGGAAAAAGTCCGGAGGCGTGCGCCAGTACATGTTGAGAAAAAATATCCTCCCGATTTTCCTGTCCAAAGGATGGACTTTTTCTGAACGCAAGGCCCCCGGCAGGAGAACAAGACCGCCACCCGCGGTCAGGGCTTGTTTGGAAAACCTTCTCCGGTCATTGCTTTTCATCGCCTTCCGACTCCGATTTCGAGCTTGTATCTCGCCTTTCGACGGCCTTTTCAAAAAAACCGTCAACATGGTACTCGTCCCGGTACTTGTCAGGGCCGGGGCAGTAACTCCGTCTTTGACTTTAACAACATAGCAAAGTCGCTTGATTTCTGCAAAACGTGTAACTTGCCCAAGACGCAGCAACAATTGACCTTCCTAAGCCAGTTGATATAATATCCGCCTATGGAACACGGGGTTATACCAGGGGCTTTACAGGAGTGGATACGAACGGTCCTGGCGGAAGACCTGGGAAGCGGGGACGTGACCACCAACGCTGTAGTCCCTGTATCCGCCCGCGGTCGGATGAGGTTCCAGGCAAAGACGCCCCTGGTGACCTGCGGCATGGAGACCGCGGCAGTGTTCTTTACCGCCCTGGACCCTGGCTGCCTGGTGGAGTCGGCCCGGGAAGACGGCGCCGACGCCGGGCCCGGAGATATTCTCCTCCAGGTCAGCGGCCCAGCACGGGCGCTGCTCAGTGCGGAGCGCTCCGCCTTGAACCTGGCCCAGCACCTGTGCGGCGTGGCCTCCCTGACCAGGAAGTTCGCAGACCTGGTCCAAGGCACAGGAGCTAGAATAGCGGCAACCCGCAAGACCATGCCTCTGCTCCGCAGCCTGGAGAAGTACGCCGTGCGCGCCGGCGGAGGCATCACCCACCGGTTCGGCCTTTCCGATGGAGTCCTTATAAAGGAGAACCACATCGTAATGGCGGGCTCCATAACCGAGGCCGTCTCCCGTGCCCGGCAGAAGACCCATCACCTCCTGCGCATCCAGGTCGAGGTCACCGACGAGAAGGAGCTCGAACAAGCACTTGACGCGGGAGCAGAGCTTGTCCTGCTCGACAACATGGACCTTGATACTATGCGCCGTGCAGTGCGGCTCTGCCGGGGCCACGCCACTGTCGAGGCCTCGGGAAACGTGACCCTGGAAAACGTAAGGCAGATCGCTGAAACGGGTGTGGATATAATATCCTCCGGAGCGCTCACCCACTCCGCTCCTGCGGCGGACGTCTCCGCCGGGATGGATCAGCTTAACCCGGACAGCCCGGAGGACACGGATGGATGATCCTCTGTCCGAAGACCTGCTTTGCCGGCCCGGCTGTATTCTGGGCCACAAGGTTATAGTGAAGCAAGAGACCTACTCCACCAACGACGATGCGCACGAGCTCGGCAGAACAACCGCGCCCTTCGGCACCGTGGTAACAGCCGAGTTCCAGACAAAAGGCAGGGGCAGGCTCTCCCGGAGCTGGCATTCCCCCGCGGGCAAAAACCTGCTTTTCTCCGTTCTCCTCTCTGTTGACGCGGCCCGGCAAGGACCGGGACTGCTGACCCTGGCTGCAGGCATTGCCGTGGCCCGGGCGCTCCTTGCCAGGGGGGTTGACTCGGCCATCAAGTGGCCCAACGACGTCCGCACAAGGGGCTGCAAGCTCGCGGGCATCCTTTGCGAGGCAACCGAAAAGTACCTGGTGGCCGGCATAGGCATAAACGTGAACCAGACCGCGGAAGAGATGCCGGCCGAGCTTGCTGCTACTGCCACCTCTTTGTTCATGGAGACGGGGAAGAATTGGGACCGCCCTGCCCTCTTCAAAGACGTGCTTGCCTTGCTGGAGCAAGAGCTTATAAAGATAGAACAAGGCCGGCAAAACAAGGTGCTGGAAACCTGGATGGAGTTCTCCGAAGTTTCGGGCAAGCGGGTCCGGGCGCATACTCCCGGCGGCGTGATCGAGGGACTCGCCTGCGGAGTCCGGCCCGACGGCGCGCTGCTCATCCGCACCGGAAATGGCGAACAGGCCGTTATGGCAGGTGACGTGGAAGTGCTCGGCAAGGCGGATGATGCCTCAATCCCGGAAAGTCGCGGCTGAAGCCGCTCGCACGAAAGAGCTAACGGGAGGAAGGGAAAAATTGTTTTCGAGAAAAGGCGGATGATGCACATGTTCATTTCTGTCCAAAACATGGAGCGAAAGCTGAAAGCCATATCACGCAAAGGCGCGAAGGATTCGGAATTTCTTTTTGATTTGGAATCAAATGTTAGAACCTCGGTAATGATGCGCACGAAAAGATGCTTTATGAATTTGAGGTTACTTGAAAAGTTCTGCCGGAGGGTTATTCCTATAAAAGATCAGAACGGCTTAATGTTGTTGAGTTTTTACTTTGCGTCTTCGCGCCTTTGCGTGAAATAAAATTCTATTTTGGACAAGAGTGGGACATGTTATTTAATCGAGACAGGGAGGGTGACAAACCATGCTCCTCGTGGTTGACATAGGAAACACCAACACCGGCATCGGGCTTTTCTCGGGGGACGAGCTCAAAAACCACTGGCGGGTGGTCACCATCCGGGAGCGCACGGTTGACGAGAACCTGATCCTTTTCAAGGAGCTCCTCGAGATCGGGGGCTACACCTGCGGCGACATTGACGGTTTTTGCATGTCCTCGGTGGTTCCCCCTCTCCTGCCGTCGCTCATCGAGCTCTCGCGCCGCTACTTCGAGATCGAGCCCCTGGTAGTGGGACCGGGCATCAAGACCGGGATGTCCATTCACGTGGACAACCCCCGCGAGGTGGGCGCGGACCGCATCGTGAACGCGGTTGCTGCCGTAAACACGGTGCAGGGACCGGTCATCGTGGTCGACTTCGGCACTGCGGTCACATTCGACTTTGTGAGCGCTGCGGGCAGCTTTGAAGGGGGCGTGATAGCTCCCGGCCTCAACGTGTCCATGGAAGCCCTTTTCCGTGAAGCTTCCAAGCTGCCCAAGGTCGAGCTCATCCCGCCCAAGAACGTGATCGGAAAGAACACGGTGTCTGCCATGCAAAGCGGGATTATCTACGGCCACGCCGGCATGGTCGACTCCATGATCGAGAGGTTCATGGCGGAGATAAAAAGGGACTATCCCCGGGAGCCAGACCCCGCAGTAATCGCCACCGGCGGTCTCGCTTCCCTGGTAGCGCCCCAGACCAGGCACGTAAAAGACATCATCGAAGACCTAACCATCCGGGGTCTCAAAATCATTTACGACAGGAACCGGGTATAACAGCTCAAGGAGGGTCAAAGCTATGAGATGGAAAGCAATGTTTCTGGCGCCGGTGTTTTATATGCTGCTCATATCGAGCGCATCCGCGGAGGTTGATTGCTCCGAGCCGGTGCCCACTGGCTTCGGACTGGTAGCGGGCACCGAGGTCGCCGGCAGTTGCGCCTGGAAGGGCATTCCCTTTGCCGCTCCTCCGGTGGGCGAGCTGCGCTGGAAGGCGCCCCGGGAGCCGTCGGCGTGGAATGACGTTCTTGAGGCCGCCGCGTACGTCCCGCAATGCGCGCAGCAGGACATCTCCGGCATCCTGGGCGGCAGCGGCGAGGTAGTGGGCAGCGAGGACTGCCTTTACCTTAATGTGTGGCGCCCTCGCAAGGAAGGCACTTACCCGGTCATGGTGTGGATTCACGGGGGAGCCTTGATCATCGGCTCGGGCACCATGTCCACCTACAGCGGTGAAGAGCTCGCCCGCGAGAAAGGCGTTGTAGTGGTGACCATCAACTACCGGCTGGGTCCCTTCGGGTTCCTGTCGCTTCCCGGACTTTCTGAAGAAGACCCCCAGGGGAGTTCCGGCAACTATGGCCTCCTCGACCAGGTACAGGCCCTGCAATGGATAGAGGACAACATCGCAGCCTTTGGCGGAGACCCCGACAACGTCACCATCTTCGGAGAGTCCGCGGGAGGCTGGAGCGTTTGCAACCTGCTCGCCTGCCCGCTTGCACAAGGTCTCTTTGACAAGGCCATCATCCAGAGCGGGGCCTGCACCGCCACCATGACGGAGGAGGAGGGCTTCGCACACGGCCGCAAGTACGCCCGCAAGGCGGGCTGTGAAGGCAATGACCCGGTATCCTGCATGCGCCGGATGTCCGCGGCAGAGGTGTTCAAAGCCGGCAGCGGAGTAAACATAGACAACGTCGGCGGACAGATGTTCTCCTTTGTTCCCAAAGAGGACGGCCACGCCCTTACGGATACTCCCATCAACGTTATCCGCTCGGGAGACTACAACAACGTGCCCCTCATGGTGGGCAGCAACCGCGAAGAGATGAAGCTCTTCACCTTCTTTATACCCGGCGTCCGGCTGATGCCCCGCTCCGTCCTCGAGAACATGATAGATATGGACCTGACCCGAAGCGAGCGCCAGAGACTGCGCGAGCTGTATCCCACCAGCGACTATAACCGCCCCGCGGACGCGAGCATTGACATAATGTCCGACATGTCGCTGGGGTGTCCCTGCTTCCAGGCGGCGCAAGCATCCGCAAAACACCAGCCCCAAACCTTCTACTACCGATTTGATTACGACGAGAGCATGTACCCCGACATGCTGGGAGCGGCCCACGCCATGGAGATTCCTTTTGTGTTCGGAAAAATCGGACTTGAAAAGAATGAGAACGGCGATGAAAACTCTACTCAAAATTCCCTTGATAAGCTTCTCTATACCAAGCGACAGGCCAAGAAGGCCCGCCCGCTCGCCGG
>CAYQTK010000041.1:13345-28168 GCA_964420375.1 uncultured bacterium
TTGATAAGCTTCTCTATACCAAGCGACAGGCCAAGAAGGCCCGCCCGCTCGCCGGAATGATCATGAGCTACTGGACCAACTTCGCCAAGCACGGAGACCCCAACGGCGAAGGACTTCCACACTGGCCCGCATACACCAGGGAAGAGAAAAAGCGCATGTACCTCGATATGCCGGTGCATGTAAAAAGAACCGACAACGCGGACAAGTGCGAGTTTCTGAAGGAACACGGGGCAAGGCTCCATTAAGAAAAGCCGGGGAAGAAAATATGCGCAGTATAAAATCAAAACCAACACTGGTTGTTCTGGTCCTCTTCGCCGTATGTGCGGCAAACGCCGGGCCAAAGCTGCCTTACAACCAGGTCCGATGGAAGTCATCGCATAACTCCTATGCCAAGGAAACCGGCATTAAAGAACAGCTTGCCGGGTTCCGCTTCCGGTCCATCGAGCTCGATCTCCACGGTAAAAAAGACCTTTTGGGAATAAAGCGGCCGCCTGCCGGCGACTGGTTCGTGTTCCACGAGCTTATCGACACAAAAACCAACTGCGCGCTCCTCTCCGGATGCCTGGAAGAAGTAGCCGGGTTTCACGAGCAAAACCCGCGCCATCACGTGGTCACCATATTCTTCGACATCAAAGACGGACTCCATGAAAGAAGCGGCCACGGCGCAGACGACTTCTACCGGGCACTTCGAAAGGGACTTCCTGAAGGGAGCATAACAGGACCCGGCGCGCTTCTGGAACTATGCCCCCAAGCCGGCAACCTCCAGGAAGCGGTGACAATGCCCGGCTGCGGCTGGCCTGTCCTGGAGGAACTGCGCGGAAAGTTTATGCTGGTGGTAGCCTCCGGCAGGAAACATCTTGTTCGAGCAGGATACCAGCCAAAGCAAGACCCCGTGTTCCTGGTTAATACCAACCTCACCGCGCGCAGCATTGAACAATATCCCCATCGTATCTTCTTCAACGTGCGCGGTCCTCATCCTTTTGGAGAAAAAATCCATGAAGCCGGCTTTGTTGCCCGCGCATACGGCCTGGACACTGAAAAAGACTTCCGTAAAGCCAAGGCCCTGGGCTTCAACCATCTTGCAATGGACCACGTAAACTCCTCGAAGCATTCGTGGGCGGAAACCGACGGCGAAACCGGCGAGCCGTACGAAAGGATCGAGCTGCCGAAATAGAATCCTCGATTTCCGCCCTTCCTTTTGGAGAACGCCACGGACCGCAGGGGACTTACACCCCCAACAGACGCGACATGCCTGGCACACAATTACCGAGTCCCTATCAGGACACGAAAACCATCGAACCCCTCTCTCCAAGGGTTACCCCCCCTGGCTAATCTACGCCGCTACTTGGGAGCTTGAAAAGAACATAAACTTAATTGTAAAGACACATCTTTGAAAATGCCGAATTCAATAGACCTCCTGTTATGTAACAGTCAAATTATTTGTTTGCTTTTTGTTTCATATAGGCCAATGCTTTTCCCTGTAAAGAAGCCACGAAGTTTGAAAAACTTATTAATTGAGAAGACTCTCTATACCGGCCTTTAAGACCTCCTTGCTTGTCCGATAGAAGGAGGGTAGCGGCGTCATATAGTCCTTCCAGGACAAGTTTTCTGCAAAATATTTCGTATCTGTTCGCATAGGAGGCGTGTGTAAACTCATCGAAGACGGGAAAATGAGGAGTTCCCCGCAAGTTTACAGGACTGTTCGAATTTCGGCAATCTTCCAGTAACATGAAACAGCCCAGCCAGGGCCTTACGGATTCCCGAAAAGCTCCTTCCCTGTAAGCTGTCCATAAATCTTGAGAGCTTCCCAGGGCTTCTTCAACACGGTTGTTGAAGTTGTTTCCGTAGGAGGGCCCTATATGAGATTTTAATTCAATAGAAGCGAGCAGGTCCCATTCTTTCACAGGCCGAAAGTAGCCCGGCAAGGTTTCGACTCCGATACTGTTCCGTGCCCATTTTGCTGCGGCAATGTTTGTTGAGCCTGTTCCCATGAAAGGGTCCAGTACGGTAAGGCGGAGAAGTAAGAATCAAATGAATGCTTTCGTCTTTGAGGAACTAGATATGCCTGGCGTCCGCGGTATAGAGCTTATGGAAGGTGGGCAATTCTTTTATTGCCTGTTCGATAGACCGTATTTTGCGAATGATATTAAAAGCGCATAAAACCCTCTCTCCCCCAATATCAGGAAAGAGGGGCCTCGTTGATTTAAAGGTTGTTGGAAACCGGTTGTAAAATGAAGTCGCTCGCACGCAAATCTTTTTTGTCGCGACTGAAAGTCGCTCGCACGATTCATTTAAGCAGATGAATAATCATCGCGAATGAAACCGCTCGCACGCAAATCTTTTTTGTTAGTTCCGGCAAGCCGGAACTAATGAAAGCGAAAGCAAGCTTTCCTGTCTGCGTGCCTGTCTGCCCACCGGGGAGGCAATGACCACCAAACATGTCGCACACCCCTTGGCCGACCGCTTGTGGCTAATGTGCTAACGCTGTGTTACTATTTTATTATCGTTTCACAGGAGCGCGTTCATGGAAACTCCGGAGCTGTTCAAGGCATATCCCGTTCTGGAGACATCCATTCCCTGGACCTCGCTGGGAACTTTTCCCACGCCGGTGGAGAAGCTGGAGTCTTTAGGAGCGAAGCTGGGTTGTGACAACCTGTGGGTAAAGCGTGACGACTTGAGCTCGGACAAGATGGGCGGCAACAAGGTGAGGCTCATGGAGTTTCTGCTCGCCCGCATGAAGGCTGACCGAAAGACTGTTGCCATATCTCCGGGTCCGCTCGGGTCGAACCAGATTATGGCGTCGGCCATATACGGCAGGCAACTCGGCGTGAAGATAGTAGGGGTATTCCTCGAACAATGCCCCACCGACTACATGTGCCAACACATATTGATAGACCAATCCATGGGGGTCGAGTTCAACCACGTGAAAAGGCCCTACTTCATACCCTTCTCCATCCTCTATCATTACCTTCGCAACACCGACTGGCGGAGAATGCGGCCGCCGTTTTACATCCCCTCCTTCGGCTCGTCCGCTACCTGCGCGCTCGGTTACTTAAACGCCATGTTCGAGCTCGACCGGCAGATAAAAAGCGGTGAGTCCCCCGAGCCGGACTATATCTTCGTGACGGCGGGCACGGGCGGCACCATGGCCGGCATCGAACTCGGTAAAAGGCTTCTGGGCATGAAAAGCAAAGTTGTGGGAGTAAGGATCACCGAGTGGATCGCCTGCAACGAAAGGATCATCGCCAGTATTGTCAACCGCGCAGCCCGGCTTCTTCTAAAGTCGGGCGCAGACGTCCCGCAGATAAAGGCCAGGCCCGCGGAGATCGCCATGGTCCACGATTTCTTCGGAGGCGAGTACGCCAGGATCACCGACGAAGCGCTGGAGGCCAAGAAGCTTTGCAGCGACCTTGAAGACATGACCCTGGACACCACCTACACCGCCAAGACCATGGCCGCCATGATGGACTACATAAGCTCGCAAGGTCTCGAGGACAAGAACATCCTTTTCTGGCATACCTTCAACACCCTCGACCTGTCTCCCTTCCTGGACGAGAAGGCAACACCCCGGAACCTGCCGCCCTCCTTCCAGAAGTACTTCCAAAATCGCGGCTAAAGCCGCTCGCACGTATAACATCGGTTTTTCCCAAGCTCAAAAAACCGTATCTCTGATGATGCAGAAGCTATATGATGTATTTGAAAACAACGTGATATCTTCGAGCGGCTTATCGGGCCGTGCAAAACAGGAGGATTCATGCGAGCGGCTTAATCCGCGAAATATGCTCTTAAGCCCCCTACAGGTACTCGTTTATGATGTTCTCCAGCATCTCCTGCCGGCCGCTTTGTATCTCCGGCTCTCCGTGTTCGAGCACGTAGTTCTCGAGGTCTTTAAAGCTTGCCTTTCCTGACTCGATCTTATGTCCCAGCTCATTGTCCCAGCCCTGGTAGCGCTGCTTTTTGAAGTCCTCCAGCCTGCCGTCTTCTATAAGGCGGGCCGCGTTCTTGAGTCCGCGCGCAAAGGCGTCCATGCCGCCGATGTGGGCGTGGAACAGGTCCGCCGGGTCAATGGACTGGCGGCGGAGATGGGCGTCAAAGTTGAGTCCTCCCTTGTCGAAGCCGCCTGCCCGGAGGATGGTGTACATGGCCAGGGTAGTCTCCCGGATGTCGGTGGGGAACTGGTCGGTGTCCCATCCCGAAAGCAGGTCTCCCCGGTTGGCGTCCACCGATCCCAGCACGCCGTTTATGGCGCAGTACTCGAGCTCGTGCTGGAACTCGTGCATGGCCAGGGTGGCGTGGTTGGCCTCGATGTTGAGCTTGAAGTCGTTCTCCAGGCCATGCTTTACAAGAAACCCGTAGATAGCGGCTGCGTCAAAGTCGTACTGGTGCTTGGTGGGTTCTTTGGGTTTGGGCTCGATAAGAAGCTGTCCCTCGAAACCGAGTTCCTTCTTGTAATCCGCGGCCATGTGGAGCAACCGGGCCAGGTGGTCGAGCTCCCGCTTCATGTCGGTGTTCAAAAGGGTCTCGTAGCCTTCCCTGCCGCCCCAGAACACGTAGTTTTGTCCGCCCAGTGCATGGGTCAGTTCCATGGCCTTTTTCACTTGCGAGGCTGCATAAGCGAACACGTGCGGCGAGGGGTTGGTGGACGCGCCCGCCATGAACCTGCGGTGGGAAAAGGCATTGGTCGTTCCCCACAAAAGCCGGACGCCGGTCTCGTCCTGGAGTTTCAGGGCGAGCTCGAGCATCTTGTCCAGCCGCCGGTTGGTCTCCGCCAGGTTGTCCGCTTCCGGTGAGATGTCCCGGTCGTGAAAGCACCAGAAGGGGACGCCGAGCTTGGAGAAGAACTCGAAAGCAGCGTGCATGGTGTGCGCGGCCTCCTCCATGGGGTCTGATGCATGGTGCCACTCCCGGATCATGGTCCCCGGACCGAACGGGTCGCCGCCGGTGGCCCGGAAGGTGTGCCAGTAACAGACCGCGAAC
Organism: uncultured bacterium; assembly: GCA_964420375.1. Classification (GTDB taxonomy): domain Bacteria; phylum RBG-13-61-14; class RBG-13-61-14; order RBG-13-61-14; family DATKZS01; genus CAYQTK01. The sequence continues at coordinate 18,323 of CAYQTK010000041.1, forward strand.
CGAAGATGAGCGGCCATGCTCTTGCCCTGCACCTTCTCCTCCGGGTTGTAATGTTTGAACGCAAACGGGTTGTCCGAGCCCGGACCCTCGAACTCCACCTTGTTCACAAAAGAAAAAAACTCTTTCATGCCAAGCCTCCCCAATAATCCTGCCTCTATTGTAACCCGGAGCATGCACCAAAATAAAAGCGCCCTTTATACAACTCTTACTGAGGTGCGACAGAAGTTTCTGAGAGTAGAAAGCCGGGTTTAGACACACCTTTGCCAAGTGGGATGATAAAAGAACCTGTAAGCGGGTTCTTGCTGCGTGCGGGCTTTGATTGCTTCTGTTTTGCCGGGCCGGAAACGGCTTCAAGCGGGTTTTTATTCCCCGCCGCGGGCCAGCTCAGCTACGGGCCCGCCGGCAAGCTCGTACCTGAACTCCTCGCCGTACTCGTATCCGGCTTTACCGCCTGTTTCGCTGTCATTGGCCTTGACGTAGATATCGAGCAGCGGCTTGTAATTGTTCCGGTCCAGGCCGGCAACCATCTCCTGCGGCGCTCCGCCGGCCTCCAAGCTCATCTTGAGCTCGTCAATGGTGAGCTTCATCTGCGAGTCGTGCGCGCACAGGGCCTCGATCTTCCGGTCGATGAAAGCGGTCGTATCCACCACCTTGTTGGCATGCACGGGATGCTTGGCAAAGAAGTACTGCTCTGCAGCGAGGTGGGTCTCGAGCCCTTCTTTTTTGTGTTCGGGATGGAAATGCGGGAAATGGGAGAAGCTCAGCGCTTCCACAGCAGCAAAGGCCACCTGCCGGTGGTCGGGGTGAGGCTCGAAAGGTGCCCAGGGGTCAAAGGTCATGATCGTCCTTGGTTTATACTGGCGGATGAGTCGTATGAACTTCTCCCGGAGCTCGTTCAAGGGAACGTCGGAGAGCATACCGTCGGGATAGTCCAGAAAGACCACGTCCTTTTTGCCCAGGATTCGGGCGGCTTGCCGGGCCTCCTCCCGGCTTTGGGGAACAATGGTTTCCACGGAAAGCTCGAAGGTCCCCCGCGAGTTGTCGGTAACAATGACCTCGACCACCTCGCGTCCCTCCGACGCCAGCCGGGCAACAGTGCCTCCAGCCAGGAACTCGGTGTCGTCGGCATGGGCCGCCAGGATGAGTACGCTCTGTTCAAGTGACATAAATCCTCCTCCTTTCCGGCGGGCTTCCGGTTGGGAAGGCTACTTCAGCGAAACCCCCTCCGCGGGCCCGGCACCGGTGGCGGACGCCTGCGGACCGCAGGGATTGACTACCGCGGTTACCGGCGCGTCAAGCTTAAGGTACTTCTTCGCCGCTTTTTGCACGTCGCGCGCGGACACGGACCCGATCTTTTGCGGGTACCGCTCGGAAGCCCGGTAGCCCAGTCCGTAAAGTTCGTCCAAGGCGTAATGGAGCGCCTGGTTGGAGTAACGCTGAAGCCGGATTTCAAAGTCTCCGATGAGAACCTTTTGCGCGCGGGACAGCTCCGCTGCGGAAACCGGCAGCTCGCGGACCTTGCGGAGCTCCTTGATTATGCCTTCCCGGGCCTGCTCTTCCTTGTTGGGGGCAGTGCCTATGTAAACGCCGAAGTAGCCGGGCTCGAGCCCTTCCTGGCTGAACGCAGTGACAGCATAGGCCAGGCTTTGCTTTCCGCGCAGCTCGGTGAAGAGTCTTCCCGACATTCCGGAGAGGACGGAGTCGAGGACCTCGACGGGGTAGCGGTCGGCAGAGGTCACCTCGGTCCCCTGGAAGCCGATGATCAGGTTGGCCTGGTTCACGTCCTTGCACATGGACGCCTCCCGCGGAGACTCGGGCGGAGGCTCCACCGGCACCGGCTCCGGGGAATACGGCTCGGCAACCCAGTCTTTGAAAAGCCTTTCCATGTCTTCTTTTACCTGCGCGGCTTCCACGTCGCCGACCACCGCTATGACCATGTTGCCGGGCACTGCAAAGTTCTGGTAGTAGTTTAAGAGGTCTTGCCTGCTGATCGACTTCACGCTCTGCTCGTCTCCTTTTATGTCCATGCCGTAAGGGTGTTCATGGAAAAGCTCGGAGCGAAAGAGCTTGAATGCCAAAACTTGGGGCTTGTCCTTGTCACTCTTGATGCCGGAGATGGTTATGCTCCGCTTGCGCTCCACTTCTTCCTCCGGGAAGGTGGGATAACGGATGACTTCCCCGAACACGGGAAGGCTCGAGCGGAAAAACATGCTGGGGACCTCGAGGGTCACTCCCACGGTGTTACGGCCGGAAAAGCCTTCCAGGCTGCCTGCGCGGGCCTCGATCATGGAATGGATATCGGACGCGTCATAGTGGATTGTGCCTTCGGTAATGGTCTCGGCTATGAAGTTGTTGATCCCGTTATTATCGGGGTTCTCCCGGCGCAACCCGCCGTCGAAAGCAGCCCGCACCGACACCAGGGGAACGGTGCGGTTTTCCCGCACAATAAGCCGGATGCCGTTTTCCAGGTCGTACTTTACCGGGGCGGTGGCTGTTTCTCCTTCGCCTGCTATGTCCGCTTCTTTCTCTTTTCGGGGGACCTCGGGAGGCTCGATGGGATCGGGCTCGGCAAGGCCGCCTTTCTGATAGGACGCGTCCCACTCTTTCACCTTCTGCACGATCTCTTCCACGTCACTTCCGTTAAAGAGCTTTGCAGAGGAGTTGCCGGAGGGGTCGCCGATGTTATGGTCCGGAAAGATGCCGGCCACTGTAAGGTTCTCGCCTTTAATGTACTTGTTGACAACTTCCCTTACGTCTTCGGCGGTCACCTTGCTTACCGCTTCCAGGTACTCCTTCTCGAAGTCGAGGTCGTTGCTCAAAGTATAGAAGAAGCCGGTCCTGCGTCCCTGTCCCTGCACTGTCTCCCGGGAGTAGATGGCCTCTGTCTCCAGGGTGAGCTTGGCTTTTTCAAGCTCCCATTTTTCCACCGGCTCGTGTTTTAAAAGGTAGAGCTGCTTTAAGATCATGCTTACGGCCTCGGGAGCCTTGCTTTCGTTCAGGTTGGCCCCCACCAGGAGCATGCCGGCGTTGCGGGGAGTGTAGGCGTAGGCCCATATCTTGTTCACCAGGCCGCGCTCCGTCCGAATGCGGTAAAGCAGCCGCGAGCTCTCTCCCCCGCCCAAAAGCACGGACAGAACGTCCAGGGCGGGCGTGTCCTCGTCAGTGAACTCGGAAATGTGGAAGCCCAGGTACATGTAGCTCTCGGAGACGTCTTCCCTGAAGATGCTGCTGCGGGTGGAGTCCTGCTCCGGCTCCTGCTCGGAGCGGGGTCGCTCGGACATGTCGGGGGCCTTCCGGGAAGGGGCCTCGCCGAAGTATTGCTCCGCCTGCTCCAGAATGCGGTCCGCTTGTACGTCGCCCGTTATCACCACCGTCATGTTGGGAGCGGTGTAGTAGCGCTCGTAGAAAGCAAACAGGTCGTCCCTGTCAAAGTCCCTTACGGTCTTTTCATACCCTATTACCGGCCTTCCATAGGGATGTACATGGTAAGCCTCTGCAAAGCAGTACTTGAAGGCACGCGATAAGGGATTGTCTTTGCTCCTGCGGATTTCTTCCAGCACAACCTCCCGCTCGCGGTCAAGCTCTTCGCCGTCAAACGCGGGATGCAGCACCAGGTCGGAGAGTATCTCCACGGCGTCCGCAGAGAACCGGCTTGCAAGTGTCACGTAGTACACTGTCTGGTCATAGCTGGTAAAGGCGTTCAGGTCGCCGCCCAGCTTCTCCACGTCGCGGGCTGTCTCGCCCACGCCGCGTTTTTCCGTTCCCTTGAACATCATGTGTTCGATAAGGTGCGCTATGCCTGCTTCCTCTTCCTTTTCATCCGCAGAGCCGGCCTTGACCCACACCTGCACCGAGGTCACGGGAGCGCCATATGACTCCTGCACCACTACCGTCAATCCATTATCCAGAACTTTCTTCACTTTTTGTGGACTTCCTTTCCGCGCCTCGGCGGGCTCGGGGACCTCGGTCACCGAATGCTTGCTCAGGGCCTGCTCGAACTTTTTCATGAGCTCAGCGCATCCCAGCGTAGAGACCGCCAGGAACATGCACGCCGCCATTATCGCTGCCGGAGCTTTTCGCTTCATCTCTTCTTCCTTTCAGTAAAACCTTGCCGACATCCGGCGGACATCAGTTGTTACTCCCACACCCGCCGGTACAGCGCCCGGGCTGCGCGGCCGGATGCGCCGCCGGGACCGAGCGATTCTTTTACCAACCGGAGCTCCTTTTTTATTGTCGCCATTCTTTCCGGAGATTCAAGAAGAAGGGCGGCTTCGCGGGCCAGGTTGTCACCCTTCATTTCTTTTTGCAACAGCTCAGGCACGACCTCTTTCCCCGCGATCACGTTGGGAAGGGCCACGTGTTGAATCCTGATCATCCTCCGGGTCAGTGCATAGGACAGCCGTGATACCGCGCCTGCCACTACCATGGGTTTCTCCATGACAGCGGTCTCCAGGGTGGCGGTGCCGCTGGCCACCAAGGCCAGGTCCGAAGCTCCCAGAACGTCGTATGTCCTCTCTCCGACCATACGGACAAGACCGGCGGACGCGCCCAGAAGCGACCTTATCATGTCCTCGGCAAGCCCGGGCGCCCGAGCCAGCAAAAAGGCAACATTAGCTCCCGAGCGGGAAAGCTCAAAAACCGCATCAGCCATGGCCGGAAGATACCTTTTGATCTCCGCGGTCCGGCTTCCCGGCAGAAGGGCGATAACCCGCTCCGCGGTCTCTACGCCGAACTCCTTTTTAAGCTCCTCCCGCGGCAGTGAGGCTTTCACCGTCTCCAGCAAGGGATGTCCCACGAACTCGACGTCCATGCCGGCATTTTTGTAGAGAGGCTCTTCAAAGTCGAACAGAACCAGCATGGCGTCCGCCCGGCGGACGATCTTTTTGATCCTGCCCGGCCGCCAGGCCCATACCTGCGGGCTTATGTAGTAGATGACCCGGGTTTCCGGGCTTATCTTTTTGATCTTTCCGGCAAGTAAGATGTTGAAGTCGGGCATGTCCAGAAGGAGTGCTGCCGCGGGCGGTCTATGCTTTATCTCTTTGATGAGTGCTCGGTAGGCGGAGATATAGGTCCCGGCCTGGGGAAGAATCTCGGTTACTCCTACTACTGCCGCCTGGGAAAAGTCGAGAAAGAGCTCGCATCCGGCCTGCCTGAGCCGCGCTCCGCCCAGGCCGAAAGCATCGACTTCGGGCTTGAGCTTCACAAGCTCGCCCAACAGAGCAGCGGCATGGGCGTCCGCTGAAGCCTCACCCGCAACTATGAGCAGTCGGTTTTCGTAAAGCGACATCCGATCAGTAGGGCGGTCCGGATAGAAACCAGGCGCCTTCCTTCAGCACCCACTTCTGGGAAAAGGTGCTCCTCTGAAGCGTGACAGAAGGAGACATGATGTAGCTTCTTTTTACATCCACCAGCGCCATCTCTCCGGACGGACCCATCTTGATGCTCATGATCCGGAAGTCGTCCAGGGTGTATCCGCGCCGGAGCTGCTCGGTAGCTGCGAGGAAGTCGCCGCGCTTCGCCGGCACAACGTAGCGGGAGGCCTTGTCAAAATCGCGCCAGAAAAAACACTCGTTGTAGTCGTTGATGGCCTCCCGCAAGGTCTGCTTCCGCTCGTAAACGTCCTTTTTCTTATCAGGACATCCCGCCCCCAAAAGCACACCCGCCAAAACAGCCAGGATCAGCGTCTTCGTAACCCGTTCTTTCATTCCTGCTCCTCCTTTCCCGGCGTATTAGGACTATTTTAACTGAAGCGGCGGGCTTGTGAAAAACTTTTTTCATGCGGAGTCGAAAAGAGAAGAATATTTCCCGCCACGGTCACGAGGCTCGAATAGCGGAAAAGAGCCTTGTACAAAATCTTCTCCTAAGGAGTACAAACGATTTTAATCCCGGCTTACCTCGCCCGCACATCTTGGCGTTTTCTATCTGAAAGACTACGACCTCCGGCTCTTCACTCCCCGTGCTTTCCCACGATGGCTATGGAGCAGACGTTCATGAAGGGGAACCCGCCCAGGTTGTGGGTGAGCCCGAACCCGGGGTTTTCGATCTGTCTTTTATCTGCACGTCCCTGGAGCTGGAGGTACATCTCGTAGAGCATGCGCAGCCCGGAGGCCCCGATGGGATGTCCGAAGCACTTCAGCCCTCCGTCCACCTGGCAGGGCACTCCGCCGTCGAGGTTGTAAAAGCCGTCGAGAACGTCCTTGATGGCTTCTCCGCGCGGCGATATGTGAAGGTCTTCCATGGTGACGAGCTCGGTAATGGAGAAGCAATCGTGGACCTCCATCATGCTGATCTCCTCGCGGGGGTTCTCGATGCCCGCTTCTTCATACGCCCGGGTCGAGCACTTGTCGGTGGTCACGAAGTGGTCTCCCTGCCACTCGTTAAAGGAAGACTCATACCCGTTTGACAAGGCGAGCTGGAGCGCCTTGACGGATACCAGGTCCTTCTTGCCCATGTCGCGCGCTATCTCCGGAGTGGTGACAATGGCGCATGCAGCCCCGTCGGACACGCCGCAGCAATCGTATAGCCCCAAGGGATCGGCCACAATTGGCGCTGCCTTTATCTGGTCCACTGATATCTCCTTGCGGAGGTGGGCCTTGGGGTTTAGCGCGCCGTTCTTGTGGCTCTTGGCTGACACGTGCGCCAGAGCCTCCTTGAGCTCGTCCTTGTCCTTTTTGTGTCGGGCGCGATAGGCGGAAGCGAGCTGCGCAAAGGAACCGGGCGCGGTGATGTTGGGCATCTGCAAAAAGCGGTTGGGACCGGCGTTCGCTCCCTGCTCGGGAAGCCCGCCATAGCCGGTGTCCTTGAGCTTTTCGACTCCCAGAGCCAGGCACATGTCATAAGCACCGGAGGCCACCGCATAGCATGCTCCCCGGAAGGCCTCGGTGCCGGTGGCGCAGAAGTTCTCGACGCGCGTCACCGGTATGTTGGGAAGCCGCAGCGTCATGGACAGCGGCAGCGCGGACAGCCCCACGTTCACCTGTGCCAGTGCCGACCCCAGCCACGCCGCCTGGATGGCGTCCTTCTCGATTCCCGCGTCCTCGATGCACTCGAGAAACGCTTCCACCATGAGTTCCTCCGCGGACATGTCCCACCGCTCGCCGAACCTGGAGCACCCCATGCCCAGAATCGCTACCTTGTCTTTTATGCCCGTTGCCATGACAAACCCTCCTTATTCGCCCTGCTCCGGAGCGAGCTCCGGAGCCGCCTTCCAGAAATAGCCGGTGAAGCCGCGCTGGCTGTCATAGTACTTTTTCCGGAACTGCATCTTCACCGGCACGCCCACCTCGACGTCCGCGAGGGAGCAATCGGTGAAGTCCATCATCATCCGGCCGCCGTTGGTAAACTGGACCATGCCGTAGATGGCCGGCGGGTCCACCGACACGGCGAGCATGTCGCCGGTATAGGTCAATATGGTTGCCGGCTGGTCTGCAAACTCGTACTCTTCCTGGCTGTCCACTGCACCGCAGTCGGGGTTTACGCAAATCCTGTCGGAGGGAATCTGGGGAGTGCCGCACCTGGTGCACTTGCCGCCCACGAAGCCGAGGATGAGGTTTCGCTTTCTCCACAAGGCGGAGAGCGCGGTCTGCTTGGGAGACTCGGCTCGGATGCCCATGTCGGTCTCGATCAGCTCATTGAACTTCAAGAACTTGGAGTAGTTCTGCTCCTCCTTGCGGCGGGCGAGACTGCCGGCGACCCCCATCCTCGAAGGCAGGTCCTTGATCTTGTCGGTGACCTGGAAGAGCAGGGCGTCCGAGCCCTGACCGAAGCCGGCCGCCACGATCTTGTCGCCGGGGCTTGCCGACTCCAGCTCTCGCGCCAGAAGTATGAGGGGATGGGCGACCCCGCACTCGCCTGCCTCGGCGTGCATATTGGACGCCACCTGCTCCGGAGAGGCCCCCAGTTTCTTGGCCACTCCGCCGTGGGCCCTGCCCAGAAAGCAGGGGTAACAGAGCCGGGATATCTCGTTTATCTTCGTGCCCGTCTTCTCGAGCAGGCCGCCGATGGACTCCGCGTAAATCTTCATGTAGCCCTCGTCGCGTATCCAGCGCTCTTCCCAGTTGTAGTCGAACTTCTCGTCGCTTCCCCGGTAGTGGTCCACGAAGTCATAGCTCACGGAATGAGAGCCCAGAAATTCGGCGATCACGTTTTCCGTGCCCACCAGCAACGAACACGCGCCGTCGCCGAACCACATCTCGTGGAACCAGGCCGCCTTGGTGCGGCGCCGGTCCGCGGCTGTCACCAGGAAGTCTCTCCCTTCCGCGCCGCGGGCCGCCTGCAGCGCGGCGACCAGGGCGGACGTGCCCGCCTTCTGGGTTGACGAGAAGTCCGCGCAAACCACGTCCTCGGAAAGGTTCAGCGCGGTTGCCAACACTCCTGCATTGGACCGGTCGGCAAAGGGCGTACTGGTGGACGCCAGGTAGATTCCGCCCACCTTGGACTTGTCCATGCCGGCAAGGCAGTCACGGCCTGCAGCCACCGCCATTGTCATGGCGTCTTCGTCCCAGTTGCACATGGTCCGCTCCCCCCGGGCCGCGGTCATTAGCGCGGGAGCGAGGAACCCCACTGCGTTGAAAATAGCCATCCGGTTCAAGCGCAGGCGGGGCAGATAAGCCCCCAACGATACGATACCCGCCATTTGTCTCTCCTTTCCCGGCCGCTTGCAGGGCCGGTCATCATAGTATACTGGTGATCCGTCAAGCGCATATCACGGCTTTCAAGAGGGACATGTTTTGTGCGAGCTAATGAATCGCGACTAAAGTCGCTCGCACATATTGCGATTTTTGCCGTAGGCACGGTCTGCGTTTATTCGCTTGATAACACATTAGCTTTCGGCGCTGTCGTAAAGCTCGTACTCGAGCTTGCGCCACGAGACCCACTTGCTGGCGCCGCCGTAGAGGAAGGAGGCCACCAGGCTGACAATGTCCTGCCGGTACTTTCCCTTGGTCCGCACGTCGTACAGGCTCAAGGAGACGAACATGGGCACGATGCTGCGGGCGACCAGGCTGGTGTCATAGGCCTTTGCCAGGCCCGCTTCGATGTACAGGTCCAGCGCCCGCCGGGTCACGTCCACGAACTTTTCGAATATGCGGTCGAACTCGCGCTGGAACTCGGGGTCCCGGCCCAGCGTCTCCCGCCGGATTATGTGCAACAGCGCGTTGTGGCGGCGGCCTTCCTCCAGGAGACGGATGATGGGCGCCCGGAAAAGTTCGTACTCCGCATGCACTCCCTTTTTCTTTAAAAGCTCGACGTTCTCCCGTGCGATCTCGTCTACTATGTCTTCCAGGGTCGTGGCTATCTTGTTGATAATGGCGACATAGATGTCGCGCTTGCTCCGGAAGTTGCTGTAAAACGCGCCGGTGGTGACGCCCGCGCGGGAAGCCACGTCGCGCACCGATGTTCCCCGGTATCCCTTGCGGGCGAACAGTTCCATTGCCGCGGACATGAGCTCCTCCCTTGTCTCCGCTTTGCCACGCCTGCTCCGATGAGGGTGCCTGTTCGAGTTCTCCTGCCTGACTTTTGTTTTAGTCACTGCATACTACTCCTTCATACAATAACAACCGTTATTTGAATATCACGTCCGAAAAGCGATTGTCAAGGTAAACAGGAAATAAAAGCACAATTTTCGAAAAAATGCCCCGAACTCAGTCAGCGAATTTCCCGTGCCTGCGACTTGACCTCCGCGGATTGAAAGACAACGTCCTGGCGAGCCGATCTGCATGACGTTTTAATCACCGCTTTGCCGCACCTGTTTTCCTGCGTCCGCTTCCCGTGAAAAACAGAAGAACTTCACTTTTTTGCATGCACCAGTGCCGGCGGATATGATATGGTCTCATGATGAAGCGTGCC
>CAYQTK010000042.1:0-27606 GCA_964420375.1 uncultured bacterium
CCCGGTGGACGGCGGAGGACCTGAACCGGACCGGAAGTTCAAACTCCGGCCAGGGAAAGGCGGAAGATATGGAAAATAAGGCGGCCAGGAGCTTGAAAAAGCGCATCACCACGATCCTGGCCTTAATCGGGGTCGGTGCGGCGGCTATACTTGCGCGCGGTGTACAGCTTCAGATCGTCAATGCTCCCAGCTTGAAAAAGCAGGCCGCCAAGCAGTACGCGCATACCATCAAGCTCAAGGCAGAGCGCGGGGCCATTCTTGACAATCAGAGTGAGGCTCTTGCCGTCTCCAGCATGAAAAGAACCCAGGTGTTTGCCAGGCCGGAAAAGGTCCGTCATCCGGATGCGACCGCCCGCCAGCTTGCAAAAGTGTTGGATATGGACGCCCTCCCTCTGGCCCGGAAGCTCAGCCGCAAAGACAAGCACTTTATATGGATCGACAGGTACGCTCCCGAGGACCGGGCGGAAAGGATTGAAAAGTTCGACCTGCCGGGCATCGGCGTTTTTCCGGCCATCCGTCGCTACTATCCGGGCGGATCACTGGCCGCCAACCTGCTGGGGTTCACCGGAGTAGAAGGACAGGGACTCGAGGGACTCGAGTATTATTATGAAGATACCCTGGCCGGAAGCACCATTCGTATCTGGCAGGAAAAGGACGGCCGCGGGAACTCCATATTCCTCTCCAAGAAAAGCGGGGCCGGCTCGAATATCTCCGGAGACCGCGCCCCAGGAGGGGTTTACGAAAGCCTTACCCACGTGAACGCCAAGGGAAGCTCGATAAAGCTGACCATACTCCGGCCGCTCCAGTACGTGGTCGAGCAGGAGCTAAAAGCCGCAATGGAGACGACCGGCGCAAAAGCCGGCTGTATCCTGGCCGTGGACCCGCAAACCGGAAGGGTCCTGGCAATGGCTTCCTGGCCCGGCTTCGATCCCAACAACTTCCGCAACTACAGCCAGGACGCTTTCCGCAACCGGTGCGTGGTGAACTCCTATGAGCCGGGAAGCACCTTCAAGGTCTTCACCGCGGCTGCAGCCCTCGAGACCAGGGCCGTATCCCCCCGCGAGAAGTTCTATTGCGAGAACGGGGCATATCTTCTCGGAGGCGAGACAATAACCGACACCAAGGCCCACGGCTTCCTGGACGCGTCCGAGATTATAACCTACTCCTCGAATATCGGGGCCAGCAAGATCGGGGAGAGGCTGGGTAAGCAAAGGCTCTACAAGGCGATAAAGGAATTCGGCTTCGGACGAAAAACCGGCATTGATTTTCCGGGTGAAGCGTCTGGCCTGGTCCGGGACTACAAGAGATGGTCCCAGGTGGCGGTGGGAACCATCAGCTTTGGACAAGGCATAGCAGTGACGCCATTGCAAACGGTGACGGCTATGTCGGCCATCGCCAACAAAGGCATGCTCATGAAGCCCTACCTCGCGGAGTACGTGATTACCCCCGGAGGAAAGGGAAAAAGAATAAATCGGCCCCAAAAGGTCAGACAGGTCGTCTCACCGGAAGTGGCCATGCTCATAACCGAGTATATGAAGATGGTGGCCTCCGAGGAAGGGACCGGCTCGAGAGCCGCGGTAAAGGGCTACTCGGTAGCGGGAAAGACGGGAACAGCCCAGAAGCCGAAAAAGGACTCCCGCGGATATGCGGAAGGAAAGTATGTTTCCTCTTTTATGGGGTTTCTGCCCGCCTCCGACCCCAGGTTGGCATTGATAGTGGTGGTGGATGAACCCGCTTCAAAAGAGCCTTACGGAGGAGTAGTAGCGGCGCCCGTGTTCCACGCCATCGCCAAGAAGGCCATGATCCTCTTGAAGGTCCCCGCGGAAGAAGAAATGGCGGCCTTTAAAAAGAAAAGCGATGAACTCGAGCTGTCCAAATCCTCCCATTTCGCCGGGCTAAGAAAATGGGAGCAAAAAAGGGAATGGAATCAAAGCGAGCAGGAAAAAAAGCAGGCAAGGATGGTTATGCCCGACCTCCACGGACTTACCTTGCGGCGGGCTCTTGACGAGCTTTCCGAGCTTCCCGTCCAGGTGGAGGTAAACGGGACCGGCCTTATAAAGGCGCAGAGCCCTGGTCCGAAAACCAGGCTCGAGCAAGGCGACATAGTGAGAATAAAGCTGGAGGCCCGATTGTGAAGGCGATAAGACCGGCGAAGCTTTCCGAGCTTATGGAGTCCGTACCCGGAGCTTACTGTCACGGAGACGGCGAGGTCCTGGTCACCGGCATCCATTATGATTCCCGGAAAGTGTCGGCGGGCGACCTGTTCGTGGCCGTGCCCGGCACCAGGCAGGACGGGGCTAAGTTTGTGCCCATGGCGAAAGAAAATGGCGCGGCTGCGGTGCTGGCGGTAAAGTCCGCCGGAGACCTTCCCGCCCTTATCACGCCCCGCGTGCGCATGGCAATGGGCATCATAGCAGGCAGGCTCGCCGGACGGCCCGACCTTGCCATGGATACAGCAGGTATAACCGGAACCAACGGCAAGACCACGGTATCTTACCTGATAGAGTCCATTTACCGGGCTGCGCAAGAGAAGGCCGGAGTCATGGGCACAATAAACTACCGGGTCGGAGCGGATGAGCTGCCCGCACCCACTACAACGCCCGAGTCAGTGGATATCTTCGAGACCTTGAACTGGATGAAAGAAAAAGGAGCGGACCGGGTGATAATGGAAGTAAGCTCCCATGCCCTCGACCAGATGCGGGTCTCAGGGGTGCGGATCAACAAGGCGGTTTTCACCAACCTCTCCCGCGAGCATCTCGACTATCACCGCGGTCTCGAGGATTATTACCAGGCCAAGAAGAAGCTCTTTGCCGAGGTCATAAAAGGCAAATGGCGGGAGAAGAACTCACAAGACGAGCTCTCCCTTGCAGTAATAAACCTGGACGATGAACACGGTGCAAAGCTGGCAAAGGAGCTGGATGGAGAGGTCAAGGTTATGGGATACGCGCTTCACAATCCCGACGCAGAGGTGCGCGCAAGGGACGTGCAGACCCGCATGGAGGGATGCAGGTTTACGCTCCAAGCGCCCGGAGCCGGGTTCGAGATTTCCTCACCACTGGTGGGCGCGCATAACGTCGAGAACATACTGGCCGCGGCCGCTCTGGCTCTTGCTACCGGCATAAGCCCGGAAGCAGTGAAGAAAGGCGTCGCAGCGTTGCCCTGCGTGCCCGGCAGGCTCGAGCCAGTCAAGAATCCCCGCGGCCTTACCGTGCTCGTGGATTATGCCCATACGCCGGACGCGCTCAAGCACGCGGTCGAGGCTTGCGCTGAGTTGGCCCGCGGCAGGCTGATAACGGTATTCGGATGCGGCGGAGACCGCGATACCGGCAAGCGGCCGGAGATGGGAAAGATCGCAGTGTCCGGCTCCCACCTTGCTGTGGTGACCTCGGATAATCCCCGGACCGAGGAACCCGAAGCAATCATAGCCCACATCACGGCGGGCATAAACGAGCTGGACGCGAGCGAGATAAAGCCGGAAGAGTTGCAGATGAACCCGCCGTTCGCTGTTGAAAAAAAGAGCGGCGCGCCCGGATGTTTCACCGTGATACCCGACCGAAGCAAGGCCATAAAGGCCGCGGTCGAGTTCGCCGAGCCGGGAGACATCGTGCTTATAGCAGGCAAAGGCCACGAGGACTACCAGATACTGGGAACGGAAAGAATCCGTTTTGATGACCGGGAAAAGGCCCGCGAGTTCATGGAGGAGAGGGGAAGAGCATGAAGCTCGACGCGCGCAAAGCAGCAGAGATAGCCAAAGGCCGGGTTGTAAAAGGCGATGCCGCCCGCACCGCCCGAGGCGTGTCCACCGACACCAGGACCTTGCAAAGAGGACAAGGCTTCATAGCTTTGCAAGGCCCTAACTTCGACGGCCACGCTTTTGTAAAACAAGCCGACAAAAAAGGCGCCGCCTGGATAATGGTGCAAAAGAACAAAGTGCGCGGCATGGAGACCGCTGCCGCACTGATCGAGGTAGAGGACACCTTGAAAGCGCTCGGCATGCTTGCCGCACATCACCGGCAGAGCTTTGATATCAAGGTCGCGGCAATCACCGGCTCGCTCGGCAAGAGCACCGTCAAGGAGATGGCCGCGGCTGTGCTGTCATGTAAGGGAAAGGTGATGAAGAACCGGGGAAATCTGAATAACCGTATCGGCCTGCCCCATACCGTCTTCAAGATAAACCGCTCTTACAGGTTTGCCGTGCTGGAGATGGGATGCAACCAGCCCGGCGAGATAGGAGAGCTGACCCGCATAGCAGACCCGCATGCTGGACTCATTACCCGGGTGGCCCCCGTCCACCTCGAAGGGCTCGGATCGGTAGAAGGCGTGGCCAAGGCCAAGGCCGAGATGATTAGGAACCTGTCACCCAACTCGAGCTTTGCCGTGAACCTGGACGATCCCCTGATCAGGCGACATGCAAAAAGCTTTAAAGGAAAAAAGATCGGCTTCTCGAAAACGCCGGACCCCGACTTCGCGGGCGAGTGCTTTTGTCTTGGCGGGATCGAAAAAGAGGTCATCGCAGGGAGACCCCGCATAAACTTTACGATCGAGCGCAGGAAGTCCGGAAAGCGCGCAGGCAAGCCGGTCCGCTTCAGCTTGGGGGCCCTCTCGCCCCACAACGCTGTGAACGCGCTTGCGGCCACAGCCCTGGGCGGCGCTTTTCGGGTTTCACTGGAAGAGGCTTCGGAAAGGCTGCGCAGGTTCCGGGGCCTGCCGGGCAGGGGAGAGGTCCTCCGCTCGCCGCAGGGGACTTTCATCATGAACGATACCTATAACGCCAGCCCCGAGTCAATGGCCAACGCCCTCACCGCCATGTGCTGGTGGAAAGGGCCCATGCGGGGGGTCGCGGTTCTCGGAGACATGAACGAGCTTGGAGAAAAGGCCGCCGAGTATCACCGCGAGTTAGGCAAAGAGGCCGCCCGCCAAGGGGTGGCTCTGCTGGTGGCCAAGGGAGAGATGGCAGAGGCTGTAGTGGAGGCTGCAAGAGATGCGGGTCTGCCTGCGGACGCGGCTTTTGCAGTGCCGGACAACGCCGGCGCCGTAAGCATCCTCAAAAAGAGGCTGCAAAGAGGCGACTGGGTGCTGGTCAAAGGATCGAGGACTGCGGCCATGGAAGAGGTCGTAAAAGAACTGTCGGGATAAGACAAGATGCTTTATTACCTGTTGCCGGACCTGGAGTCGACCATCGGGTTTTTCCGGGTGTTCCAGTTCATAACCGTGCGTTCAGGGGTGGCCATGTTTACGGCCTTCCTGGTGGTGGTCATATTCGGCGGCCGGACCATCGAAAGGCTCAGAAAGCTGAAGCTGGATCAGACCATCAGGGAAGACGGTCCTCCCACCCACCAGAACAAGGTGGGAACTCCCACCATGGGCGGGGTCCTCATAGTGGCCGCGGTGGTGGTGGCATCAGTATTATGGACCGAGCTTTTGAATCCTCTCGTCATCGCCGTGCTGCTCGTCACCGCGGCTTTCGGAGTAATCGGCTTTATAGACGACTACTTAAAGATAAAAAAGAAAGACGCCCACGGATTCAAGGGAAGTTACAAGATAGTGATCGAGACGGCCATTGTTTTAGCGGCTCTCTTGCTGCTCGCGCGCTCCGGAAAGGCCGATACCCAGTTATGGCTGCCTTTTTTCAAGCAGATAACGCCCGACCTGGCGGGATTTTTCGTGGTGTTCGCACTGGTCGTCATACTGGGCAGTTCGAACGCGGTGAATATCACTGACGGGCTCGATGGCTTGGCCGTTATGCCCGTGGTCATGGTTATAGCGACCTATGGGGTCATCGCTTACTTGATCGGAAGGGAGGACACCTCCCAGTACCTGTATATACCCTATATCTACGGCGCGGGTGAGCTTACGGTTTTCGCGAGTGCGGTCATAGGAGCCGGACTCGGGTTTCTGTGGTACAACTGCCATCCCGCCCAGGTCTTCATGGGAGACGTAGGCTCGTTGAGTCTGGGAGGGGCCATCGGCATGATGGCGGTAATAACCAAGCACGAGTTGGTGCTGCTTCTGGTGGGAGCCATCTTCGTGGTCGAGGTCCTGTCGGTGATCCTCCAGGTGGGATACTTCAAGATGACCGGAGGGAAAAGGATACTTCTCATGGCTCCCCTCCATCACCACTTCGAGCAGAAGGGGTGGCCGGAGGAGAAGGTCATCGTCAGGTTCTGGATCGTCCAGGTGCTCCTGGTGCTTTCCGCGCTGGCGACTTTGAAGCTGAGGTAAAAAAAGCGATGCAGCTTGCGGGTAAAAAGGTTGTCGTCATGGGCCTGGCCCAGTCAGGCGCGGCAGTAGTGCGCTTTCTTTCCCGCAGGGGAGCAAAGGTGACAGCCACCGATTTAAAGACCGAGACCGAGCTTGCCGGAACCGTCGACGAGGTCCGCGAGATGGGGGCCGAGCTCGTACCGGGAGGACATCCGGACTTTATATTCGAGAGCGCCGACCTGGTCGTGGTAAGCCCGGGTGTGCCGCGCGACTCGTCGCCGCTGCGGAAGGCCCTGCAACGCGGCATCGAGGTCATCTCCGAGCTCGAGCTGGGGTTCCGGAACCTGGCCGTACCCGTCCTGGCAGTCACCGGCACCAACGGCAAGACCACTACCGTCTCCCTGGCTGGAGAGATCATGAAGGAGGCCTTTGGAGAAGGCGCGGTATTCGTGGGCGGCAACATAGGCACTCCCCTGGTGGAGGCCTGCGACAGCGAAAGAGACTACCGGGTCGCGGTTATCGAGGTCTCGTCCTTCCAGCTCGAGTTCGCGCCCCAGTTCAGGCCGAAGGCGGCGGTCATGCTCAACGTGACCGCGGACCACCTCGACCGGTACCGCGATTTCGACGACTATGCCGAGACAAAGAGCAGAATCTTCTCCAACCAGGAGACATCGGACTATGCCGTAATCAACGCGGACGATCCGGTTGCAGAAAAGACGGCGGAGAACATAAAGGCCAATATCATGAACATAAGCCTTGTAAAGAAACCCGCGGAACAAGGCATGTGGCTCTCCGGCGACGCTCTGTATTATTGCGGTAATAAGAGCGAAGAGCTTTTTATAAATACCAACGAGGTCATGCTGCCGGGAACACACAACCTGGTGAACGTCATGGCCGCGGCGTGTGGCTCACTGGCTATGGGCGCGGGGCTTGACAACGCCCGCCACGCGCTGAGGAGCTTTTCCGGGCTTCCCCACCGCACCGAGCTGGTGGCGGAGGTCCGGGGTGTGAGGTTCTACAACGACTCCAAGGCGACCAATCCGGGAGCAGTGGAGGCCGCGGTCGCGGGAATGCCCGGTCCGCTCCTGCTTCTCATGGGAGGCCAGGCCAAGGGATGCCGTTTTAGCGAGTTGTCCTCCCGCATCAGGGGAAAGGTCCGGCAGGTCATAGCCTTCGGAGAATGCCGGGACCAGTTGGCTTCCGAGATGAACGGGTTCGAGGTCCGAAAAGCGGACGATCTTGCCGAGGCACTCGATATCGCAATCAGCATAGCTGTGCCGGGCGACACCGTGATGCTGGCCCCCGGCTGCGCCAGCTTCGACCAGTTCCGGGACTACAAGCACCGGGGGGAGACCTTCAAAGAGCTTGTCAAGGAGAGGCGCTGATGTTGATCGAGAGAAATCTCCGCTTCGATCTGTGGCTCCTCCTTGCAGTGGTCTCGCTGACATGTCTGGGCATGGTCATGATCTACAGCACATCCTCAATAACCGCGGGACAGCTCATGCAGGGCGAGAGCGCCTATTTCCTCAAGAAGCGGCTCATTGCCGCGGGCCTCGGATTCGTCGCCATGATCGCGGGCATGCATGTAAACCACGAAAAGCTGCGCTACTTTGTCTTTCCCCTTCTCGTCATCTCCATCGCGCTGCTGGCCCTGGTGCTTGTGCCGGGCATCGGCGTCGAGATCAAAGGCAGCAGGAGGTGGGTAAACCTGGGACCGTTCAACTTCCAGCCCTCCGAGCTTTCCAGGCTGGCCCTGGTCATATACCTGGCCTATTCGCTGAGCAAGAAGCAGGAACAGATAAAGTCTTTCACCTACGGGCTGCTGCCTTATCTCATCATTTCCGGACTGATGATGGTACTTATTTTTTTCGAGCCGGACATGGGAGGGGCGGTGACACTGGGCATCATCCTGTTCGTCATGCTGTTCGTGGCCGGAGTCAAGCTCCGCTACCTTTTCGGAATGATGGTTATTGCAGCGCCGGTTACGTTCTACTTCATCGCCAGTGCCCAGTACCGCTGGGTGAGGCTTCTCGCGACCATCAACCCCTGGAACTACCGGCACGACGCAGGCTGGCAGCTTGTCCAGTCATTTCTGGCCCTGGGATCCGGAGGACTGACCGGAGTCGGCCTGGGAGAAGGACGCCAGAAGCTGTTCTACCTCCCCGACGCACATACCGACTTTATATTTTCCGTAATCGGAGAAGAGCTCGGGTTCGTAGGAGTGTCCGCGGTGGTCCTGCTTTTTCTTATCGTTGCCATAAGGGGAGGGATCATCGCTTTGCGGGCGAACAGCGGTTTCGGGGCACTGTTGGCGTTCGGGCTGACCACCATGATAGTGGTGCCCGCTTTCATAAACATGGCAGTGGTTATGGGCCTGCTTCCCACCAAGGGACTGGTGCTGCCCTTCATTAGCTACGGGGGAACGGCCCTGGTTATATACCTGGCAGCGGTGGGCATACTGCTCAACGTGTCCGCCCGAATGTACGAGCCGAACTGATGGGTATAAGGATGATCATTGCGGGAGGAGGGACCGGAGGACACCTGTTCCCCGGATTTGCGGTGGCCTCCGAGTTCCTGCGACGGCATGATGAAAATGACGTTCTGTTCGTGGGAACGGATAAAGGCATTGAAGCACATGCCGTTCCCCGCGCGGGCTACAGGTTCGAGCCCATACCCTCGCAGGGGATAGCGGGAAAAAAGATCACCGCCCGCGCCAAAGCGGCGTTCATGATTCCCTGGAGCGTTGTCGCCGCCATGCGGGTGCTAAAAAGATACAAGCCCGACCTGGCAATGGGAGTAGGCGGATACGTGTCCGGACCTGTGCTGCTCGCGGCGCGGATTCTCGGCGTGCCTTGCGCCATACATGAGCAGAACGCAGCGCCCGGCTGGACCAACCGGATCGCCGCACGCTTTTGCAGCGCAGTGTTCGTAAGTTTTGAAAAGGCTGCGGCAAGCTTCCCTTCCGCTGCAAAGAAAGGCAGGGTGTTTGTGGTAGGAAATCCCATAAGGACCGAGATCAAACAAGCCCTGCAAGCTCCGCGGCCCGAAGGCGGCGACAAAGAGGGCGGTGAAAAGGTTAGAATACTGGTCCTGGGCGGAAGCCAGGGAGCGCACGGATTGAACCTGTTGGTCGCTGACGCAATGGCAGAGCTTGCCCCTGACCGGACCGACAACTTGAAGGTCCGTCATCAGTCCGGAGAGAGGGACCTGGAAGAGTTGAGAAAAAAGTATGAGAAGACCGGCCTCGAAGTCTCGGTGGAGGCCTTTATAAACGACATGGGAGAGGCTTACCTCGACTCGGACATAATTGTCTCCCGCGCCGGCGCAGGAGCGGTGGCCGAGATAGCAATGGCCGGCAGGCCTTCCATACTGGTGCCTTTTCCATATGCCACTGCTGACCACCAGGCGGACAACGCCCGGGTGCTGGTTGACGCAGGAGCGGCGCTCATGATGAGGGAAGGCGAGATAGACTCCCGTTCCCTGGCTGAAGCGCTTTCTTCATTGCTTGCGAGCGAACACAAGAGAAAGGACATGGGGACGAGGGCTAAGGAGGCGGCCCGCCCGGAGGCTGCCGCCCACATCGTGGACCATTGCCTGGAGATCATGAGGAACCGGGGGGAAGCATAAAGCCAATGAAGCACAAGATCAAGAAGATACATTTTGTGGGCATAGGCGGCATCGGCATGAGCGGCATTGCCGAGGTCCTCTTAAACCTGGGCTTCGAGGTCAGCGGCTCGGACCTGCGCGATTCGACCACTGTCGAGCGTCTGCGCGAGCTGGGTGGAAAGGTGGTGAAAGGCCACTTCCCCGAGAACGTGGGAGAAACCGACGTGGTGGTCATAAGCTCCGCGGTCAAGTCGGACAATCCCGAAGTGGTGGCCGCCCGCTACCAGGGCATACCGGTGATTCCCCGCGCCGAGATGCTGGCCGAGCTAATGCGCATGAAAAGGGGGATAGCAATTGCGGGATCGCACGGCAAAACAACTATAACCTCCATGATAGCGTCGATACTGGCGGGCGCGGGTCTGGACCCCACCGCGGTCATCGGCGGAAAGCTCGAGCTGTTCGACTCCAACGCCAAGCTCGGGCAGAGCGACTGGCTGGTGGCCGAAGCCGACGAATCCGATGGAAGCTTCCTCTACTTAAACCCCACCATAGCGGTGGTCAGCAATATCGACCGCGAGCACATGGAGCATTATCAAACCATGGATAATCTCCACGAGACATTCGTGGAGTTCATGAACCGGCTGCCTTTCTACGGACTGGTGGCTGCGGGCGCGGACGATCCGACGCTAAGGGCGCTCATTCCCCGCATAAAGAGGAAAGTGGTCACCTACGGGGTTGCGGACGACTGCGACATCCGGGCGGTGGACGTAAAATGCGGCGCCTTGGGTTGCGAGTTCGTAGCGGTCTCCGAAGGCAGGCGCCTGGGCGAGGTCAAGCTGGGACTGCCGGGCGAGTATAACGCGGTAAACGCACTGGCTGCGCTGGCAGTGGCTTTCGAACTCGACGTCGTCTTTGAAACAGCCTCCCGCGCCCTCTACGGCTTCTCCGGACTGGGAAGGCGTTTCGAGATCAAGGGCAGGCCCGCGGGCGTGATGGTGGTTGACGATTACGGACATCATCCCACCGAGGTCCGGGCAACCTTGAAAGCGGCGCGGGAGTACATGCAGGGTTTGGGAAGGAAAAAGGACTCGCGAATGGTGGTGGCCTTCCAACCCCACCGCTACTCGAGGACCCAGGACTTGTGGGAGGAGTTTATCGAATCGTTCTCCGAGCCGGATATCTTGTTTCTGACCGATATCTACTCCGCGGGAGAAGAACAGTTGAACGGCGTCACCGGCCAGGCATTGTTCGAGGACGTTCGGAAAAAGAGAAGCGAGATAGGGCTCGAGACGTTTTACATCGAGTCGCTCTCGGAGATGGCGAGCACCATCGCACAGACCGTAAAGCAGGGAGACCTGGTATTGACGCTGGGCGCGGGCAACGTACATCAGGTAGGCTCCAAGCTCACGGATATTCTGGGACGGGAGCAATGACCGAAAAAAAGAAATGGGTCAACGAGTACCTCGCCAGACTCCGTCCTTCGTTGGAGGGAAAGGCAGAGGGAAAAGTGCCCATGAAGCACTACACCACGTTCCGCATCGGCGGCTTTGCCGACGTCATGGTATGGCCCCGAAGCCTGGAAGAGCTGGAAGCAACTATACGCGCGGCAGAGGAGATGGAAGCGGAGTGGGAAGTGGTGGGAGCCGGCTCGAACCTGCTGGTGGGGGACGGCGGCCTCCAGATGGTTGTTATAAACATGGGCGAAATATCGAAGGACATCAACCGAAGCGAAGAGGAAGCGGCCGGGACCGACTGTGAAAGCCCGGTGATATCCCTGGATGCGGGGCTTAAGCTTCCCTTTGCCGCCAAGCAATGCCGGGACGCCGGCCTTTCCGGATTCGAGTTTGCAGCGGGCATCCCCGGCTCCGTGGGAGGCGCGGTAATAATGAACGCCGGAAGCATGGGAGCTTGCATGGGCGACGTCCTGGAATGGGTGGAATGGTACAAACCCGGCAAGGGAGTTCAAAGAAAGTTCCGTAATGACCTGGAGTACGACTACCGGCGGCTTTCCCATCCTCCCGACGCCATAGTTACCGCGTGCGGGATCGCTCTTCAAAAGGATGACCCCCGCAGTATCCGGGAAAACATAGTAAAAGGTCTCAAGTGGAGAAGACAGAACCAGCCGTTGAGCTGTCCTTCGGCAGGGTCGGTCTTCAAGAACCCTCCCGGCGATTACGCGGGCCGGCTCATCGAGGAGGCCGGCATGAAAGGCGCGCGGGAGGGTGACGCCCAGGTGTCCGAGCTTCACGCGAACTTTATCATCAACCGGGGAAGGGCCCGTTCGCGGGACGTGCTTGCTCTTATCGACCGGGTAAGGGATGAGGTGGAGAAGGCGTTCAAGCTAAGCCTGGAGCTGGAAATCAAGGTCATCGGCAAGGAGATATCATGACGCCATTTACCGGAAAGATCATAGGAGTGGTCATGGGCGGTGAGAGCGCTGAGAGGGAGGTGTCCCTGAAAAGCGGCCGGGCCGTGGTCAAAGCGCTGTCCTCCCGAGGCTACGACGTAAGGGAGGTGGTGGTGGACGCCGGTGTTACGGACCAGCTTCGGCTCGCCGGCATTAACGTGGCCTTCTTAACCCTCCACGGCGGATGGGGAGAGGACGGCCGCATACAGGCTCTATGCGAGATGCTTCAAATACCCTACACCGGATCGGGTGTGCTGGCCTCCGCCCTCGCCATGAACAAGGCCCAGGCAAAGAACATCTTTATCCAGAACCAAATCCCCACACCAGCCTACTGCCCGGCCCTCTCCAGTGAGTTCGTGTTCGAGACCATGGGGTTCAAGCCCCCCTTGGTTGTAAAACCGACCATGCAGGGCTCGACAGTGGGGGTAAGCATAATAAACAGAGAGAAGGAGTTTGATGAGGCCCTTGCCCGTGCAAAGAATTATGACGAGACTCCGCTGGTGGAGGAGTACATCTCCGGCAGGGAACTGACCGTGGGAGTGTTGAGCGGAGAGTCCCTGGGGGTGGTCGAGATAGTGCCCCGCTCCGGATTTTACGATTACAGCTCCAAGTACACTGAAGGGGCGTCCGAGTACATAGCCCCGGCAGAGGTCCCGGACGAGCTGGCCGGGAAGATGCGTGAGCTGGGCAAGAGAGCATACGACGCCCTGGGATGCCGGGGCGGGGCCCGCGTTGACTTCCGGCTCAGCGAAAAGGGTGAGCCGCATGTTTTAGAGGTAAACACCATTCCCGGCATGACGCGGCTGAGTCTTTTGCCGAGGTCGGCGGAGGTCATGGGGATGACGTTCGAGGACTTGTGCGAAAAGATGCTTAAGGAGGCGGTATCCGGAAGATGAAGAAGAACCGGCCCGTAAGTAAGGCGAAGAGGACGCGCCGGACCCGGAAGGAACCGGCCCGTTCTTCTGCCGCCTCTGCTGTGCGTAAGGGCAGGACCGCTTCGAGGTCGAAGCCGGGAGCCCGGTCGGCGACAGGACGCGGCAGGCAGGGCTTTCGGGCCGGGAGTATCTTCAACCTGCGGGTGTTCAAGATCCTGCTGGTAATATGCGGATGCCTGGCCGCAGGGGCCGGCGTTGGCGCTGGTGCCAAGTCCCTCTGGTCATGGGTTACCCATTCACCGTACCTGTCCATCAAGGAGGTCGAGGTAAGAACAGGCCAAAGGGTTTCTTCACGTGAGGTAAGGATGCTGGCGGACATTTCCGAAGGCGACAATATCCTCGGGTTCAGCCTGGTGGATTGCGTGGAATCGATCCGCATACATCCGTGGGTGAAAGAAGCTTCGGTAATGCGCCAGCTTCCCGACCGCGTGGTAATCGAGATCAAGGAACGTTCGCCCGCGGCCATGGTATCGCTGGGGACACTTTACTACGTGGACGAGGACGGCGAGATATTCAAGAAGGTCCTTCCCGGAGATGACATGGGATACCCGGTTATTACCGGACTCAATCTGCGGGACGTAGTGGAGGACAAAAAGGACATAGAGCCTCTCATCAAGATGTCGCTGGAACTCATCGAGCTTTCGCGCTCCTCGGAGGTTCTCCCTTTTTCCGAGGTGTCCGAGGTACACGTAAACCGGGTACGGGGGCCCACCCTGGTCCGCACCGGCGACGGGATGAGGATCAGGTTCGGCAAGTCGGATTACCAGGACAAATGGCTGCGGATGGAACGCACCCTGCAGGAGCTGTCAGTGGAGGCATCCAAGGTTGCCGAACTGGACTTGAACTATGAAGACAGGGTGACCATAGGACTGAGAAAAGGATACTGGGTGGCGTCGGTGCGGACGCCCTCCGGAGATGGAAATGATTAAGTTGAAGCGAGTTTGAAAAATGCAGAGAAAGGGGAAGCGAGATGGGAAAGAAGAACAATTTGATTGTAGGTCTTGACATCGGCACCACCAAGATAGGTGCCATTGTGGCCGAGTACCTGGACGACGGCCTCGACATCGTGGGCATAGGGACCGCTCCCTGCTACGGGCTGCGCCGGGGGGTGGTGGTGAACATCGACTCCACGGTGGAGAGCATCAGGAAGGCGATCGAGGAAGCCGAGCTCATGGCCGGATGCGAGATAGGCTCGGTGTTCGCAGGCATTGCCGATCCGCAGGTCAAGGGCTTTAACAGCCACGGCATTGTTGCCATCAAGGGCGGCGAGGTCAGCGAGATAGACTTAAAGAGGGTGGTCGAGCAGGCCAAGGCCATATCCATCCCCGTGGACCGGGAGATCATCCACATTCTTCCGCAGGAGTTCATCATTGACGAACAGGACAGCATCCGGGACCCCCTGGGCATAAGCGGCGTCCGGCTGGAAGCCAACGTTCACATAGTGACCGGAGCGGTCAGCTCGGCCCAGAATATCGTGCGTTGTGCAAACCGGAGCGCCCTCAATGTGGAGGATATCGTCCTCGAACAGATGGCCAGCTCCGAGGCCGTGCTGACCCCCGACGAAAAGGAGATCGGAGTGGCGCTGGTGGACATCGGCGGCGGTACGACCGACCTCGCCATCTGGCACCTGGGCTGCGTAAAGCACACCTCGGTGATCGGAATCGGGGGAGGACACGTGACGCGCGACGTGGCAGCAGGGCTGCGTACGCCTTCCGCGGAGGCGGAGCGGATCAAAAAGAAGTACGGATGCGCGTTTTCCAAGATGGTGGACAAGAACGATGTCATCACCGTTCCCAGCGTGGGAGGCCGCAAGCCCATGGACGTTCCCCGCCAGACCCTTGCCGAGATAATCGAGCCGCGCATCGAGGAGATACTCATGCTGGTCAACCGGGAGATCGTGCGGGCGGGCTTCGAAGACAAGTGCGCGGCGGGCGTGGTTCTCACCGGCGGCACTGCGCTTCTTCCCGGCATGGAGGAGCTGGGCGAGGTTGTTTTCGAGATGCCCGTCAGGGTCGGCCGTCCCCTCGGAGTGGGCGGTCTTACCGACGTGGTCAACAGCCCCATGTTCGCCACCGGTGTGGGCCTGGTGATCTACGGGTCCAAGAACCAGGGCAGGAAGCAGTTCCGGAGCAGAGAGAGGAACGTGATCCACCGGGTCTGGGAGAGAATGCGCGAGGGAGTGGAGGCTTTCTTTTAACGACGGACTTCACCATGTCGATTATAAGCCCTGGTACGCGCTTATTGCGGGCGCTGCCGGGTATGGAAATAGTTTCAGGGAATTGTGGAATGCGGAATTAGCAAAGCTGAAATGCGCGAGCGCGAAAGGAGGATTTTCATGATCGAGTTTTCTGACACCGAACAAGGACACGCCCGGCTCAAGGTAGTGGGCGTGGGCGGCGGAGGCGGCAACGCCCTTAACACCATGATCTCCGAAGGCCTGGAGTCGGTGGAGTTCATAGCAGCGAACACCGACGGCAAGGCCCTGGAGATGAACAAGGCAACGGACAAGATACAGTTCGGCCAGGGATTGGGTGCCGGCGGCAATCCCTCCCTGGCGCGGACCGCGGCGGAAGAGGCCTGGGGCCGCATGGAGGAGACCTTGCAGGGCGCGGACATGGTTTTCATAACCGCGGGCATGGGCGGCGGCACCGGCACGGGCGCAGCGCCGGTTGTGGCCCAGGCGGCGAGAGAGATGGGCATCCTCACCGTGGGAGTGGTGACCAAGCCCTTCGAGTTCGAGGGCAGGAGGCGCGCCCAGATAGCCATGGCCGGTATTGACGAGATCAAGGAGCACGTGGACAGCCTGATCACCATACCCAACCAGCGGCTTTTAAACGTGGCTGGAAAGAACACCACCGTGATCGAGGCCTTCAAGAAGGCGGACGAGGTCCTCTACTCCGCGGTACGCGGCATATCCGAGCTTATCACCGGCCATGGTCTGATCAACGTCGACTTCACTGACGTCAAGACGGTGATGGGCGAGCGGGGCATGGCGCTGATGGGTTCCGGCATCTCCTCCGGCGAGGAGCGCTCGGTGGAGGCCGCCCACATGGCGATTTCCAACCCCTTGCTTGACGACATCCGGATCGAGGGCGCCCGCGGAGTGCTGGTCAATATCACCGGCAGCTCGGACGTTACCTTGCACGAGGTCAACGACGCCATCACCCTGATCACTGAAGAGACCCATGAAGACGCCCTTATCATCTACGGCCATTGCGTTGACGAGGACATGGGGGACAACCTCAGGATTACCGTCATCGCCACCGGCTTCGAGAGCTTCCAGCAGGACGTGCGCAACCGCTTCCGGGTGTCCCAGCCTGCTGCGGGCTGGAAAGGCAGGAACAAGACCACCAGCCTTTCCGAGCATTTCCGGCAGAAGCAGGAGGAGTCCTTGGGCACCAAGCGCAGGCTGGGCGCGAAGACGGTTGCAGACAAGTCGCAGAGCGATTACGAGTTTTCCGGCTCTTCCGAAAAAAAGCGCAAGGCGTTCTCCGACGACTCGGAGGACGAGTACGATATTCCTGCGTACCTTCGCCGGCAGGTGGATTAGTCCTTTATGACTGTGAGGTTATGAGCACTTGTTTGCGGGCAGTCGTTACTGCTTGCGGAAAGCACCGTAAAGCCCGATGCCCATGGGCAGTCGAAAGAAGAGCCGGTCCACTGAAAAGGCCATGCTCATGAGGCTGGTGAGTGCTTTTCCACCGCCTGCGGACGCCGGGCCTGCAAAGTCGGCGTCTCCGCTTCGGAGTTTTCTTCTCAAAAGGGGCTGGAACAAGAGCCGGTTGTATAGATACGTGACCGGCCATCCCCAGTGATGAAGGCTCGTTGTTTCCAGTCCCCTGCTTTCAAAAAGGCTTTTCAACTGATGGGGCAGGTATCGCCTTTGATGGCCGGCCCACTCGTCCTCCATGCTCCACAAGCGGGGGTTTGCGGGGACCGTGACCACGAGGAATCCGCCGGGAGCAAGGACCCTGGAAAGCTCGGAGGCTGCGCCGGCGTCGTCCTCCAGGTGTTCGAGGACCTCGCCGGATACAACTGCCTGAAAGCTCCGGTCGGCAAAAGGAAGGCGGTTCAGGCCGCAAACACAGAAGGGGCCCGCTCTTTCGGCTATGTCTCGGCCATGCGCCCGGCTGAGTTTTAAGGTAAGCTTTTCCAGGCACAGGGATGAAGCGTCCACTCCGGCGACTTCGTATCCTTCCGTCAGCATGGAGAGGCTCAAGGTCCCCACTCCGCAGCCGGCGTCAAGGACCCGGGCAGGAGGCGGCACGGCCGCCTTGAGCCCTTTCAGTATCATGTTGAGGCGAAAAGCCTGCCTGCCTCCCCTTATATCGCTTTTTCCCCATACCCTTTGGGGAATGTTCTCACGGTCTGTCATCTTATTCTTGCCACCAAAAGAGGCGGCTTAAAAGCCGCCTCCATGATATCAGAAAAACGGCCCGGTCTATTTCTTCTTTTTGCTGCCGGACTTTTTGGCTGTCTTTTTAGCGGAAGAGCCGGAAGCCTTAGACTTGGCGCTCTTCTTTTCGGTTTTTTTGCTTTTCTGTTCTTTTGTCGGCTGCTTTTCCGAAGACTTTTTGGACTCTGTCTTTTTGCTTGACTTGGCTGCTTTCTTGATTTTTTCCTGCTCCGCTCTTTCCTGCTGGGCCTTTTCCGCTTTCTTGGCCGCGGGCGGGAAGCGGAGCGGCTTGGGCTGCTTCTTTTCCTTGGCCGCGGGCTTTTTGGCTTCTGCGGCTTTCTTGATTCTTTCCTTTTTCTTGGTTTTCTGCGCTTGTTCTCTTTCCTTTTCTATCTCGCGGAGCACGGCATGTGCTCCCGCCATCCTGGCCACCGGCAGCCGGTAAGGCGAACAGCTTACATAGTCCAAGCCAAGCTGGTGACAGAGGATCACTGATTCCGGCTCTCCGCCGTGTTCGCCGCAGATGCCGACCTTGAGGTCGGGCCGGGTATCCCTGCCCTTCTCAGTGCCGATCCTCATCATCTCTCCCACTCCCTCTGGGTCTATACTCTGGAAGGGGTCCCGCTTGTAGATTTTCTTTTCAGTGTACTCGGGCAGGAAAGTCCCGGAGTCGTCGCGGCTCATCCCGAGCACGGTCTGGGTAAGGTCATTGGTCCCGAAGCTGAAGAACTCGGCAGTCCTGGCTATCTTGTCCGCGGCAACCACTGCGCGGGGCAGCTCCATCATGGTCCCGATGCTGTATTCGATCTCCACTCCCGCGTTTTCCAAGACCTCCTTTATGATCTCCTCGGACCTCTCCCGGATCATCTCGAACTCGAGCTCGTGTCCCACCAGCGGCACCATGATCTCGGGCTTGACGTCTTTCTTGTGTTTCTTCTTTACCGTTACCGCGGCTTCCATAATGGCGCGGACCTGGAGGTCGTAGATTTCCGGGTAGGTGATTGCCAGGCGGCATCCCCGGTGGCCGAGCATGGGGTTGAACTCGTGCAACTGGTTCACCTTATTACGGAGCACTGAAGGCTGGACCTTGAGCTTGGACGCCATTTCCTTGATGTCTTTTTCGGTGTGGGGCAAGAACTCGTGGAGCGGCGGGTCCAGAAGCCTTATGGTGACCGGCAGGCCGGGCATGGCCTTGAATATGCCCACGAAGTCGTCTTTCTGCATGGGCCGGATTTTTTCCAGCGCCTTTTTCCTGTCCTCCTGGCTGTCCGCCAGGATCATTCTGCGCACGGCATCTATCCGGTTTCCCTCGAAGAACATGTGCTCGGTCCGGCAGAGCCCGATTCCCTTGGCCTCGAACTGGTATCCCACCGCGGTGTCTCCAGGCGTATCGGAGTTGCAGCGGATTCCGATCTTCCGGAACTCGTCCGCCCAGGTAAGTATCTTGCTGAAGTCCCGGTAGACCTTTGACTTGTCGGGCTTGATCTTCTTTTCGATAAGCACCTGGATGACCTCGGAGGGGAAGGTCTTCAGCTTGCCCAGGATGACCTCGCCGGTGGTGCCGTCTATGGACAGCCAGTCTCCTTCCTTGACGGTCTTGTTCCCGACCTTCATGAGCTTCTTCTTGTAGTCGATGTTGAGCGCGCCGCAGCCCACCACGCACGGCTTGCCCATTCCCCTTGCCACCAGGGCGGCGTGTGAGGTCATGCCCCCTCGTGCGGTAAGGATGCCTTCGGCCACCGCCATGCCGTGGATGTCCTCCGGGCTGGTCTCGAGTCGCACCAGTAGCACCGGGCCTTGTTTGGCCTTTTTCTCTGCGTCGTCAGCGTTAAATACCACCCTGCCGGTGGCCGCTCCCGGACCTGCATTCAAGCCCGTGGCCAGGAGCTTCTTGTCCTTGATGACCTTTTTCTTCTCCGACTCGTCAAACACCGGGGCCAGAAGCTGGATAAGCGACTCGGGCGATACCCTGCGCACTGCCTCCTCCCGGTCGATCAGCTTCTCGTCGCACATCTCCACAGCCATGCGCACTGCTGCAAACCCGGTTCTTTTCCCGGTCCTGGTCTGGAGCATCCACAGCTTTCCCTGCTGGATGGTGAACTCGATGTCCTGCATGTCCTTGTAGTGCTTTTCCAGCTTCTTGTAGATGCGGACGAGCTGGTTGTAACAGCCGGGGAGGAACTCCTCCAGCGAGCTTTGCTCGGGTGATTTTTTGTTGTCCTTGTTTATGGGCAAGGGGGTCCTTATCCCCGCGACCACGTCTTCGCCTTGGGCGTTGGGCAGCCATTCCCCGAAGAAACTGGCGTCGCCTGTTGCCGGGTCGCGCGTAAACGCCACACCGGTGGCTGACTTTTCCCCCATGTTACCGAACACCATTGACTGGACGTTGCATGCGGTCCCCCATTCGTCGGGTATCTTGTTAAGCCGGCGATAGGTTGCTGCGCGGGGGGTGTTCCATGATTTGAACACTGCGCCGATTCCTCCCCATAACTGGTCCAGAGGTTTTTCGGGAAAGTTGAGGCCCATCTCGGAGAGCCTTTTCTTGTAAAGCTCGACCAGCTCCTGGAGGTCTTCGGTGGTGAGGTCCAGATCGTTGTCGGCATTTTTCTTTTTCTTGAACTTGTCGAGTATCTCTTCGAGCACGTCACCGGGCACTCCCATGACCACGTTGGAGTACATCTGGATGAATCTGCGGTATGAGTCCCATCCGAACCTGGTGTTCTTGGTGGCCCTTACGATGCCCTGGAGTGTGTCTTCGTTCAGCCCCACGTTAAGGACGGTGTCCATCATCCCGGGCATGCTCTGGCGGGCCCCAGACCGCACGCTTATCAGGAGGGGATTATAGCTGTCCCCGAACCTGGCGTCCATCATCTCCTCCACCTTCTGGAGGTTCTCCATGACCTCGTCTTTAAAGCCGGGAGGATACTTTTCCTTTTTCATGTAATAGGTGCAGACCTCGGTGGTCGCGGTAAACCCAGGCGGCACCGGAATTCCCAGGTTGCTCATCTCCGCCAGGTTGGCCCCTTTTCCTCCCAGCAGCTCCTTCATGTCGGCAGTGCCTTCGGCCTGCCCTCCGCCGAAATAGTAGACGTATTTCTTTTCTGCCATTCTCATCCCTCCGTGCTTCGGGTTTTAGCCCCTTCTTTTTTGGACTGGTGGCCGGAACGGTCGCCTTCCACCACCACCTTTGAAAAGTCCGCCACCTTCATGAAAAACCCTGCGATCACAGAACACAAGGCGTGGCGGTTGCGTCTTAACTGTTCATCTTCCACGTTTACCATTACTTCATCGAAGAATTTGTCCACCGCGGGCTTAAGTCGGGCCATCGTTTCCAGGGCGGAGCTGTAATCACCTGTTTCCAGGGAAGACGCCGCGGCCTGTTCAACTTTTTGGAACTCGGCGAAAAGACCGGACTCGCTCTGATCTTGAAACATGCCCGGCTCCGGCTCGCCGGGCTCTCCTTCCACGATGTTCATGACCCTGCGGAAAGCTATCATCAGGTCTTCGAAGTCGTCCCGCTTTTTCAACCCGGCCAGTGCGCGGATGCGGCGGAAGGCGTCGAGCATGTCGCTGCCGCCCGCGGAGACCGCTGCTTCCACCACGTCGTGAAGGTAACCGGAATCGGTCATCTGTACCTTGAAGCGGGTAACCATGAAGTCCATGACCTCTGCGGTGAGCTTGTCCGGGTCTGCATCCGTTTGGGGAGCAATAATCCGCGCAGCTTTTGTCAGCGCGGCTTCGAGGTCAAGGTGGAGAGCTTTTGCGAGGATGATGTTGATCGCGCCCTGTGCCTGCCTGCGGAGCGCAAAAGGGTCTCCCGCTCCGGTGGGGGCGAGTCCTGCGGCCCAGCAGGCCACCACCGAGTCCAGCTTGTCCACGAAGGACAGCACCACTCCGGCGTCGGTCTTGGGAAAGTTGTCCCCGCTTATGTCCTGTGCGGAGCGGGGAAGATAATGCTCGCCGATGGCTTCGGCCACTTCGCGGCTTTTTCCCTGGGCAAGGGCGTACTCCCTGCCCATGATGCCCTGTAGCTCGGCGAACTCTCCCACCATCCGGCTCACCAGGTCTGCTTTACAAAACCGCGAGGCTTGCTTTGAATGTTCTTTTATCTCCCGGTCCTGGGGAAAAAGCCCTGACGCGAGGTGCTCGCACAAGGTCTCCAGCCTGTCGGTTTTGTCGAGGTATGATCCCAGGCTCTTATAAAAGATCATGCCGGT
This sequence comes from uncultured bacterium, assembly GCA_964420375.1. GTDB lineage: Bacteria > RBG-13-61-14 > RBG-13-61-14 > RBG-13-61-14 > DATKZS01 > CAYQTK01. The sequence goes on from CAYQTK010000042.1 coordinate 21,763, forward strand.
GGTGTTTTCCCTCATTTTGTCCAGCCCGGTTTTCAGGTCTTCCTGCCAGTAGAACTCGGCGTCTGCCAGTCGGGCGGCCAGCACCCTCTCGTTTCCCCTGGTGATAATGTCCGCGGCATCCTCTCTTTCCGTCAGCGGGTTATTGGCCACGGTCAAAAAGTGCGGCAGCAGTTCTTTACTGGTTCCGGGCTTTCTTACTGAGAAGGACTTCTGGTGCGTCCTTGTTGCCGCGATGAGCACTTCGGGGGGCAGCTCGAGGAACCTCTTATCGAACCCGCCTGCCAGCACGGTGGGATACTCGACCAGGTGTGCGGTCTCGCGGAGCAACTCCGGGTCGGGGTAGACCTCCCAGTCTCTTGCCGAGCAGATCCGCTCGGTTTGTTTTTCGATGATTTCTTTTCTTCGCTCCGGGTCGGGGACCACGTTGCTTCTGTCGAGTGTTTCCAGGTAATCGGCGACGCCGGAGACCTCGACTGAGGCGGGATGTGTAAAGCGGTGTCCACAGGTGCGGTTTCCGGAGCTCAAGCCGTCGAGCTGGAACTCGATAAGGCTTTCTCCCAGTATGGCCAAAATCCATTGGATGGGTCTTACAAAGGTCAGGTCCCCGTTTCCCCATCGCATGGCTTTGGGGAACTCGAGCTTCTTGACCAGGTCGGGCAGCAGCTTGGACAGTGCGTTGGAGGACGGTTCGCCGGGTATTTCCCTGGTATAGGCGAGCTTCTCTCCCTTGGGGGTCTGTTCTTTTTTCAGGTTGGAGACCTCGACGCCGCAGGAGCGGGCGAAACCGACTGCGGCTTTGGTGGGATTGCCGTCCTCGTCGAAAGCCTGGGACACCAGCGGTCCGGTGCGTTTTTCCCGGGCTGGTTCCTGGTGGTCTGCCACATCATATACTGCCAGCGTCAGTCGGCGGGGAGTGCCGTAAGTGCGTATCTCGCCGTGGGAGATGCTCTGCTTTTGAAGCTCTTTATCCGCTTTTTCCCGCAGTTGCATAAGGGAAGGCTCGAGAAACCGCGCCGGGATCTCCTCGCAGCCGATCTCGAAGAGCAGCTCAGCCGGCATTGGCGGCCTCCCCTGTATTTTCGCTGGAAGCGTCTTCCCGGCCGTACTTTTTTTGATAATCGGCGAGCCTTCGGGCTTTCTCCTCCTGGTCCTTGATAAGGGGGAATCCGAGCTCGTAGCGCTGCTTGTCCCATACCCGGGCGCAGGTCTTGGCCAGGTTCCGGACGCGGAGGATGCGGTTTACCCTTTCGGTTACGCTTATAGCTCCCCTGGCGTCGAGCAGGTTGAACAGGTGGGAGCATTTCAGACAGGCGTCATAAGCCGGCAAAGCCATGCCCATGTCTGCCAGGCGGAGGCTTTCCTTTTCCCAGTCCTCGAAGTGCCGGAGCAGCATGTCTACGTCGGCATGCTCGAAGTTGTAGCGGCTCCATTCCTTTTCGCCCGCATGATGGATGTCTCCATAGGTGCAGTCGCGGTTATAAGCCATATCATAGACGTTGTCGATGTTCTGGAGATACATGGCGATTCTCTCGATGCCGTAGGTGAGCTCTACGGAGACAGGGTGGAGATCAAACCCGCCGCACTGCTGGAAGTAGGTAAACTGGGTGATCTCCATGCCGTCGAGCCATACCTCCCATCCCAGTCCCCATGCTCCCAGGGTGGGAGATTCCCAGTCGTCCTCCACAAACCGGATGTCGTGTTCCAGGGGATCGATGCCCAGGGAATTGAGGCTTTCCAAAAACTGTTCCTGCACGTCATGAGGAGAGGGCTTTAAAAGCACCTGGAACTGGTAGTACTGCTGAAGTCGGTTGGGGTTTTCGCCGTACCTGCCGTCGGTAGGCCGCCGGGAAGGCTCGGGATATGCCACGTTCCAGGGCTCCGGGCCTATCGCCCTCAGAAAAGTGGCGGGATTGAAGGTTCCCGCCCCTACTTCGAGGTCATAAGGCTGAACCAGCAGAGAGCCGCGCTCCTTCCAGAAATTTTGCAGATCAACTATAATATCTTGAAAATTCATGTGTTTCAGCTTCGAAACCTTAACCTGTGAAAACCCCGTAATGCTTTCAAAGAAATTATATTTAACATTCATTCTGCTGATTGTCAAATAATTTTGTAATTGAAGGCTTGGCAAAAATTTCCTGTCTGCGACAAAAGCCCCGTATAATTAAGCAGTTACAGCACTAGGCAAAAGAATGTTTTTTTATTATAAGAGGGATTAAATAAGTTGCATTACAAAGGTGCAGGCATCTTATTTGAAAAGGCGGCAAGATCGGCAAAAAGGGAGCATTTTTCGGCAAGCACCCGAAGTAGCTTTTATATCAGCGAGTTAGCTTATTTTCTTGTCGGAAATGTTTTAACAGGCTTTCAGTCGTCCAGCCGCATGCCGGTGTCCATTCCCGGTCGGGTATTGTCCCCGTCCCTGTCTTTATCCAGTCCTGTCTGGAAATCAACCGGGGGTGGGCTTTCTTTTTGGGGCGCGGTGCCTTTAATAAAGGGATAGGTCTTGTACCTTTCGGTGTACTCGGACTTTCGGAGTCCGGTATCCAGGTCTATCTTTACCCATTCTATGCCGGGCGGCACCGGGAAGTTGACCACTTTCCTGTCGTCCAGCACCTCTCTCATGTAGTTTATCCAGATGGGAAGCGCGGCCTTGCCTCCGCTCATCCCCCTGCCCAAAGAGTAATCATAGTCATCCGCTCCCACCCATACACCTGCCAGCAGTTCGGGCGAGTATCCCATGAACAGGGCGTCCCTGTAGTTATTGGTGGTGCCGGTTTTTCCGGCCAGCTTATGTTTGAGCCGGTTGGCCGGCGTTGCGGTTCCTTCGCGGACCACCTGCCGAAGGAGGTATGTGGTCATGTAAGCCGTTTGTGGGCTTATGACCTGTTTGCCTGCTGCGGGCGTGCTGGGAGAGGAGAGCCACTGGTGGTCGTCCGAGCTGATTATTTCCAGGTACTCTTTCCATCCCGGCTCGCCGAGTTGCCTGGGGGGCACCGGCTTATTGAGTATATAATGATCGGGCCGGGAGTGGGCGGGCGCGCTTATCCCTTGTCCGCTTAAGTTTTGTTCACTCAGACCGTTTTCTTCTTCCGGGTCCGGTTGGTTTTCGTCCGGTTGTTGGTACTTTCGGGCGCTTTTCTCGTACTCGAGGAGGTTTCCGTCCCGGTCGTAAACCCTGCTTATGTAGACGGGCTCGATTTTTTTTCCTCCGGAGGCGAACACGTTATAAGCGGTTGACAGCTCCTCGAGGGTCACTTCAGAGCACCCCAACGGCAGGCAGGGAAGCTTATCGAGGTAGGAGCGGATGCCCAGTTTGTGGCCCCGCTCGATGACATTGGATATGCATATGTCCCAGCAGATGCGCACGGCAATGGTGTTTATGGATTTCGCGAGCGCCCTCTGGAAGGTATGGGGCCCGGTAAAGCTGCGGTTGTAGTTTTTCGGGCGATAATGCTCTTTGATGACCACGTCGCAGGATGAGCTCCCCTTGTCAAAGACCATGGGCGTATCAATGAGCATGGTGGCCATGGTGTACTTGGGCTCGCCGTTGGGCTTTTTAATGTCCAGTGCGGTGGAGTACACAATGGGCTTGAACGCAGAGCCGGGCTGCCTTTTTGCCTGGATGGGCCTTATGAACTCGCTTTTTTCAAAGTCCAGTCCACCGCAAAGGGCCTTTACGTGTCCGGTGCGGGTGGACATGGAGAACAGCCCTCCCTGGACCACCGGTTCCTGCCGAAGGGCCATTCGATAGAAGGGGTCTGCATCTTCATCCTTTTTCTCCTCCACTACCTTAACCTTGACAAGATCTCCGGAGGAGAGTATCTGGGAAGGCTTTTTAAGCTTTTTCGGCCCCCTGTCTTTCCTATAGGGTCCCGCCCATTTCATGTCTTTCATGGTTATCCTGCCGCGGGAGTGCCCCGTCAATACCCATACTTCTTTTTTATCATCGTCCACTTTTGCTACTACAGCCTCATACTTGTTTCCGATTTCCAGGGGCACAGGGTCAGGCGCCACTTTGATATCTCCCAGGGGAACAGGTATAGCGAGCGCTCCCAGTCCTTCGATGGTTTCGGGATCGATCTTTTCCTTGTAGAAGCGCGGTCTGCCTTTTCCCTCTGCCAGGTACTTACTGGTAAGCTCTTGTTTCCACTTGTTACGGAGCTTATCTTCCTGCTTTTCGAGTTTCTTTTGTACCTCATTGGAGGAGAGTTTTTTTATCTTTTCCTTGCGGAAGCCGATATGGCTGTCGAGGCCGCGGGGTCCGAGGATTTTTGACCTTACCTCGTCAGAGGCTGTTTGGTCTGTCTCCAGGTTCACGGTGGTGAACACTTTAAGGCCGCCTTTGTACACTTTTTCCCACCCGTAACGTTCGCCCAGGATTCTTCTGACCTGTTCGGTGAAGTAGGGGGCGGCTTCTCCGCGGGGCCCCTTTTTGCCGTAGACCTTTATTGCCTGTTTTACGGCTTTGTCGGCTTCTTTTTGGCTTATGAACCCTGCATCTACCATGGCCTTAAGTACCAGCTTTTGCTTGAGCTTGGCGAGATCATAGTTGGAGACCGGGTTGTAACGGTTGGGAGCCGGCAGGATGCCCGCGAGCATTGCTCCCTCCGCCAGTGTCAAGTCTTTTACCGATTTGTCGAAGTAATATCGCGCTGCCGCTCCTATGCCGTGGTATCCTTTTCCCAACTGGACCTGGTTCAAATAAAGGTAGAGTATCTCGTCCTTGGTGAGAGAGCGCTCGATCCGAAGCGCCAGTATGGCTTCCTTGAGCTTTCTCTGAAAGCTTTTCTCCTGGGTGAGGAAGAAGGTTCTTGCCACCTGCATACTTATGGTGCTGGCCCCTTCCGAAAGCCTTCCCCGCTGGACGTTGCGCACAAAGGCCCGGGCGATTCCCTTGAAGTCAACCCCTTCATGTCTGTAAAACCGCTTGTCCTCCGCGGCCACGAAAGCGTGTTTGACATGGTCGGGAATGTCGTCTTTGCCCACCAGCCTTCTTTTCTGCTTGGCGAACTCGGCGATCAGTGTGCCGTCGTCAGCGTAAACCCGGGTGATGGCCGGCGGCCGGTAGCTGCGAAGGGAATGAAGGGGCGGCAGGTCCCTGGCCAGGTAGAAGTACCCCCCCACGCCTGCGGCTACGCCCAGGACAAACATTATAAAACCGATACGTAAAGTCCAGGAGATCAACTTGAAAAGACGGTTCTTAGAAGACTGTTTCTGTTTGTCATTCATATGGCCTTATTATAATTTAACGTGCTCCGCGGTTCAATCCGGCGCCGGTGTTTATCGGCTTTAAAAAGCGGATTTCTGTCTCGGTTCGGGGCGATGCTTTTTGCATGCGGATGACTTGTTCCTTTCTGTTGCGAAACTTCCCGATTGGTTCTGCTTGAAGAGCCTGCGACATATTGGGCGGTCATTGCCTCCCGGATGGCCCACGCAGTTTCGTCCTCGATACTGCGTGGGTGGAAAAGCCACAGGCTGAGCGCCTCCCCAGGATGACCCGCCTTCAGGCCAGATGGTGACGGACACACCCGAAGCAGGTCACATAGTGCTCTGTCAAGCGTTTTGCGTCGCTTACAAGAGAGAGCTTCTTCGTGCGAGCGACTTTAGTCGCGACTAAAAGTCGCTCGCACGCTATGCGTCAGTGTGAGCTTTGACAAGACACCAGTGCTTGTTCACAATTGTTTTTCTAAATTACAAAAAGCAGTTTTTTTGTGCGAGAGGCTTTCTTCGCGACTAAAGTCGCTCGCACTAAAATTATTTTTCTTGGGGACGACGAAAAACGCTTGACAGGTCACCAGTTGATTTTACGTGCCGCGATCCTGGCCGAAATGACTTTTTACGAAGGCA
>CAYQTK010000043.1:0-27445 GCA_964420375.1 uncultured bacterium
TTCCGGGAAGTTTGCTTCCCGGCGGAAAAAGCGGACAGCTTGCTGCCGCACTCCAGAACAGCGCCGCAAAAGTAAATTAAACCTCCGTTTCGCATCAGGGACTAACTAAGAAAGAAGGAGCTTAAACATGGATCGAAGAGATTTTATTAAGGGAGTTTCCGCGGGGTCTGCGGCTGTAAGCATGGTTTTGAACGGCAAGAGCTTTGCCGCCGTCAAAAAACCCGTTGTGTCGGTTGCCGAGGGCAGCGATTACGAAGCATTGGTATCGCAGGTTTTAAAACCGCTGGGTGGCATTGAAGCCTTTGTCAAGACAGGCCACAAGGTCGCCTTGAAGCCCAACATCTCGTTTGATCGCAAACCCGAGCAGGGAGCAAACGTTCATCCCGCAGTGCTCAAGACCATGGTCAAGCTATGTCTGGACGCAGGAGCATCCGAAGTCCTGGTGTTCGACAGGGTGCTGGCGGAGGAGCGGCGCTGCTACGAGCAGAGCGGGGCAAACGATGCTATAGCGTCAATCGGCGATGACCGGGTCAAGCTGGTCCATCCCCGTGACCGTGACTTTGTCAAGAGGCAGCTCGACAAAGGAATCTTTTTCCGTACCTGGGAGTTCTACAAGCCTGCCCTGGAGGCTGACGTATATATCAACCTGCCCATTGCCAAGCACCACGGATCAGCCAAGCTCACCCTGGGGCTTAAGAACATCCTCGGCGTTATCGGCGGCAACCGCGGCAAGGTCCACATGCGGCTGGACCAGGGTATCGCAGACCTCAACACGGTGCTGATCCCCGACCTTACCGTGATTGATGCGACCCGTATACTCCTGCGCAACGGACCGTCAGGCGGCAACGTGGAGGACGTGGAAAAAAAGGACACCTTGATCGCATCCACCGACACTGTGGCTGCGGACGCTTACGCAGCCCGGCACCTTTTCGGCATGGAGGTCTCCGAGGTCGGTTATATAGAGAAGGCCCACGAGCTCGGGCTGGGAGAGAAGGACCTTTCCAAGGTCAAGGTCAAAAAGGCCTGATATGCCCGAAAGCCGGAAGTCCCGGGTTCCGGTCTACTGGTGGAGGAGGCTCTGCCAGCTTCTCTTCCTGGTGCTGTTTCTGTTCCTGTTCCGAATGACCGACTACCAGGGATCGGACGAGATACCATATGCGGTCAATATCTTCTTCAGGTGGGACCCGCTTATCGCGGCCTCCGCTATGCTGGCCGCGCGGACCTTTATCTCGCTTCTCATTCCCGCAATCGTGGTAATAGTGCTTTCGCTGGTGCTGGGCAGGTTCTTCTGCGGCTGGGTATGCCCGCTGGGAACTCTGCTCGACGCTTCCGCAACGGTTATAAAGCCGCGAAAGTCAGGACCCGCGAGCAAGCTCCGTGCAGGCAAGTATTACCTATTGGCACTGGTCCTTATTTGCGCGGCGTTCGGTCTTCCCCTGGTGGGATACTTCGATCCTTTCTCCATCCTGGTCAGGGGACTCACCCTGGCGGTGGACCCCGCTCTCAACGTGTCCGTGTCCTATCCCTTCGACTATATCTATCAGAGCGAGACCCTGGGTTTCATGTCGCCGGTGACCGAGCCGGTCTACTCCTTTATGAAGGACTACCTGCTGCCTTACAAGCAGAAGTTCTTCGCGCTCGCCATCCCCTCTCTTGTCATACTCCTTGCCGTGTTCGGGCTGGAGAAGATCGAGCAAAGGTTCTGGTGCCGGAACCTCTGTCCGCTGGGGGGAATGCTGGCGCTGGTCTCCCGCTTCGCTCTTCTCCGGCAGCATCCGGGCGGCTCCTGCGGGGTTCGCGACTGCAACACCTGCCGGGACATCTGCCGGATGGGGGCCATCAACGACGAGGGGGCCATATCACCGGGCGATTGTAACCTGTGCCTCGATTGCGTGGCCTTGTGCCATAAAAAGGTCATCTCCTTCAAGTTTAAAAGGACCAGGCGCAAGCCCGCGCCGGTTGGCGTGTCCAGGCGCGGCTTTGCGTGGACCCTGGTTGCAGGACTTGCGCTGCCCGCATTCTACAAGGTGCGGGCGCTCCATAAAAGGCCCCATCCGCTTCTTGTCCGTCCGCCCGGGGCTTTGCCGGAAGCGGAGTTTCTCGACCGGTGCGTTCGGTGCGGGGAGTGCATGAAGGTCTGCATCAACAACGCCATCCACCCTGCCTTTCTGGAAGCGGGTTCGGAAGGGACCTTCAGCCCGGTGATCGTGCCCCGCATCGGCTACTGCGAGTATAACTGTACCCTGTGCGGCCAGGTCTGTCCCACCGGCGCCATCGAGGAGCTTGCTGTAGAGAAGAAACAGGAAGTCAAGATCGGCAGGGCCTACTTTGATAAAAACCGCTGCCTGCCGTGGTCACAGGGCATACCCTGCGTGGTGTGCGAGGAGATGTGCCCCGTTCCGGACAAGGCCATCCGCACCCGTGAAGAGGCGGTCCTGAACCAGCGCAACGAAGAGGTCCGGGTACAGCGGCCCTACGTGGTTCATGAGCTGTGCACCGGCTGCGGCAGGTGCGAGAACGTATGCCCCCTGCCCGGAGAAGCGGCAGTCAAGGTCACCAGCGCAGGTGAGTCAAGGGACCCCGACAACCAGGGGTACGTACTATATTGATATCTTCCCTCATCAAAAGAAAAGTGTCTTCCCGCGCTTGATCACTTTCTACGCTGTCCGCCTTTTTTGATATGATATGAAAGATGGCGGAAGAAAGAAGCAAGGACAGGGTACAAGCCATAATCCTGGGCCTTTTCGCCCTGGGGGCAATTTTTGCCCTGGCTTACTGCATAAGCGCGTTCCGGATATCCAACCTGGACATCCACTGGCACTTGAAGACCGGGGAGTGGATCGTAAACCACGGGCGGGTCCCCGATGTCGACTTTTTCTCGTTCTCGCGCGAGGGCATGGAATGGATTGACGCGCAGTGGCTCTTCCAGGTCCTGGTGTTCACTGTCTTCGACCTTATAGGCGAAGAAGGCCTTACCCTGCTTGTCGTGCTGCTCATCGAGACTATCCTGGTTATCGTTCTTTTTACCGCATCGAGTGAAGTTCCTCTGGGTGCGAGAACTCTCTGCGGAGTCTTTTTCCTGCTTGCCATAAACCCGCGCATCGTCTGCCGGCCGGAACTGCTTACCTGTGTTTACATGGCCTTGTTTGTTTTACTCCTGGAAAAAGGGCGGCAAAGGAAATGGCTTCTATTATTGGTACCGCTTGTCCAGGTCATGTGGGTCAACTCGCAAGGGCTGTGGCCCATCGGTCCGGTGCTGGTGGCTGCTTACATTTTCGACACTTTAATTGAGTCACGCCTTCACAAGGACGAGGGTTTCAACAAGTCGCTGCAAGCGTATCAATCAGCGGTCTTTGTGCTTTGCGTAGTAGCGGGTTTCATCCAGCCTTACTTCGTAAAAGGGTTCTTGTTTCCCCTGACTCTCCTCCAGGAGGTCACCATGGAAAGCACGCTGCACAAAAAGACCATTGCAGATATCCAGCCGCTTTATACCGACCCGCTCGTGCTCCGGGCCGCCGCGCCTTTCCTGGTCTTCAGTGCCGCTTCCATAGTCGTTGCCTTTTTTACGGGCAGGAGGATACGTCCCGGCCTGTTTCTGCTGTCGCTGGTTTTTATCTACCTGGCGGTTACTGCAAGGCGGAACGTGAGCATTGCAAGCGTAATAGTGGCAAGCCTCTTGATGATCCACCTGGGCGCTGTTTTCCAAAAGATCCGGATCAAGGAAAAGAAGTACGTCATCGGCTGGGGGCTTTCCCTGCCCGCGCTGGCCCTGGCATTGGTGTTCTGCATTCTCTCCACCGACCAGCACCCCCGCACCTGGGACGCTACATTCAAGCATCCCGGCCAGGGTTTCCGAAACGGCTTTTACCCGGAAGAACTGGCCCGGACCCTCCATTCCATCGGCTATAAAGGCAGCCTTCTAAACAACAACCGGATCGGCGGCTACCTGATCTGGTCGGGATGGCCTGACTGGAAGGTCTTTGCCGACCCGCGCATGGAGCTGGGCGGAGAGAAGGCACTGCGCCAAAGAAGACTGGTCCTGCACGGAGGTCCGGCTTTCCGGCGGGTCGTCAGTAAATATGAGGTGGAAGCGATCGCATTAGGGGTATGGAAAGATAACCTGCGAAAACTTGCCTCCCGGCTTTACATGGACGGAGAATGGGCTCTTATCCACAAGGACAGACCTTCCGGGACCGTACTGTTCTTGAAGCGGGAGCCGAAATGGAAGGACGTGATCGATGAAAAAGAGATAAAGCTTGAAAAAGAGAGTTGGTGAGTATATTGGAGTGTGGAGGCGTTACCTTTCTTCCGCTTACTCCGAAGACCCTGGTGTTTCAAGGAGTGACGATTCTCAGGTTGCCGGAAGCGCTCACTTCGTGGTCTCCTTCAGGGTCGGACGGTCTGATGCGGTCCTGGACGCGCAAGGTCATCCCCCAGCATTTCTGCCTGGCGATATAATCCAGCTCCAGGCTTTGTCTTATTATGCGGTCGTGTTCCAGGGAGTAGTAGGTCCTGTACTCGATGGAGTGGCGGGAAGTAATGTCCGCCATTGCGGTGCCGGTCAGCGATTCTTCTTCGCGCGACTCGAAGTCGAAGTACGGAGAGACTATCTCGCCGGAGTCGTAACGGTAGCCGAGTCGCACTTCCGCGCGATTGTCGAACAGGTATCCTACCTGTGCCACGACCCTGCTCCACTTTTCGTTCTCCCAGCTATAGTAGTCGTCAATATAGATGCGCCACGGATAGGGAGCACCAAGCCTGCCCTGGAGTCGGACGTCCCGCCATTTTTCGGCTTCGAAGTCGTAAAACTGGGTCAGCTCTACCCGGGCGGACTCGATGGGTCTTTCCCCGGGTTTTTCCCGGTGGCGGGACCACAACCTGCTGTCCAGGTGTACTCCGACAAGCTCGTTTTCTTTTTCCGGCACGATTCCGGAGAAGAAATCGTCATCCGGGCTTTGAGGTTCACCTGCATAGTAGACGATAAACTCCGGCCTGATGTTGTGCCGGAGCAGTCTGTCGTCAGTGTTGTAAAACCTCTCCCACTGGGCGGAAGCATACATCTCTGCTCGCGGTCTTCCTACAAATGAAGAGCCGGCGTGATAGTCGGGATCGGGTGACAGGGCCCATTGCTGATACCCTGCGGCCACCCAGAAGTCAATGGCGTCCATGAAGCGGTAGGGCAGGGCGAGCCTGGGGTAGAAAGAGAGGAGCTGTCCCCTTCCGGCGTCTGTCTCCTGTCGCCAATAGTTTATTGCGTCGGCTTGGAGGTCGAAGAAGACCGGCCCTGCCAGGTGAGTGGTGAGCAGGGTGTAGTGTATGGCGGGCAGTCTTTGTATCATCATGTCGTCGCGGTCGTCTCCCAGAGGACTGTCTCTTATATCTCCGCCCATGAGGTCGTCGAAAACAGAGAACTCCGCGGTGGCGTTCATGGTGGGCTGATGATAGGAAAGCACGAGCCTTGATTCCATTGCCCTTTGGTTCTCGTCTCCCATGTAGCGGTGATCGAAGTCCTGGAGGACCTCGTTGTCGGAGATGTAAACCCAGTCCACTGCCACAGTAAAGGTTTCACCCATGTCGGTCCGGTGAATGATCCTTGCCCCTTCTCTCATGGTGTGTGCCCTGCTGTCGTCGATCCCGAAAGCCCGGACCTCTCCGCGTGCGATATCCCCGTAGTTGTATCTTGCCTGTGCTCCCAGGTCCACTCCTCTCTCTTCAATATAGCGGGGCATGATAGTCACATCGAGGCTCCTGGTCACGACCCAGTAGTAGGGCAACTCGAACTGGAGGCCGTCGGAGCTTGACGTCTCGATTTCGGGGAACAAAAGCCCTGACTTTCTCTCGGTGGTTATGGGATATCGGAAGTAGGGCAGGGCGAACATGGGCATATCCCGGATATATATGCGGGAGCCTTTGCAGACCACGTCTCCCTCGGTGTCCGCCTCTATGCTGTCTGCTTCCACCGACCAATCCGGTGCTTGTCCCTCTTTACAGTCGCACCATGTAAAGGAGCCTTCTTCGATCAGGTAGGTATGGTCGTCCACCTTCCGGAAGCGTTTGCCTTTGAAGCTGAAGCTGGTCTTTCCCCACGGAATGCGGAGCCGGCCATGGAACATGTAGCCGGTGCCTTTCTCTGTGTCTATCTCGATTTCCTCGGCCTTCAGAATTTCTCGGGTCTGTGCTCCTTGCAGGTGGTATACGGTAACATTGCCTGACGCTTGGACAAGGTTGTCATTAAGATAAGCCCGGGCCCGTTGTGCCTCCACCCTGTAGTCGGGGTGGGTGATAATAACCGATCCTGTAAAATCGACCACGTTCTCCGGGCGGTCCCAGGTCACCTTGTCCGCGGTTATGTTTACCGGCTCGGGACCTTGCGGCACGAGCAGGTGTGCGGGGGGAACGTTCTGCTGGGCATTCGCACCATGCGGCAGCCCTGCCGCAACGATGCACAACCCCGCCACTACGGCCAAAAGCGGTTTTGTTTTAAAAATTGAAAAGCAAAAAGTCATCTACTTCAGCTTACCAGGATATGGTCTCCCTGCTTTAGGGCGTTAACTCCTGTGTCCTCCGCTTCTATCTCGTCCGTGATTTCTTGCAGGTAGTGGGGCATAAGGTGGTGGAAGTATACTTTAAGACCGTTCCGGTCCACTTTTTCGATTTCTGCGCGGGCCGTCTCCGGCGTAAGATGTCCGTTAGCCTCAGCCTTTTCAGCCATGCGGCTGGGGTAGGTGGTCTCCAGAAAAAGCGCAGATATTTCTTCCTGCTCGGAAACCTTTTCCCATAACTCCGTTGTAGGTCCGGTGTCACCCGAGAAAGCAAAACCGACACCTTCTTTTTTTACCACGTATCCTACAGCGGGCACGACATGGTTTACCCTTACGGGTGTGACCTCAAATCCTTCTATCCGAAAGTCTTTTCCCGGTTCGAGCTCGTGAAAGGACATCACCGGGTTTTTCTCGTCGGGAAGGCTGCTGAAGTCGGGCCAGAGCCGGAAGTTGAAGACGTGCTTCTTTACAGCCTCGATGGTTTCGGCCAGGCCGTATATCTTGACGGGCTCATCCCTTTTTCCGAAGATATTATCCGGCAGAAAGGGCAGATCCCTTATGTGATCGAGGTGGGAGTGAGACAGCAGTATGGCGTTTATCTTGACCTGGTCCTTGAGAGGCAATGCAGTGGTGGCTGCGCCAGCATCGATCAACAAGCGATTGTCGACCATGAAGCATGTTGTTCTGTATCCCGGCAATTCCCTGGCATAGCATCCCAGGACCCTCACATCCATGTTCATATCTCCGTTTTCAGAGGTCTCCGAACTGTTCTTTCATGGTAAGGTACTCCAGGTATTTCCTTAGCTTGTCGGTGTTGGATATGAAGATGCCGTCGTCTTTGAGGTGCAACAGCCCGGCCTTTTGTATTTTATTCAAGACCTCCCGGACCTGTTCGGTGTCGAGTCCGCATTTTCCCGCCAGGTCGGGAATTGATGTGCTCAGTTTTACTCCGCCTTCTTCCGAATTGCCCGTGGTGTCTGCCAGGCGGGTTAGGGTATGGACAACCCTGCTGTTGGAGTCTTTAAGCATGAGGCTCTCGATCTGGTCATCCGCTTCCTGGAGCCGCTGGGAGAGTTTTTTAATCATGCGGATGGCGATCTCGGTATTTCCCCGTATCATAGACTCGAAGGTTTTGGGGTCGATGACCAACATCTTTGACTCGTCGATCACAGTGGCGCTGGCCGATCTTGGTTTGTTGTTGAGGATGGCCATCTCACCGAAGAACTCTCCCGCCCCGATGGTGGCCAGCGTCTGTTCTTCTCCTCGGACCTCCTTGGAAATCTTTACCTTGCCGCTTTGAATGACAAACATCTCCTTGCCTCGCTCCCCTTCCCGGAACAGCACGGTTCCCGGGGGGAAAACTTTACCCAGCCTTTCAAAAAGGACGTCCTCGACACCCATGTCATGCCTCCTGTCTGCAGTATTTTGCGATCACGAAAAAATTATAACCATCTAAATTTTACCACAGTCGAATCCTGCGGCCAAACGTTACGTGTCTTCATTGAAGAGACGTTGCGATTTTATAAGTCCTTTCCTGTAGGCTTTTGAAAAGGCCTTTACCACCTCAGGATCGAACTGAATGCCGGAGAACTTTTTAAGCTCGTTATTTGCCACCTTGTCGGGCAGCCCTTTGCGGTAGGGCCGATCGGATGTCATCGCGTCCCAGGTGTCGGATGCGGCAATGATGCGGGCTATTACCGGAATACTTTCCCCGGAAAGGCCGTCGGGGTATCCTTTGCCGTCGTACCTCTCATGGTGGTGTTTCATCCCCGGTATAGCCGGTCCCAGCTCCTTTACGTGATAGAGTATCTCATACCCGTAGCGGGGATGTTGTTTCATCTGGTTGAACTCCTCGTCGGAGAGCCTGCCGGGCTTGCGTAGTATCTGGTCATCCACTCCGATCTTGCCGGTGTCGTGCAGGATGGCTGCAATCTCCAGCCATTCCATGGTGTCGTTGTCCAGCTTCATGTGCCGGGCGGATGCCATGGAAAAGTCCCTGACGCGCTTGGTGTGGCCGCCGGTATAAGGGTCTCTTTTTTCAATGGCTGTTGCCAGAGCTTCCGCGGTTTCCTTAAACATTATCTTCTGGGCCTCGTAGAGCCGGGCGTTTTCCAGGGCGATGGCCACCTGGTCGGCAAGGCTCTCCAGCATCTGGCGGTCGTCCTCGTTGAACTTCTGACCGTGGAGCTTGTTTATGGCCTGGAGAACGCCGATGACGACGCCCTTGGATTTCACGGGCACGGTGACCATGTTCCTGGTCTGGAACTTGGATTTCTTGTCGACCTTGCTTGCCCAGCGGGGGTCGGTAGAGGTATCTGCCACCAGGTCGCTTTTTCCTTCCTGAGCCACCCATCCGGCAATGCCTTCTCCCATCTTCAGCCTTATCTCCTTTACCGCTTCCCCTTTCTCACCGAGAGCGACCTCGAAGTAGAGCTCCTGTTTTTCCTGGTCGATAAGGTAGAGTGATCCGGTCTCGCACTGGAGCAGCTCGACCGCTGCTTCCATTGCCCTTTTTCTGACCTCTTTGGCCTGCAGGGTCGAGTTGAGCACGGAGGACAGCCGGGACAGGGTTGCGAACTGGTCGGCTTTTCTCCTGGTCTCCAGGTGGAGGTTGGCGTTTTTGATTGCCACCGCTGCTTCAGTAGCCAGAGACTTGATAAAGGCTACATCATCGCGCGTAAAGGGCTCTCCGTTTTTTTTGTTTATGACCTCGATGACGCCCCTGACCTGGCGGCCCATCTTGAGGGGCACGGCCACGATATTCTTGGTTTTGTGCCCGATCTCCTTGGCCACGCGTGGGCTCCAGACGTTATCGCTGCTGACGTCGGAGGACACGTATATCGCGCCTTCAGTGTAGACCTTTCCGGCGATGCCTTCATGAGAGGGGATTTTTTTACCTTGGAGTGTGCCTGCCATTGGTCCTTTTACTACGGTGAACTCGAGCTCGTCGCCTGTCTCGTCAGCCATGAACAAGGTTGCCGACTCTCCTCCGGTGGCCTCCAGCACCCGGTCAATGATCCTGTCCAGGAACTTTTCCAGCTTGAAGCTTTTGCTGGTTATGGATGCCATCTCTTTTAGGAGCCCGGCATGGCTTCTCTGGTTCTGATATTTCTGTTCCAGGTTGTCGATGCGTTTTTGGAGCCTCCGGTTCTCGGCCTCCAGGTTCTTCAGTCTTTGTTTGTAACCTTTCTCTTGCGTGGTAGTGGACACTTTCTAACCCTCCCTGAGCGAGGATGCAATCTGTTTCCGGCAACTTTTCATAATTACCGGTTGCTTGCTTTATCAACTTTCCATGGAGTTGATCATCTTTTTGATGGTCTGCTCGACCCTCTGTTCTATGGTGTTCTCGATGGCTTTTCCTATCTCCGGGTGCTTCTCGGAGATTTTCCGGAAGTCTTCTCTTTTGAGCTCGAGTATCTCGGTATCTGATTCCGCGATAACAGTGGCTGTCCTCGGCTTGTTCTTGATAAGGCTTACTTCGCCGAAGAAGTCGCCGGCTTTCAACCGGGCCAGTTCCACGGCCTCGTTCTTCACCGGGTGTTTAGCCTGGATTGCGACCTTTCCCGCCTTGATGAGGAACATGGAATCACCGGGGTCTCCCTCCTTGACTATGGGGTTCCCTGCGGGAATCTCCCGGTACTGGAAGCTGTCGGCAAACTGTTTTCTTTCCTGCTTGGAAAGGTTTTTGAATAGAGGTGATAGAGCGAGGAGGTTATCGAGGACCCGCTCGCGGTAGAACTGGATGAGGACCTCTTTCACGCGGGGAAACTCTTCCACCACATGATCGAGGTCTTCCTTGGCCATCTCCAGGAGGAGGCATCTTTTTATTGCGATTACCGAAGCTTCCCTCCTGCCGTGAAAGTATCCTATCTCTCCGAAGAAGTCGCCGGGCCCCAGCACGGCAAGCTTTTTTTGTTTGCCGTCTTCCCGCTTGGTCACTTTCACCTGTCCGCGGGCCACGATGAACAATGAATCTCCGCTTTCGTTCTCGGAAACGACGGGCTCGCCCTCCTGGGTTATCTTGTTGGTCATGAGCTCGAATACCCTTTCGAACTCGTCCGGTTCCAGGTCGGAAAGCAGTGGAGTGCGGTCGGGACCTGACTCGGGAAGCTCTTCCTCTTCTTCGACGGGGACAATATCCATGTCTTGTTCCGGTTCTTCCAGGTTCTCTTCAGCTTCTTCATGCTCTTGCTCCACGTAATCCGCCTCATCAAGCTCAAGCTCCGCTTCTTCTCCGATCTCGCCGTGATAAGGTTCCTCTTCGGCGGGTTCCTCTTCGGGGACGTCTTCTTCCGATTCTACCGGTATGGCTTCTTCCGCTTCGGGCGCGGCTTCTATGTCGGGTTCTTCAGGTTGCATCTCTACCGGGGCCTCATCGGCGGGTTCTTTGCTTTCCGGCTCCGGCTCGGGTTCCGGTTCGGGTTCGGGTTCGGCTTTCTCTTCTTTTTCCGGAGGGGCTTTCTTTGCGGGAGAAGCTCCTTTGATCTTGGGGACCACATGGGAGGGTTTTATTGTTGTGAAGGTATTGTCTTTTCTTTCCTGGGAAAGCTTATCCAGAGACTCCTTCACCTCTTTTTCGTTGGGATTGATCTCGAGCACGATCTTATAGATGGCTATTGCCTGGACCAGGAACCCCTTGTCGTAATACTTCTCGGCTGCCTGCTTGTACTTTTTTACGGCCTCATCGTCTTTGCCCATTTTCTGAAGTATCTCCGCCACCTTCTGGGGGACCTTCAAATCATTGGGGGCGGCCTTTTCCAGTTTTTGATACGATTCGAGAGCCTTGTCCAGCTTTCCCTTGCGCAGAGACTTGGTGGCCTCGTCTTTTAGCTTAGCCGGATCGACCTTGGGCATTTTTTCCTTCCTTTTCGCAGCTTAATCAGTGCTTACTTCTGGGTCATGGTGTACACGCCGTCCCACCCGGCAGAGGGCGGGTTTTCATTGAACTCCTCGCACCTGGACATGAACACGTGAGACGGCCCGTCATGGGGGTCCAGCTCCAATGCTGCCATGAACTTGACCACCGCGTCCATCCAGTACCTTTGTTTGTAAAGATTGAGTCCCTCCTGGAAGAGCTCGACAACCTTCATCTTTTCGGGTGATACCTGGCCCTTCCTGCCCAGGACCTCGTAGACCTTGACCGGCTCTTCTTTTCCCACCACCCGGGTCAGGTCCAGCTCGCGGGCTTCGATATAGTCCTTGGCCTCTTCGTAAGTGAACTCGGATATCATGGTGTAAATCCGGTACTGCTTAGCCGCGGCTTCCAGACGGGCGGCAAGGTTTACCGAGTCTCCCATCATGGTGTAGTCCATCCGGTCTGCGCTGCCCATATTGCCCACCACCATGTCGCCGGTGTTAAGACCGATGCGCATGTGGATCTCGTGTCTGCCTTCCTCCACCCATTTCTTGCGGAGCTCCTTCATCCGCTCCTGGATGTCCACCGCGCAGAGACAGGCCCGAACAGCGTGGTCCTCGAAGTATATGGGCGCTCCAAAGAAAGCGATGATGGCGTCCCCCTCGAACTTGTCAATGGTCCCGTCGTACTTCAGGATGATGTCGCACATCTCGGTGAGGTACTCGTTCAGAAAGTGCACCAGTTCGTCAGCCTCCATGCTTTCACTGATGGTGGAAAACCCCTGGATGTCGGAGAAGAAGGCGGTAAGCACTTTCCTCTCTCCGCCCAGGTTGAGCATGTCCGGGTCGTCCATAAGCTGGTGGATGACGTTGGGGGACAGATAATGCTCAAACGCGCTTCTGATAAACCTCTTCTCCTTCTCCTCGGTGGCGTACCTGTAAATGGTGACGGCAATGTATATAGTCAGTATTTCAGCCAGGGGATAGACCAGTGTGAAGGAGTACTTCTCGACGGCGAAGAAGTAAAGGTTGGTTGCCAGATAGCCTCCGAACAGCACCAGGGCGATCAGCCCTCCGACAATGGAGGACAACCTGGGAAGTACGAGCCCGAAGAGGAGACCGATAACGAGCAGGAACAGGTAATCGAACAGGGCGAACCATTCCTTGTGGACCAGGAAGTCGTTGTCAAGGACGTTGCTGACGATGTTGGCGTGCATCTCGACCCCGGGAGAAGTTCCGAACGGCGTGGTCCGCATATCATGGGCTCCGATGGACGTCGAACCCACTATGACTATTTTTCCCTTGAAGAACTTGTAGGGGTTTTTGATCTTGGATGCAGCATCTTCCTGGTCTTCGAAGCCGGTGATAACGTCATAGACGGACACGTAGGGAAAAGTTTCCTGGGGTCCCATCCAGTTGATGAGTATCCTGCCGTACATGTCTGTGGGGATGACCTTGTCCCCCATCTTTATCTTCACCCCGAGGTCTCCGGGTATGACCTTGGGTTTTCTGTCGTACCACGCTGCTGCCGTGGCCAGTGACAGGGAAGGATAAATGTAGGTGTTCTTGTAGCTCGCATTGTCCGGGTCTCCGCTGTAGATGGTGATAAGAGGAGTTTTGCGGATGGTGCCGTCAATGGGGTCCGGTGTTGCTGTAAAAAAGCCGAACTTGGAAGCGGCGCGGGAAAGCTCGGGGATATTGGTCTGGAGCCCGTATGCCCGGACGGGCCATGTCCTTTTGTAAAATTTAGCCATGTCCCATCCTTTGGAGGACATAAAAGGCAGGGTGGAGGGCATTAAAAGCTTGACTTCTTCGGTGTTGTCCACGGCGTCAAACCGCTTGGCTTCCGTCTTGCTCCGGTAGCTGTACCATCCCAGGACCACGTTATCCATTCCCTGAAGGGTCTGGGCCAGGATGCGATCGGTGTCTGCGGCTTTTTCCCGGTTCTCGATGTATTCCTCGAACCTCTTTGCGTTTTGGAAATAATCATTGATCTTCTGGTTACGCATGCGGGAGTTGATCTCAGGAACATTGTTCAACTCCAGTTTTTCGTACTTTTCCATGGTGTCTCTCAGGAATGACAGTCCCTGGTACTCGCCGGGGTCTGCAAAGACCACGTCAAAGGCCACGACTTTGGCGCCGTACTCTTCCATCCGTTTCAGAAAGACGCTCCACTTGTCGCGGGGAAAGGGCCACTGGTAATGTCCCACCGCCCGGTCGTCAATGGCCGCGATCACCACTTTATCAGAAGGCGTCTGCGGAAACAGGCGGTGGCATAACTGGAAGCGGATATCATATGCCTTGACCTCGATGATCTCGAGGAACTTGAAGTCAGCCTCCCTCGGGTTCCATTCCACCTGGCTCCGGGCCCGGCCTTTGAGGTTGTAAAGAACCATAAACAGAATGGTTATCAAAACAGCTATTATAAAGGCCCCCCAGGTGGTCCTGCGTTTTTTCTTCTTCATCTTTTCCCGGCCCTGTTTTGAGAGTGTTTCCCTGGAGCAGACCCTTCTCTGCTCCTGCCCAGGTTAAATCATATATGATATGATGGACTTATTCAATCCCCCGCTTTCTAATTATCCTTCAGCCACTTGTTCAGGTTCAGAAGCGACATGGGATCAACCCGCACTCCCTGGACCCCGCATCCCCAGTGGAGATGCGGGCCGGTCACCCGGCCGGTGCTGCCGGCAATGCCTATTACATGGCCCTTGTCAACGGTATCGCCCTGCTTGACTTTGATCTCGGACAGGTGGCAGTAGAGGGTGAACAGGCCGCCGCCGTGGTCCATGATTACCAGCCCTCCTTCCAGGTAGCAGAATCCCGACAGGACCACTTTGCTGGCTGCAGTTGCCTTAATTGGGTCCCCCACTGATGCGGACAGGTCGGTGCCCCGGTGGACGTTTTTCAACTTGCCGTTATTATAGACCCTCCGTTCGCCGAAAGGAGAGGTTATCCTGCCTTTAACCGGCAGGATAAAAGGACCGTTCCAGAACCGGATGTACGATGACGAGTCCCACGCGTTCTTAAAGGCTTTTCTCTCTTCGCGAATACGGTTTACAGCGGTCTTGGAGAGGTCTACCTTGTCGCTTGCCACGGTGAGCCTGCCGCTTGTAAACCTCGTCTTTTTTACCCGGAAGTTTTTCTCCAGCTTCTCGACTTCTCCGCCCCTGGTGATAAGGCGGATGGACAGCTTGTATGTGCCCGGCTTTTGTCTGCGGTCTATGCCGCCCAGACCGTGCAGCCGGCCCATGTGCTGGTGATGGGGAAGACAGGGAATGGTCTGTCCTTCCCATGAAGCATGGGCCTTCTGGACCAGGTTTTTCGGATCGCGTATCCGGACGAGAAATGCCTGCCCCTGCGAGAGCACCACTTCTTTGTCGTCGCCTTCAGGCAGGATATCAACTTCAAGATCAACATCTCCCGTCTTCTTTTGAAAAGACGTTTTCCCGGTGTCTTCTTTTTTCCGCGTGCCCGCTCCAGGAGAAGAAAATACCAGAGCGCACACGGCAATAAGCAAAAAGAGCCCAACCTTTTCTTTAGGCAGTTTCATGATTCATCCTCCGCTTCATAGATATTTTCAACATTGACTCCCAGGCGGCCCCTCTCCAGGATGACCTCCAGGTAGTCGTCAGTGCTTACCGAGTGGGAGCTGCGAAGTATGCGGCCTTCCCGGTCCCGCACTATGGAGTATCCCCGCGACAGGGTGGCCAGAGGAGAAAGCGCTTTTAACCGATGCTCCATGCCGTCCAAGCTCCTGCCCGCGTTCCGGACCTCGAGGGACGCGCTTCGCCTGAGTCTTTTACTGAGAGTAGCCAGCCGATAGGACTGGACCTCGTAGAACCTGCGGGGATCATAACCTTTGACCACCTGTTGGTATCGCTCCAGTTCAAGATCGGTACGGACAATCCGGTTCCTGACCGCCCTTGCCGAGCGCGCCATGAGCTCATCCGTTTTTATCATGTAATCCAGGACACTTCTCAAGGGATTGCGAAGCAGCTCCCTCTTATGGTCCAGTAATGTGCTTGCCTCGGAAAGCCTTTTTCCGGCGGCTTGGCGAAGGCGATACATGTAATGGTCGAGGCGGGCCGCCCTTTCCGGCTTCCCCTGCGAGACAATCTCCGCTGCCGCTGTTGGAGTGGGGGCCCGCAGGTCCGCGCTAAAGTCGGCGATGGTAAAGTCTACCTCGTGTCCGACCGCGGAAATGACCGGCAGGCGGGAGTCGGCAATGGCCCGCGCCAGCACTTCTTCGTTAAATGCCCACAGGTCTTCGATGGAGCCGCCGCCGCGCGCCAGTACAACAGCCTCCAGCGGCTTCCGGTCGGGGGGGGACGCCATTTCGGGCAGGTTGGCCGTGTGTATTGCCCGGGCCAGCTCTTGTGCAGCTCCTGCTCCCTGCACGGCTGAAGGGATGATCAGGACCTCTATGTTGGGGTCGCGCTCCGCTAATACCCGGAGCATGTCCTGAAGAGCGGCCCCAGACACCGAGCTTATCACAGCGATCCTGCGAATGGGGGAGGGCAGGGCTTTTTTCTTGTCCTGGTCGAACAGTCCTTCGCTTTCGAGCCTTTTTTTGAGTCTTTCAAATTCGACGAACAGGGCGCCTTTGCCGACCGGTTCCATCCACTCGACGCGGATTTGATAGGTGCTGCGCGGCGGGTATGCCGTCACCTTGCCCCTGCAGAGCACCTCGTTGCCCTCCTCTGGAGTGAAGCGCAGGTAGATGTTCTGGAACTTGAACATGACCGCCCTGATATAGGAGTGGTTGTCTTTAAGTCCGAAGTACCAGTGTCCGGAGCCGTGTTTCACGAACCCGCTTATCTCTCCTTGTATCCAGACCTCTCCGAACCCCTGTTCCAGACGCCTTCCTATCTCGTCGCTGATCTCGGTTACGGAATAGACCTTGCGGGGACTCATTTTACAACCTCGGAAGCATAAGCGAAGCGGTAGCCCTTTTCAGCCATCAGGGGCAGATATCGGGTAAGAGCCCGGACGGTCTCGGGGTGGGGGTGGCCTATAGCCACCGCGCTTTCCTGTCTGTTTGCGGTGAGCGAGAGCTTGACAAGGCTTCTTTTTATGTACGATGAGGAGAGATGGTGATCGAGAAACACGTCTCTTTTTGTGCAGGGGACCTCCATGATCCCTGCTGTTTTGTAAGCCACCGTGTCCACCGTTGTCCTGCTGTCCACGAAGTAGAGCCCTTGCTTTTTAAGGACCACCAGGAGCTTTTCCACGCCTTCGGGGTCTGCGGTGAAGGCGGAGCCCATGTGGTTGTTGACGCCCCTGGCGCCGGGCACGGCTTCCAGAGCATGGAGTACGCGGTCTTTGACCTCCTGCTGGGTCATGCCCAGAAACAGGGCGCCTTTGCCGGGGTCGGACTGCGGATAGCTCATGGGCTCCATGGGCATGTGGAGCATCAGCTCCGCGCCTTTGCTTTTTATCCTTTTGACTGCCTCAGTGCTTTGAGGGGCGTTGGGCAGAACAGCAAAGGTGATGGGCTCTTTGATGCGGAGCAACTTGTCCAGGGCGGCCAGGTTAAACCCGACATCATCTATTATGATGACGATTTTGCCTGCCCGGGACACCGGGTCGGGAAACAGTTTTGCGCTTTGCTTTTTCGGGGGCGGTTTTTCTTCTGGTTTTGAGGAAGGCGGGGGAGTCGGGTTCGGATCTTTTGCGGGCCTTCCCTCGCCGGCTAGGAGCACTTCCATAAGCGGTTTGTTGCCTGAGCTTGCCAGGAGTCTTATCTTCTCTCCATGCAGGGGGTGGTCGGGATACTCGATTTTAACTTCCAGGTTTCCCAGCCCCTTCCAGAAGTCGCTGATGGCTTTTTCCGCCAGAATGAGGTCGGTATTCGTTTTTCCTTGCCAGGTGATGCTGTACATGGAGCCGTTGTCTTCGGAGCGGACAATTTTTCCGGCCCGGCCGAGTGGAGGACCGCGCAGTTTTTCGCGGGTATGTTCAGCCAAAAGAAAAGCAGTTTTCCGTGCCGCGGGCTCAGGGTCGTTTTGATGATTTCGGTCCTGCCGGGGCAGAAGAAGTCGTGCTATCGCGCCCATGATCAAGACCCAGAGAACTAGCACGGCGAGGATTTTCAGTATGGATAACGTCCGGATTCCGGTTTTTATATGAGAAGATTTGGGCATTTTGGCCTTCTATCTGCCGGACGCTCCCGAAGGCCTGCTGCGTCCGCTTGAACCTTGACCGCACAGCACTTTCTCGTTTTAAGCTATTATTGTTATCGGGGCCTTTTCAGTTGTCTCTATTTTTTCCTGTCCTCTGCCGCCAGCTTTTCACTTTTTTCCAGGACCTTGTTGAAAAGACCGGGGTTCCTAATCAGGTCCAGTGCCCGTTGAAGCTGATAGTCGTCAGTGTCGTCTCCGGTTTTTTTCGGCAAAAGCTCCTTGTCTTCCTTTACCTGTTTGCCGGCGGTATCTCCGTCTTTCATGTCGCCGTCATCGTGTAGCTTCTGCAAGTCTTTCTCCCTGAAGTGTCTCCGGGGCTCTTTGCCTGCTTCTTTCAGCTCCTTTCTCTGTTCAGGGCTAAGCTCGGGCACGGTAACGTCGGGGGGTATCCCATTTTCCTGGATGAGCCTTCCGCTGGGAAGATAGTAATAGGCGGTGGTTATCTTCAGGCCGGAGCCGTCTTTTAAGTTTTTCAACTGCTGTACCGACCCTTTTCCAAAAGACCGGCTTCCCAAGAGCACTGCTTTGCCGTGATCCTGCAGAGCACCGGAAACGATCTCCGCGGCGCTTGCGGTGTGGTGGTTAATAAGGACCAGCACCCGGAGCCCCTTATCAATAGTGCCCGACTTGTGGGAGTAGAGGGTGTTGCTTTTGTTTCTGCCCCGGACCTCTACTATCTTGCCTTCCTTTACAAACAGATCCGCGGCTTTGACCGCCTGCTTCAGCGGACCGCCGGGGTTGTTTCGCAAATCGAGGATCAACCCTTCCATCCCGCCGTCGGAGTCTTTGTTCAGTTGTTCGATGGCTTTTCGAAGGTCCTTGGAGGTATCGTCTGTAAAGGTGATCATCCGGATGTAGCCTACGTCTCCATCCATGAGCTTGACTTCTTTAACGCTGCGTATCTTGATGATCTCGCGCCTGATGGTAAAATCGCGGGGCTCGTCCCATCCTTCGCGCTTTACGCTGATGGTTATCTCCGTGCCCACCGGTCCGCGCATCTTCTGGACCGCCTGGTGAAGCTTCATGCCCCGGGTGGGCTCGTCCTCTATGTGCGATATCACGTCTCCGGACTCGAGGCCTGCGCGCCAGGCAGGGGTGTCTTCGATGGGGTTTATCACCGTCAGCTTGTTGTCACGGATGCTTATCTCGATCCCCAGGCCACCGAACTCCCCGCTGATGTCTTCGCGCATCTCCTGGTAGTCCTCTTTGGGAAGGAAAGCAGTATGGGGGTCCAATTCCCCCAGCATGCCGTCGATGGCACCGTAGACCAGCTTCTTTACGGAGACATCTTCCACGTACTCGTTGTCCACGATGGATAGAACCTGGTTATACAGCTCCAGGTACTCGTAAGTCTTATCGGATACTGCGCTGGCTTTCTGAAGCCAGGCCATGCCGAAGACGGTCAAAAAAGCAAGGATGATTATGGTTACCAGGACAATTACAACCCTGCTTCTGGAAGGTTTACGAGGTCCGCTCATTACAACGCTCCTTTTAGTATAGGTTTATTGCTGCACGGCAACAGCACAGGACTTCTCCATCAAAATCCCTATGAATAATAACACGGATAAATCGCAAATCCAACCCCGCGTGAGGGCGCCTCTGAGGCCTGCGGAACAGAGCCCGGCGATCAGTGTGTGATGCTTTGAACGGTTTTTATATGTGTGCTAGCTTAAGTAATATGGATATTGAAAACTTGCGCCGGATCAAGACCGCGGGGCAGCTTCGCGAGAGCGGCTGGGAGTCACGCGGTATAAGGGAGGAGTTGGCTGCGAACGTTATTTCTTTATTATCTTCCGGCAAGCCCGTGTTCACCGGTATAGTGGGATATGATTACAGTACGCTTCCCGAGATCATCAACGCCGTGCTGGCGGGGCACGATATCCTGATCCTGGGGGAGCGGGGACAGGCGAAGTCGCGGATAATCCGGAGCCTTGTCAATCTGCTTGACGAGTGGATTCCGGTAATCGAGGGCTGCGAGATAAACGACGACCCCTTCCGGCCGGTGTGCAGGCGTTGCCGGAACCTTGCCCGAAAGATGGGAGACAGTCTTCCCGTCTGCTGGATTTCCCGACAAGAGCGCTACGGGGAAAAACTTGCGACCCCCGACGTAAGCATGGCCGACCTGATCGGGGACATCGATCCGGTCAAGGTCTCCGAGGGTCGTTATCTTTCCGATGAAGAAGTGATCCATTACGGGCTTATTCCCCGGACCAACCGGGGCATCTTCGCCATCAACGAGCTTCCCGACCTGAGCGAGAAGACCCAGGTGGGTCTGTTCAATATCCTGGAAGAGCGGGACGTCCAGATCAAGGGCTTCAAGGTCCGGCTTCCCCTGGACATCTTGATCGTGGCCACGGCCAACCCCGAGGACTACACCCACCGGGGGAGGATCATTACCCCTTTGAAAGACCGCTACTCGTCGCACGTGCGCACTCACTATCCGCGCTCCGGGGAGGAAGAGGTCAAGATAGTGGAGCAGGAGTGCCGGCTTCTTCTCATGGCGCCCGAGGGACTTGTGGTTCCGACTTTCATAAAAGACATCACGGTGGGGACTACCCTGGAGGCCCGGAGTTCCCCTTACATCAACCAGTCTTCCGGAGTTTCGGTGCGGATGAGCATATCCAACCTGGAGAGCGTGGTGGCCAATGCCCGCCGCCGTTCCATTGTGCAGGACGAGAAGCTGGTGGTCCCCCGGGTGAGCGACCTGTTTGCGGTGGTTCCCAGTGCCAGGGGCAAGCTGGAGTTGGAGTACACCGGCGAGGAGGCCACGGAAGAAGAGGTCATAGTAAAGCTGGTGTCCCGTTCGGTGAAGTCGGTTTTTGATAAGTACTTCGAGGTGGGAGAGTTGGAGGGCGTGATCTCCGAGTTTGACCGGGGCGCGGTCATGGAGGTCGGCCCCACTCTGCCGGCGTCGGAGTACCTGGACTTTTACCGATATCTTCCCGGCGTCAGGGACATGGTCAACCGGCTGGAGATAGGGGACACCGCGGGCGAGCTTGCCGCTGCTGCGGAGCTCATCCTGGAGGGACTTCATCTTCACCGCCGTCTCAATAAACAGCAGGTTTCCGAGGGGGCCCGGTACCAGAAAGCTGACCATCCGCCGACCCCCGACAGCGAGGGCATAACCGAGCTGGTGTAATATCAAGCCGGTGCGGCCGGTCTTTTTAACCATGGACGAGATATCCATATTTAAAAGGTGGGACGGTTCCCAGGACGTAGGCCTGGAGTACAGGTCCATGCTGGACGACTTTTTGGACAAGTACATGGAGTCCGGTGACGTGTCCTTTGCCCTCCAGTGGATGATGCACCAGGGCGTACATATGCAGGATAATGTTGACCTGGCGGGCATTGACCGGATGATCCGACAGCTCTGGCAGAAGCGGTCCCGCATGCTCCGGGAGTACAATCCGGCGAGCCTGTTGAAAGAGCTCCGCAAACGGCTCGAAAATGAGGTCCTCTCTCCTGAGCTCGATGCCGTCTCCAGGCGCCAGTCAGAGCTCGCAAGCAGTGCAAGTTCGGATACCGAGTTTCTTAGAAAGGGACTTTCCGACCTCATGTCAAGGGAGGAAGAGCTTCATAACCTTCCCGAGAACCTGCATGCAGCGATTGACCGACTCAAGAGTTACGATTTTTTAAGTGATGAAGCCCGCCAGAACTTCCGGTCTTTTTTCTCCGAAATGGAGCAACTTTTACACTTCATCCGGCGCAATATCTTCGGCGGCCCGCAAGAACTGACTTACGAGAAGGCCCGGGAGTTGATCGAACAGATGAAGGAGCTTGACCGACTGATCCGTGAACTGGAGCGCGGCAACCTCTCCGACGTCGACCGGGGGCTCCTGGAGAGATACCTGGGAGAGCAGGCTCAGCGTGCTATAGAACGATATCTCCAGTTCACGGAGTTTTTAAAGAACGCGGGATACGTGCTTGACCTGGGAGGCGGACCCGAGCTTTCCCCTTTTGCAGTGCGCAAGATCGGGGAAAAGGCTTTGCGGGACATCTACACCTTACTGGGAAAGGCCCCCTTTGGCTTGCATCAGTCCCGGCAGCAGGGCAGGGCGGAGCCGCTTCCCGACGATTCGCGGCCCTGGCAGTTCGGCGACGAGTTCCGCATCCATTTTTCAAAGACCCTTATGAACTCGGTAAAGCGGCGATGCATGGAGACCCGCGGGCCTGCGCTTTCGGTGGAGGACTGGGAGGTTTTTGAGGCCGAACATACTGCCGGCCGGGCCACTGCTCTTCTTCTGGACATGAGTCTTTCCATGTTCCAGGGCGGCCGTTTCACCGCGGCCAAGAAGGTGGCGCTTGCTCTTGACCAGCTTATCCGCAGCAAGTACCCGCGGGACAAGTTCTACCTGGTGGGGTTCTCCACCACAGCCAACCGCCTCACCAGCCGGCAGCTTGCCGAGGCCGGCGGCGGCCTGGGCGAGGACATATTTACCAATATCCAGGACGCTCTCGAGCTGGCATGCCGGCTGTTGGGTCCCCACCGGGACCAGAGCCCCCAGGTCATACTTATAACCGACGGCCAGCCCACTGCATACTTCGACGACAAAAGAAGGCTCCACGTGGAGTGGCCGGTTTATGGAATGGCTCCGGAATCGTCCCGTCATACCATAAGCGCGGTGCGGGCTGCCACCCGCAAAGGGATAACCATTAACACCTTCATGCTGGACCGGCAGGATTCGCTGGTCCGGTTCGTGGAAGAGATGACCAAGATAAACCGGGGAAGGGCATTCTTTACAGCACCCGACAGGTTGGGGAAGTATATCCTCCTCGACTTTATAGCCAAGCAGAAAAAAGTAGTACAATAGGACCTTGTTGCCGGCAGGAAATCTTCCGGGGCAGGGGACCGGCAGGAAAAAGACGGGCGGAGAACAGGGCGATTTTTTATGAACGCGGAAAAAGACAAGAACAACGGGGGGCTGGATTCCGCTGAAAGCCGGCTCCGGGAGAGCGCTCTCATGGAGATGGCCAAGGCTTTTCGGGGACTGGCCATGTATCCGCCCGGCCATCCCCAGCGGTCGAAGCTTGTCTCCCAGGCCCATCAGAACATTAGGGAAGGGCTTTCCAAGCTTGGAGAACTGTCCTTCCAGGTGGGAAGAACCGCCTTCTTTTTTGCCGACAATAAGCTGGGAGCCGGCCATGAAGCGCTCCGGGAGCTGGCGGAAGAAATGCACCTCCGCCAGGTAAAGAGCTTTTCTTTACGGAGCGAGCTCACAGCCGACGACCTGGCCGCTTTCCTGGAGATGCTCAAGCAGCCGGCGGAGAACTTCCGGCAGGGCAGGTTTATAGAACAATGGCTTACCAGCAGACAGGTGAGCACCATCTGGGTCAATGAAATCGACTTCAGCCGAATGGTGACCTCCATGGAGGCCGTGGAAGAAGATGAGGACCACATCGAGCAAGAGCAACAAGCTTTCCCAAGTCTCGATGAACAGATACTGGAACTGCTCCGGCTCATGGATGATGAAAATGACCCCGATTCCTTTGACCAGTTGCTGCGAGAGATCGAGGTCCTGATAAGACCGCTTATTGAAGAAAGAGAGTATAACCAGGCATGGTGGGCGATAACCTTTCTGCTCCTTCAAACCGACCCTGAAAAGCGGTCGGGTCCTTCCGGAGAGACCATCAGGGCCAAGGTGGAGGGGAGTCTCGTCCAGCTTATAGACAAGCCGTTTTTAAAGCATCTTATGGACCGGTACGGCAAGTCGAACGTTTCCGACCCCGCTTTTCACCGGCATCTGTTTAGGATGCTCGGTAAAAAGAGCATTGACGCGGCAGTGGAGACCGTCTCCGGCACCGAAGCCATGGGGGCATACCGTCCGCTGCTGGAGCTTATCCTGGAAGAGGGAGAAAAAGCATCTCCGGTGCTTTCGGCACGACTTACTGATAAAGAAAACCCCGTGCTGGTCCGGAAGGCGGTGTTTCTTCTTGGAGAGATCAAGGACGGGTCAGCGATCGAAAGCATCAGCGCGATGCTTTCTAACCCGGAAGACAAGGTCCGGCGGGAGGCCATCAAGGCACTGGTGAACTACCACAGCAAGGAAGCTTCCCGGGCGCTGGTCTCTTCGCTGGACGCGGACAAGTCGACCCATGTCAGGATGCTGGTGATCCAGGCTCTCGGAGAGAGCGGGGACACGGCCGCAGTATCGCCGCTGATTAAGCTGTTTAAGTCCACTCCGCTCAGGGAAGACACTATCGAGCTTTTGGAGGCCGTAATTGATGCACTCGGCAAGATCGGCTCCAGGGAGGCATTGCCCGTGCTGATCAAGACTTTGAACCGCAAGTCGCTTTTCAACCGCGAGCTCAACTATCGTCTTCGGTTGGAGGCTGCCAAAGCTCTCTCTCTAGTGGGCGGAGAAAACGCCAAGCAGGCGCTCGCGCGCTATGCCAACCCCGACAAGAAGGGCGAGCTGGAAAAAAAGTGCGCCGAGTCTCTGGAGTCGTTGTTGCAAAGGGACGGGGTTTAAAAAAAGACCGGGGATATTATAATGGTCGAGTTGCAAAAGAAAGACCTGGAATCAGTGCTCATAAGCATGCTTTCCACCTTAAAGAACCTGACGTTGTATCCGGAGAAACATCCGTCGGTACAAGGCCCTCTCCAGAAAGGTTTCGAGGACGTATCCGTGCTTTTGCGCATGAACCGGAGCCTGTCGCTAGGCGTGGTGGACGAGGTCCTGGTTTTTGAGGGGACCCCCTTCTACTCCTCCCATGTGTCCATAAAAGAAATCCAGAGCCGCTTGGAAGAGCGCAACATCAGGGCGGTGGAGATTTATGAAGGACTCGCTCTCGAAGAGTTCGTTGCATTCATAAAGATACTCATGGCGGACCCCCGCGACCTGGCAACGGAAGGAGGTCTGTCCGATGTCCTTCACTCGCGAAAAATCACCAACATAGTGAGCAAGGACGTAAAGGAGGTATACTCCAGCGCCATTGATGCAGTAGGAGACGTGCTCCAGCAGGCCCGGCTGGGCAAGATACCGCGCGCGGACAGGTCCAAGTCCGCGGTTGCAGACCTGAAACGCTTCGTGCTCTCCGACCAGCCGGCGCTCGTAGCCCTGACGCTTATCAAGAGCTATGACTCATACCTTTTCAACCACTCGGTGAACGTCAGCGTACTTTCGCTTTCACTGGCCCACGGCATGGGGGTTCCGGAGGACGACATCTCCGATATCGGTCTGGCCGGTCTGCTCCACGACGTGGGCAAGACCATCACCCCTAAGGGGATCATATTGAAGCCCGGCAAGCTGGACGACGACGAGTGGAAGCTCATGCGCCAACACCCGGAAAAAGGAGCGGAGATCGTGTCCAAGATGGAGGCTGTAGGGGAGCTGGTGCCCCGTCTCGTAAAGGAGCACCACGTGAACTTCGATATGCAGGGATACCCCAGGCTCGACCCCGGAGAGACGCCGCACCCCTACTCCAAGATACTTACTGTCGCGGACTGTTACGATGCCATCACCACCCTGAGACCTTACCAGAAACCTTTCCATCCCCGGGAAGCCATGAGAATCATGGAAAACCTCTCCGGAAAGGTGATCGACCCCAAGTACTACGAGGAGTTCGTAAAGGTGCTGGGAATATATCCCATTGGTTCACTGGTGCGGCTCGACACCAACGAAGTCGCAGTGGTCCTGGAAACATTTGCTGAAGCACCACTGGCGCCCCGCATTAAGATACTCTTCGATCCGGAAGGAAAACCGCTTCCTCAGGGAAAGCAAATAGACCTCTCCAATCCCGAATCCTACAACGGCGATTACAAGTTTATCGTCTCCACTGTCGATCCCATACTCTACAACGTGGACCCTGCATCGCTCATGTAAGCACCATCGTTGTGAATAAACCTGCTTGAGTGCGAAAGGCAGGTTTTTGCTTTTTGCCTTCGCCGCCCCCTTTAATACAATAAAAAAAGATGAAATCCGTCCGAAAAGAATGGCCCTATGCAACCGGGCTCCTGCTGGTGCTTGCCGTGACCGTGCTCGCCTATCTGCCTTCCCTGTCCGGACCGTGGGTCTTTGACGACATGCCCCATATAGTTAACAACCCCGCGGTGCACCTGGAAGACCTCTCCATGCACGAACTGCGGGAAGCAGCGCTGGAGAGTCCCCAACCCACCCGCGCACTCGCCAACGCAAGCTTTGCACTGGTATACCTTTACGCAGACGATGACCCCCTTCCGCAGCACGAAGTAAACCTGGGCATCCATCTTCTGGCAACAATCATCGCCTTCTTTCTGCTTCGAGAAATCTTTCTTCGTGCCCCCGCCAAGGATATGATCTCCCGGCCGCGTTCTCTTGCGCTTATCGGAGCAGCAGTGTTCACGCTGCATCCGGTAAATACGCAGAGCGTCTCTTACATCGTGCAGAGGATGAACCTCATGGCCGGCCTGTTTGTCATGGCAGCACTTCTGTGTTGGCTTCGCGGGTCGGAGAAAAAAAGCGAGAAAGCAGGAATCTCAAAGAGCGTTTGCCTGTACTTCTTTTTCCCCTTATCCGCGCTTGCCGGATGCTTGTGTAAGGAGAATGCGGTGTCCCTGGTGCTGCTGGTTCCGGTGCTGGACCTGGTCTTGTCCGGAAAGAGCGCGGGACAGTGGCTTAGGCAGAGATGGAAGGTCCCGCTCATCGCTGCCGCGGCAGGAGTTGTGGTTGCCTGTCTTTACTTCGCAATGGGAGCGAGCTTCATGGGAGGATACGAGCAACGTGACTTCTCCCTTTTCGAGAGAATGCTGACCCAGCCCGGCGTGGTTTTGTGGTACATCACTCTTTGGGCCTATCCAGCCGGCTTCCGCCTTTCACTGGAACATCATTTCCCCGTATCCACGGGACTGTTCAGTCCTCCCTATACTGCTTTCGCCATAATCGCCATAGCAGGAGCCACCCTGGCTGCGCTCTACTACGTCAAAAAAGAACCGCTGGTCTGCGGCGGGTGGCTGTGGTTTGTGGCCGGCCTCCTGCTGGAGTCTTCTGTTCTGCCTCTCGAGATGGTGTTCGAGCACAGGATTTATCTGCCCGGACTGGGGCTGTACATAGCCGCGGCAGGATTGTTCTCCAGGCTGCAGATTAAAAAAAGTGCCCTTCCTCTCCTGGTCATTGTCCTCGCATTTTTCACCCTGCTGACGTTTGCCAGAAACCGTGTCTGGCAAAGCGGGGAGAGGCTTTGGAAGGACGCCGCAGAAAAAGCTCCGCAAAAGCCCCGGCCCTTCGCCAACCTGTGCTCAATGGCTTATGGCGAAAATGAAATGCAAAGAGCTGTCCGCATGTGCGAGGCAGCGCTCAGACGGGACAGTGAACATCCCCGAGCGCTTTATAATCTCGGACTTGCATACAAGGAGCTTGGCAAGCTGGACAGCGCCCAACAAGTCCTGGAGCGGGCTGCGTTGGCGGTTCCCTCCGAGGGATTCGTCCGCTACCACCTCGGTCAAGTGAGATATAAAAATGGCGAGTACGCAAAGGCTGTCGATTCTTTCCAAAAGGCAGTAGAACTCATGCCCGGAGACGCCTTTTCGTACTATCTTTTGGGGAAGTCTTACGCCAGACTCTCCCGCAATAAGGAGAGCCTGGAGGCATATGAAAAGGCCCTGGAAAACGCAGATGATAAAGATGCGCAATTGCAAACGCTTGTTCGAAAGGCAATGGAAAAAACCAGGAAGAAACTGCAAGCCGGAGAGCCGGACCAGTAAAGGGCTTAAATCTTTAGGGTCCTCCAAAGAATCTGTGGGTACTTTGGATGCAATGAACTGGACCCGGGCGTGGGTCTGAGTGTGCGCTTTTGATGGACAAATCTCCTGTTGACATTCGGGGGGGGGTAGTATTGTAATTTCAGAACTCCTGACTTGGCGGATTTAGTTCTGTGCCCAGTTTAAAAACG
>CAYQTK010000044.1:0-26685 GCA_964420375.1 uncultured bacterium
TTGTTCTCTCATCGCCATAAGCTGAAACTTGCCCACAGATTTTTTAGAGGAGCCAAAGTGTTTTTGATTGATTCAGCCCAGATCAAAACCGATGCGCTGTCCTCGGGGAATGAAAATAACGCGCCATTGTCAACCCTGCGGCTTGTGTTAACATAAAAATCACCTGCCCATGAAAAAAGACGACGCCAAGTTCCTGGCCGCCCTTTTGGTCACGCTCGTCCTGGCCGTTTTTGTGGTGGCCCTGCTTCACCGGCAGAATGCAGAGAAGAGAGTGGCCTCTGCAGTGGACGTCTCCCGGCTGGAGAAGCTTGCTGAAAAGGGCGTTATAAGTCTTCATCCTGCCGACCACTGGCGGTCGCTTGAAAAGCCGGAGCGGGTGAGCGTTGACATGGAGATGATAGAAAGGCAGGCCCGGCAGGGCAGGCTCAGCCTGCACGAGGCCGACCACTGGGAGGAGGTTTCCGGCAGATGAGCGGGTGGGTGCAATGCAAGCTCTGTCCCAAGGAGTGCATGCTTGCTCCCGGCCAGAAGGGAGACTGCCGCTCGCGCATGAACTACAAAGGCAAGCTCATCACCCTGGTCTATGGCAAGGCAGTGTCGGCAAACCCCCGCGATCCGGTGGAGAAAAAGCCCGTCTATCACTTCCTGCCCGGCACCAGGTGCTTCTCAGTGGCCACCGCAGGATGTAACCTCCATTGCAAGAACTGCCAGAACTACAGCATAAGCC
The DNA here is from genome assembly GCA_964420375.1 of uncultured bacterium. Taxonomy (GTDB): domain Bacteria; phylum RBG-13-61-14; class RBG-13-61-14; order RBG-13-61-14; family DATKZS01; genus CAYQTK01. Next base: position 728 of record CAYQTK010000044.1, read on the forward strand.
AACTGAACCCCGAAGACGCCCGCCGCGTCGCAGACCTGCCCCCCAAAAAGCTCGTCCAAGCCGCCCGGCAAAACAACTGCAAGTCCATAGCTTATACCTACTCCGAGCCCATGACGTTCTTCGAGTATACCCGCGACTCCCAGAATCTGGCCCATGAAGCCGGAATCAAAAATATCCTGGTCACCGCGGCATACATAAACCGCGAGCCGGTGCAAGAGCTGGCCCGCCATGCGGATGCGGCAAACGTGGACCTGAAGTCCATGTCCGACAAGTTCTACCAGGAGATATGTGACGCCCACGTTGACCCGGTGCTGCGCAACCTCGAGATACTGGTCAAGGAAGGGGTATGGGTCGAGGTCACCAACCTGGTCATACCCACCATGAACGACAGCGAGGACATGATAAAAAGGCTCTGCGCCTGGGTTGCTTCTCATTTAGGGACCCATGTGCCCCTTCATTTTTCCAGGTTCTACCCCCGCTACAAGCTTACCGGCCTTCCGAAGACACCGGCGGAGAAACTGGTGCAGGCACGGGAGATCGCCCGCCAGGAGGGACTAAAGTTCGTGTACGTCGGAAACCTCCGGGTGCCCGGCGGAGGAGACACCATCTGTCCAGGCTGCAACAAGACAGTCATCCGCCGGCGGGGATACTCCATATTGAAGTACAAGATCGAGAACGGGGCCTGCGTTTATTGCGGAGAAAACATACCCGGAGTGTGGCAGTAGTGGTAAAATGATTGACTGAAATAATCATAGTGAAAGCGACGGAAGTCGCGACTGAAGTCGCTCGCACGGGAAACGTTGCTTTCAGCAGGATCAGTGACCGGAGATAGAAACAACCTTTATAGAGGCGGGAACATGAAACGCGAAGACCGGAAAAAAGACAGAAGCAATAGTACACTTTCGAGGCGTGGGTTTGCGTCTTCCGCTTTGGCGGCGCTGGGTTTGGCTGCGAGCCGGCCTGCAGAAAGGATCGCCGTAGAGCCGGTGTCTTTTCACGAGGCGGATTACTACTGCGGGGGAGAGCGAAACCATGATTAAAAATCGGGCCATTGTAGTGCTGCTTTCCCTGGCTCTCGCAACAGGTGCGTTCGGTGTAGGATGCGAAGACAAGGAAAAGAAGAAAGAGCCGGATATAAAAAAGCCTGCTCAGGAAAAAGAGCCGGGCGAGAAGAGGGTGGTCCCAAAAGCACAAGCAAAGCGCGAGGTCCAGTCACCGGTGGTGGCAGGACGTTTTTACCCCGCCGATAAATCGCGCCTCTCCGGCATGATCGAAAGCTTTGTGCAAAAGGCACAGCTCAAGGAGCTTCCGGGCAGACCGCTGGGGTTCATGGTCCCCCACGCGGGCTATCCTTACTCCGGCCCGGTGGCCGCGCACGCGTACAAGGCCATAAAGAGGACCAAAGCCAAAAAATTCGTGATCATGGGACCTTCCCACGGAGTGCGTTTTGACGGCGTTTACGTGATGGAAAAAGACGCCTATAAAACTCCGCTCGGCGAAGTCGCGCTCATGCGTGACAAGGCCCGGAAGCTGGCTGACTCGAGGCAATGGATTAAATCCTCGGACCGTCTTTACGGACGCGAGCACTCGGTCGAGGTCCAGATACCCTTTTTGCAGAAGGTTGCGGGTTCCAACTTGTCCGTGCTGGTGATGGTGATGGGACAAACCGATTACAAGAAGGCCTACGAGCTGGCTGAAATTCTCAATAAGACCTTTGAGGGGGAGGACGTCATTTACCTTGCCAGCACTGACATGTCTCACGGCAACATCCCGCCGTACCAAAGTTCGAAGGAGATCGAACCGGTGGACCGGCATACCCTCGAGCTCATCAAGTCCAGGGACATAAAAGCGCTGGAAGAAGGCATCCGCGAGCGCAGCACCCCCTTGTGCGGCGGATTGCCGGTGCTGGCTCTGATGAAGCTGTTCGAGCTTGCAGACGGCAAAGACGTGCGGGTGCTCGATTACGCGGACAGCGGCGATGCCACCGGCGACCACTCCCGGGTGGTGGGATACGGTGCAGTAGCGTTTATGCTCCCGGAGGACTCGGAGAAAGGGGCCAAGTCGGACTCGCGCATAGATTTTACGCTTACGGAGCGCGACAAGAAAAAGCTTTTAAAGATCGCCCGTAAGACAGTGGAAGCTGCGGTAAAAGGAGAGGACATTCCGAACTTTGAGGCTGATTCAAAGAACCTGAAGCAAAAAGGTGCTGCGTTCGTAACCTTGAAGACCAACGGCAGGCTGCGCGGGTGCATCGGTTCCATAATCTCCACCGAGCCGCTTTACAAGTGCGTTCGCCGGCGGGCGACGGACGCCGCGCTTCGCGACTCGAGATTCGCTTCCAATCGGCTTCGTCCGGAGGAGCTTTCCAACCTTGACGTCGAGGTGTCCGTGCTCACGCCTCCAAAGCCGGTGGATAGCCCGCAGGAGGTCAAGGTAGGCAGGGACGGCGTTATCCTGAACGTGGGCCGCCATCGCGGAGTGTTCCTGCCCCAGGTGCCGGTCGAGCAGGGATGGGACAGGCAAGCATACCTGTCCAACCTCTGCCGCAAAGCGGGCATAGGGGACAAAGACTGCTATAAACACCCCAACGCCAGGCTCGAGACCTTCCAGGCAATAGTGTTCTCCGAGCACGAGCTTGAGTAAGCTGAAAGCAATGTAGTGTCTTTTACACCAAAGAGAAGCTTTTGATCGGCTGCCGCGCTTATGATATTTCTATCTCGAAATCCATCCGGCGAGTGAATTAATGACCAGACCCACAAAGGCGGAAGTAAGCATAGCAGCACTCCGGCGCAACCTGGAGCTTATCAGCCGGAGTACGTCCGGGGAAGGGGCGGAGCCTCCGGCCATCATCGGGGTAGTCAAGGCCAACGCCTATGGACACGGCGCAGTCGAGGTCTCGCTCCGGCTGATCGGCTGGGGGATAAAATGGCTGGCAGTGGCCTGCGTAGAGGAGGCCGTCGAGCTCGCGGACGCGGGCGTGCTCCGGGACAATGACACCAGGGTCATCATCCTGGGTCCGGTCCTGCCGGGCGATATGGAGGAGATAGCTGGCCACGGGTTTGTGCCCGTTATCTCCGACCCGGACGACCTGGCAATGATGGAAGAGGCATGTCGAAAGCCAAGCATGGCCGGCAGCAGGCTCGAAGCAGTGCTCTACCTGGACACCGGCATGGGAAGGACGGGAATCCTGGCCGAGCAAGTAAACGAGGTCTGCGAACGGGCAAGGCAAGCTTCTTGCCTGGAGGTCATTGGGCTTTTTTCCCACTTCCCTTCCGCCGACGGCAAGGACGAAGCAGACCTCGAGTATACCCGGGGGCAGATACGGGATTTCCAGCTTCTCTCTCAGGCCGTGCTGAGGTCCTTTCCCGGGTGCAGGCTGGTGTCCATAGCCAACAGCAGCGGCATATTCTATCATCCCTCCTCCATCATGAATGCTGTAAGGCCGGGGATAGCATTATATGGAGTGCGGCCCGACTCGAACCTCTTCGAGCCTGCCGGGCTTCAGCCGGTCATGAGGCTGGTTACAAAGATCGCGCAGGTCAGGGATCTTCCCGCGGGAGCGCCGGTTTCCTACGGCAGAAAGACCGTGCTCCAGAGACCTTCGCGGCTCGCGCTTTTGCCGGTGGGCTATGCAGACGGCCTGAACCGGCGGCTTCCGCCCGGCTTTAAATTTTCCGTAAAAGGGATGCCCGCTCCTCTTGCCGGCGTGGTGACCATGGACCTTACAGTGGTCGACGTGACCGACATCCCCGGCGCCCGGCCCGGCGACAGGGTGCTGCTCATGGGCAGGGAAAGCGAGCGATTTATGGAAGGTTCGGTCGGCCATGAGGATGCCGTCCTGGAAGTGCCCGCAGAGGTCCACGCCCGCGAAGCAGGCACCATCCCTTACGAGATACTGACTTCGGTGGGAGAGCGGGTCAAGAGAGTGTACGTAAAGGAGGAGTAAAATGAAGGTCCTGGTAGTTGGCGGCGGCGGCAGGGAGCACGCGCTGGTATGGAAGATATCCCGCTCTTTGCGGGTGGAACGGGTCTTCTGCCTGCCCGGCAACGCCGGCATAGCAAAGCAGGCGAAATGCCTGCCGGGCTCTGCAGAGGACATCAAGACGGTGACGCGCGCTGCATTACAGGAAGACGTCGACCTGGTGGTGATCGGTCCGGAGGCCCCCCTTACCATGGGTCTTGCCGACCGGCTCCACGAGATGGACGTGCGGGTGTTCGGCTGTTCCAGGGCCGCGGCAGAGCTGGAAGGGAGCAAGGTGTTTGCCAAGCTTATGATGGACAAGTACAAGATACCTGCCGCTGGTTTCAAGGTATGCGCGGAGCTTGATGAAGCAAAGGAAGTGATACAAGCGTCTTCGGGCAATCTTGTTGTAAAGGCGGACGGTCTGGCCGCGGGCAAAGGGGTCATGGTATGTAACCACAAGGACGAGGCCATGCAGGCGGTGGAGAGCATCATCCGGGACCGGGCTTTCGGGGACGCAGGCAACCGGGTGGTGATCGAGGAGAAGCTGGAGGGCGAAGAGGCCAGCTTTCTTGCTTTCACCGACGGCGAGCATGTTGTTCCGCTGGCAAGCTCTCAGGACCACAAGGCGATTTATGACGGAGACCACGGACCCAACACCGGGGGCATGGGGGCCTACTCGCCCGCGCCGGTCGTCACCGAAACAATTCACCAGCAGATCATGGACCGGGTCATGATACCCACAATAAAGGCCATGAAGGACATGGGCAGGACTTACCAGGGGGTCCTCTATGCAGGGCTGATGATTACCTCGGACGGTCCCCAAGTCCTCGAGTTCAACGCTCGCTTCGGAGACCCCGAAGCGCAGCCGCTACTGTTCCGAATGGAAAGCGACATCGTAGACTTCCTGGAAGCATGCTCCGGAGCGCCGGGAGACCTTAAAGGCATGGACATCAAGTGGGGAGACCCTGCAGTCTGCGTGGTCATGGCATCCCAGGGATACCCCGGCAAGTACGAGAAGGGATTCGAGATAGCCGGGCTGGAAGAAGCGGAAAAGCTGGAGAACACCACGGTGTTCCACGCCGGCACCGGTGAAAAGGACGGAAAGATCGTGACCGCTGGAGGAAGGGTGTTGGGGGTGACCTCTGCGGGCGCGCATATCAAACAAGCCATTGAAAACGCCTACCACGCAGTTGCGAAAATATCCTGGCAAGGGGCTTATTACAGGACGGACATCGGAAAGAAAGCCACCCTGAGCCGGCCTTTTACACCCCGGCTTTGACGGTAATGCATTTATTTCCGTCGTGAGTGCTCTTGGGCACTGTTACTTCCAGCACGCCGTCCCGGTAGCTTGCTTGGATATTGTCACAGGAGATGAACTCGGGAAGGATAAAGGTCCTTTTAAAAGGCCCGTAGATTCTTTCCACCTGGTGATGTTTTACCTCGCCTTTTTTCGAGTTGCCCTTCTCGCCGATGAGATGGAGCTTGTTGTCCCGGTACTCGAGCTTGATGTTGTCCGGGTCTATGCCCGGCAGCTCCGCTTTAATAACATAAGCCTCGCCAGTCTCGTATATGTCCACGGGAGGGACCCAGACTGAGCCGTCCTTTTGGGACATCCCCATTCCGGGTCCCTCCCCGAACATTGCCTGATGGAGTGCGATCAGGTCCTGAAACGGGTCCCATCTTCTCGATGGCATGGTTTAATACCCCGCTTTAGTTGGATTCTTCATACTCCGCGTCAATCACGTCACCGCCTTCTCCTCCGCTTGCGGCCTCTCCGGAGGACTCCTCTCCCGGAGGCGGCTGTGCTCCGGCAGCCTGTCCTTGCTCGGTCTGCTGCTTGTAGAGCAGCTCCGCGATCTTGTGCGAAGACTGGAGAATGTTGTCGGAAGCCTTTTTCATGGCCTCGGCGTCATCGGCTTCCATGGCCTGCTTGCCCTGGTCAATGGCCGCTTCCACCGCCTGGATTTCCTCTGCCGGCAGCTTGTCCCGGTTCTCGTTGATGGTCTTTTCAGTGTTGTAGACCAGGCTGTCAAGCTGGTTCTTGGCCTCGATGGTCTCCTTGCGCTTCTTGTCCTCTTCAGCATGGGACTCGGCCTCCTTGACCATGTTCTCGACCTCGTCCTCGTTGAGGCCCGAGCTCGCCGTAATAGTGATGGCCTGTTCCTTGCCGGTGGCCGTGTCCTTGGCGGACACGTTTACTATGCCGTTGGCGTCTATATCAAAGGTGACCTCGATCTGGGGCACGCCGCGGGGCGCAGAAGGAATGCCCACCAGGTGGAACCTTCCCAGCGTCCGGTTCTGGTTGGCCATGGGCCTCTCACCCTGGAGCACGTGGACCTCCACCGAGGTCTGGTTGTCCGCGGCAGTGGTGAACGTCTCGCTCTTCCGGGTGGGAATGGTGGTGTTTCTGGGTATCAGGGTCGTCATCACCCCTCCCAGGGTCTCCACGCCCAGCGACAGCGGAGTCACGTCCAGGAGCAGGATGTCCTTTACGTCGCCCGCAAGCACGCCGGCCTGCACTGCCGCTCCCATGGCCACGACCTCGTCGGGGTTCACCCCTTTGCGCGCTTCTTTGCCGAAGACTTCCTTGACAAGCTCCTGCACCTTGGGGATGCGGGTCGAGCCTCCCACCAGCACCACCTCGTGGATGTCGCCCGCCTTTAAGCCGGAGTCCTTTAGTGCAGCCTCGCACGGGCCCTTGGTCCGCATGATCTCGTCTTCCACCAGTTGCTCGAACTTGGACCGGCTTATCTTGATGTCCATGTGCTTGGGCCCGCTCTCCGTAGAGGTCAAAAACGGAAGATTGACGTTGGTCTCCATCATGGTGGAAAGCTCGATCTTGGCCTTTTCCGCGGCGTCCTTCAAGCGCTGCATCACCATCTTGTCTCCGGAAATGTCAACACCGGTCTCCTTGCGGAACTCGGCCACCAGCCAGTCAATAACCTTCTGGTCCAGGTTGTCGCCGCCCAGGTGGGTGTCGCCGTTGGTTGACTTGACCTCGACCACGTTGTCGCCGACCTCGAGTATGGATATGTCGAACGTGCCGCCTCCAAAGTCGAACACGGCTATGGTGGTGTCCTTTTTCTGGTCCAGGCCATAAGCCAGGGCCGCGGCTGTAGGCTCGTTGATGATACGCTTTACCTCCAGGCCCGCGATCTTGCCCGCGTCCTTGGTGGCCTGCCGCTGGCTGTCGTTAAAGTAGGCCGGAACCGTGATCACCGCTTCAGTCACCTCTTCGCCAAGGTAGTCCTCCGCAGCCTTCTTGAGCTTCTGGAGGATCATCGCGGAAATCTCCGGAGGAGAGAACTTCTTTTCCTTGACGTCAACCTTGATGTTGTCTCCCTCCTGGACCACCTTGAAGGGTACCAGGCCGATCTCCTCGGAGATCTCGTTGTAACGCCTGCCCATGAAGCGCTTGATGGAAGAGACTGTGTTCTCCGGGTTGGTAATGGACTGTCGCTTGGCTATCTGTCCCACAAGCCGCTCGCCTTCCTTGGTGAAACCCACAACACTGGGGGTAGTACGTCCCCCCTCCTCGTTGGTGATGATCTTGGGGTCCCCGCCTTCAAGAATGGATACCACCGAATTGGTCGTCCCCAGATCAATCCCTATAATCTTGCCCATAACTATACCTCCTAGCCTTTACTGCCGAGCATTCCGGCTTTATTATAATTTTATGCTAAACACAAGTTAATCACTCTCTTATCCTTGTCAAGAACCCCGCCCGACACTTTCTTATACCTGCCGGCATGAAAAGCCGCCTGCTCCTTTTTTAAAAGCATTTAAATTGACCGGTAAGGCTCCCTTTGATAACATTGCCCGGGAAGGGACAAGTAAGGTATGTCTTAGCCCGGTTTTCTCAGAGATCCGCCGCATATAGCCGGACTTCGGAAAAGTCACTGGCAAAAGCCGGGGAGTATTGTATACTTTATAAATGTCGGTGCAGGCTCGTAGAGGGGCCTCTGCCGGTATTACAAAGGGTCCGAAAAGCTCGCCGGGTGTAATTCTCCCGGTTTGAATGAAGGTGCATGCATGTCCAAGTCCAAGGTAGCGGTCCTGTTTACTAATCCGGATGATGTGCTTTCGGATTACGAGCGTCTTCTTTCCCTTGCGGATGTTGATTCATGCCTGGAGCAGGGCACGTCCACCATTTTGAAGGACAACATCTCCTGGCATTATCCCATGCCTTCGGCCAACACCACTCCGTGGCAGTTGGAGGGGACTATACTCGGTCTCCGGGAGCACGGCTTTTCCGAGCTTTTTTGCGTGCAGAACGAGACGGTAGTCATCAACACCGGCAAGGGCGAGGACTTAAACTGTTATCTTCCCCTTTTCAAGGGGTATGACGTTCCTGTCAAGTACAATTACAGGACGGAGGACATGAAGTGGGTCCCCTATCGGCCGGAGGCCCGGATGCGGGCGCTGGATCACATCTATCCGGAGGGCATCGAGGTCCCGGATTTTTTCTTGGGCAGAAACATCGTCCATCTTCCCACTGTAAAGTGCCACATGTACACCACTACCACCGGTGCCATGAAGAACGCTTTCGGGGGCCTTCTTTACAACCATCGCCATTACACCCACACCTGGATCCACGAGGTATTGGTTGATCTTCTGGCCATTCAGAAAGAAATCCATCCCGGGGTGTTCGCCGTCATGGACGGGACCATGGCAGGAGACGGTCCCGGTCCCCGGACCATGAAGCCCTACGAGAAGAACGTTATCCTGGCCTCTGCTGACCAGGTGGCGATTGACGCGGTGGCTGCAAAGATGATGGGATTCGATCCCCTGGGCATAGATTACATCCGGCTGGCGCAGGAGGACGGGCTGGGAACCGGCGACCCCCGCGACATCGAGATCATCGGAGATTCCATTGAAGGCATCAACTGGGGCTTCGAAGTAGGCAGGAACTTCCACAAGTTCCTGGCATGGCTGTCATGGTACGGGCCCACCCGGGTCTTCCAGGACCTTATCTTCAAGACCTGGCTGGTCAAGATTCCCATCTTTGTTTCCGAGTTCAACCACGATTACGTGCACTGGCCCCTGGTCGAGTCCCGGATATACCACAGATGGAAAAAGGAGTCGCAATGGGGCAGGCTCTTCGGGGAGTACAAGGAAAGGGGCGCTCTGAGCGAGAAGTGCATGCTGAAGAAGAGCTGAGCAGGTTTTCGCCGGCGTTTTGATAAGCCGGATGTGCAAGCTGCAAAGGTCGCGACTTACGCCGCTCGCACGAGAGTTCTATATTCAATGTGATAAAGACCGGTTTTTTGCGTTGGTTTCGAATCGCATTTACAAAGAAAGGAGAGGGTCACATGTTTTCCTGGCTGGTAAATATCATCGGTGTTTTTCTCGGCAATACGCTCTGGCTGGCAGGGCTTATCGTGTTGCTTGTTGCCATCTGGCTCTACCGGGTCAAGCCGGAGTCCATTATGAAGGTGGTCAACGTAATGAGCATGATGAGCGGCGGAGAGCCGAAAGGCCCGGCTCTACGGCTGAAGAGCCTGGTGGACCCGGTTGACCGGAGGCGTGAGACGGGCAGGAAGCTGCTCATCGGGGGCATCATAGTCGTAATAATCGGTTGTTCTTTCATCATGAGGTGCGCCTGATTTCAAGGAGGGAAATCATGCATGACGTAAGCGCAAGAAAGATGGCGGACGGCAAGGCCATGGGGGTGAGCGCCAAGTGGGACGCGGGCCAGTTCTGCTATATTCTTACCGACAAGGGTGTACTGGGCTGCGCGATATTCAACCCCGATATCTTCGACAAGGAGAACTATGCGGGCGCCTTTTTGCGGGGCACCCCGCAAAAGCATTACGTGGAACCGGAGGACCTTTTAGAAGGCAGGGTGGACATAGTCACCCGCGCGGGACGGGAACTTGGGATAGAGGTAGGCATGAAAGGCTCGGAAGCTCTCCGTCTGCTTCTTCCATGAAATGCAGCCGGAAAGGGCCTCTCTCTTCTGTCCTACAAGTCCCGCTGGTTTACGGACGGGTCTTTGTTCGCCTCCTCATTCTGCGGGCTCCGGCCTTGTTCGAGCTTCCTTTTCTCTTCTTCTTCTTCTTCCGCGTCAGCCTCGGAAAAGGACTTGCGGAAGTTCCTGATCCCCTTGCCAAGGTTAGAGCCTATCTCCGGAATACGGCTGGCGCCGAAAAGAAGACCGGCCGCTAAAATTATAATTATAATTTCCGGCAGACCCGGCCAGCCGAATCCTGATACGGCAGCTTGTATCATTTCATGTCCCTCCATTTTACGAATATATCATAAAGCACGATGCCCCACAAACATAATAGAGCGGTCTCCGGCAGTCAGTCGCGGAAAAATCACAGATGCCGCGCGAACAACCCCTGTAATGCAGCAAGTTACGCAAGGCAAGCACCTGAACTTTCGTCTTATAAACGGGCAATTGCATTATCATCTATTATAGCTGCCCTTTCCTTCATCTCAATGCCGGCAGTTGGTGAAATATAATTACTATGTTCGAGCGCTTGACAATGAGACGGTATTGGTATATCTTTATTATTTCAAACTTTCGGGAGTGTGGTTATGAAAACAGTGAGTGCAAAGCCTGAACAGGTTGAACGTAATTGGGTCCTGGTCGATGCTGAGGGCCAGGTACTGGGCCGTCTTGCGGGCCGGGTGGCGCAGATTCTGCGGGGCAAAAACAAGCCTTCTTTTACCCCTCACGTTGACACCGGCGATTTCGTGGTGGTAATAAACGCGGACAAGATAAAGATAACCGGCAGGAAACTGGACAGGAAATATTATTACAGCCATTCGGGCTACGCCGGCGGCATCCATTCCAAGAGCCTTCGGGTGATGATGGAAAGAAAGCCGGAAGAGGTAATAAAGCTTGCGGTCAAGGGCATGCTTCCCAAGAGCCGGCTGGGCAGGCAGCTTTTGAACAAGCTCAAGGTCTACGCCGGTCCCGAACATCCCCATGAGGCCCAAAAGCCCGAAGAGATCAAACTGGAGACGAGGAGTTGAAAATGGCCATCAGCGAGGAAGTATTCTGGGCGACGGGAAGGCGCAAGGAATCAGTGGCCCGGGTAAGGCTTACACCGGGCAGCGGTCGGGTGGTTATAAACAACAAAGCAATGGAAGACTACTTCGGCAGAAAGACCTCTCAGGCCATTGTCAAACAACCTTTCGTGCTTACCAATACCAGAGACAGGTTCGATACCTTTGTAAACGTCCATGGCGGAGGTCTCTCCGGCCAGGCGGGCGCTGTCCGCCACGGAATTACCAGGGCTTTGATCGAGTATGATCCTGATCTCCGAGGCCAACTCAAAAAAGCAGGCTATGTTACCCGCGACCCCCGCGCCAAGGAGAGGAAAAAGTACGGGCTCCGGGGGGCACGCGCCAGCTTCCAGTACTCCAAGCGCTGAGAAGAACTCGAACCGTACCAGCAAGCCCCCTTTTCCGGGGGCTTTTTATTTTCGCGCGGGGTTTATCGGGGCCTTCCGTTTTCCTGCCGCTTATTGTTAAAAATTTCTTATAAAGCTGTAAAAAATACTTACATCTTTGCAAGGCTTTTACTCTTTCAGGCATATGTTTATAATAATGGGTTTTGTATTCAACTGGTTGTAAAAATTTTCTTTAGTCACAGTATTTGGCTTCATTATTGCTTCTTTATTATCCAAAAGAAAAAGTGAAACCATCCGTCGGGTCTGGACTCTAAATAATTGGACTCTAAATAATTGGACTCTAAATAATAATGAGACGGTAAAATGCTCTAAAAGTAAGATGGGAACCTGTTATCAGGAAAGGGGGAGCAATGGAAGTTAAGTTATCGATAATAAACAAGATTTCTTCCAGCCCCCGTCGGCTTGAGCCCAAGGAAGTGGAAGACGCGGTTTGCATGGAGACCGGGGCATCCGAGCCCAGGGTGAAGCGTGCCATGAACGAGTTGGTTCTGGAAGGCAAGCTCGAATTCACCTATTACGGCCGGAACTACGTGGAGTTGCCCGTCAATCTTCTTAAATCAGGCCAAGCCGTGCAGGGATTGAAGAGCACCTGGTAAAACGCTTTTACGTTTCCGTCCTTTCTTTTCACTCTAAGAATAAGGAGGAGGGGCAGGCTTTATCCCTTCAGATTGTCCACCTTGTCAGGAACGCCGCCCAGGTAAACCCTGATCCGAACGAAGCGCAAATTAAAAGATCACCTTTTTTAAGCCTTCCTTCCTGCCTGGCCTCGCACATGCATATCGGTATGGTGGCCGCCGTAGTATTACCATAGCGGTCGATATTGGACACCACCTTTTCGTGGGGCAGCCCCATTTTCTTTGCCACCATGCAAGTGATCCTCTCGTTTGCCTGGTGTGGTATAAACAGATCGAGATCGGAAGCCCGATACCCCGCTTTTTCCAGGGCCTCGTTCATGACCTCGCAGAAGCGGGGCACAGCGTGGCTGAAGACCCCTCTCCCGTCCATGGTCGGATATATCTCGCCGTTGTCGATCATCTCCCGGCTGATCCGGGGAGTGCGGTCCGCCCTTGGAGCGGGCAGCCACAGCTTGTCGTAGTTTTCGCCCTGGGCGTGGAGCGCGAAGCTTAGAACGCCCTGGTCTTCGTTCTCCGCAGGCGCCATGACCACGGCGCCGGCGCCGTCTCCGAAAAGCACGGTGACCGCCCGGCCCCGGTCGGAGTAATCAAACCCCGAGGAGTGGTTCTCCGCGCCCACGACAAGGATGCGGTCATATGTGCCCGTCTTGATGAACTGGTCGGCAATGGACACCGAGTAGGGGAATCCCGAGCACTGCTCGCGCACGTCCAGGGCGGGAATGGTCCCGAAAGGCATTTTGCTCTGCAGGATGCAGCCGCTTCCCGGAAAGAACACGTCCGGGTTCAAGGTGGCGAAGATGATCATGTCGATGTCGTCGTTTACAAGACCGGCGTCGGCAATGGCCTTTTCAGCGGCTATCTTGCCCATGTCAGCGGGGCCCACGCCGTCACCGGCGTTGCGCCGTTCCCGGATGCCGGTCCTCTCCCGGATCCATTCGTCCGAGGTGTTCATGATCTTTGCCAGGTCGTCATTGGTAACCACTTTTTCCGGGACGTAAAAGCCGGTCCCGATAATGGTGGAATTGCGCATCATGTTTTATAACCTCCGAAGCGTTTTTGCCACAGTTTAAGCGGCTGATCTATAGTACCTCTATAATATGCAATTAACAGGCCTTTTCAAAGGTGGTGTGCGACATATTTGGTGGTCAATGCCTCCCGGATGGCCCCCGCAGTTTCGTCCTCGAAACTGAGGGGGTGGCAACGCCAAAGGCTGAACGCCTCCTTCTGTTTCAATCCCGCCTTCGCTCTTGCTCCTGTCTTCGCGACTTCCGTCGCTCGCACTCTATGCGTCATTTCAATCTTGACAAGACGCGAGTTCCGTGGCTCGCAGGGTTTGCCTCGTTTGTCATCAGGGGAAATCAGTGCCGTCCTTGATCACCGCGGTGTCGGTCAGGGTGTCGTGGAACATGGCGTCCTGCTCGATTATGGACAGCCACCTGGAGGGCGGCTCCTGGAAGATGAGGGGCAGAAGCCCGACCGGTACCACGTAGATGGTAAAGAGGTAGAGGAGGCTCCTTATAAAGCTTTTCATAAGACCCACATGGGTCGAGCCGTTTTTCAGATACACCCGGATGCCGAAGATCAGCTTTCCGGGCGTGCTGTTCACAGCGGCCACGAAAGCGGTGTGATACAGGACAAATACCGCCAACGAACCCAGCACCTTGATGATTACGAACAGCTTGTGGAGCGTCATCCCCTCGGTGATCTTCTGACGTCCCGGCTCGGAAAAGACGGCCTCCAACTCCGAAAGTCCGTATAGCACGGCCCCGATCAAGACGGCGATAAGAACCAGATCAATTAAAAAGGCGGACGCCCGTTGGAGGAGAGGCGGCTTGTGTCCTAGCTTTTCAAGCTCAGTCTCGCCTGTCTCCGCCGTAAGGGGCGAGCCGCATTTTATGCAATGGTCAGGCAGCGGAGAAGTTTGTTCTGCCCCGCACACCGCGCAGTAGCGGAGCATGGCGCGGACTTCGTCCCGGCTGGCGGGCCGCTCGCCGTAGACCTTTTCCATGAGCGCGGGCGCAGTCACCATTATGCCGTGGACCTCGGCCATGACCTGGTTGCGTTTTTTGCGCTCTCCCGATATCTGGCAGTATTTCCCTATGGCCATGTCTACTTCTCGATGGGATAAGATTTAAAGACCAGGTACGCTATGAGACCTATGAGGGCGTTCATGACAAAAGCGGTGAGAATGCCCTCCCCCTCGCTCTCGCTGAACAGAAAGAAGTTCAGGGCCACGATAACCGGCGCCATTCCCGCTGCCAGCTTGGTAATAAGACCCTCGATGCCGTTGTACATGGCCTCCCTGCGGTATCCGGTGACCTTTTCGTCAAAGTCCATGATGTCGGTAAGGACCACCCTGGAGAAGACCAGGAACACGGCAGCGCCGGGCGCAAAGGTGGCGAAAACGATTGCCCCCGCTATCTTCAGTCCGCCGGCGGAATCAATGGGCAGGAAAGGAAGTATCACCGGCAGGGGAAGCACAATGGCGAAAGACAGGAGGCCCTTGTTGAAGACCCACTTCTTGCCCTTTATCTGGGCTATCTTGATGACCAGGGGAAAGAAAAACACCGACCCGATGATCATCACTCCCTGGAAGATGGCCACATCGCCTTCCAACAGGTCCAGGGTGACCACGGTGTAATAAGGGACCAGCACGAACACCACGTCCACCAGCAGGCGGACCAGGGCGATCATGATGAGAAACGGAGGATAGGTGGGGTTCTTGAGCGTCTCCCTTGCTGCCTGGAAGAAGTTGAAGGGGACCTCCTTGGACCTCGCCGCGGGCTTCTCCCGGATGAACCACCAAGTCAGCCAGAAAAGAATAAGAATCCATACACCCGCGAGGACCCCCACGAACTTGAACCCGTTTTCAAAGGAGAGCCAGCCTACAAATATCTCTTTTTCTATGGTATGGACTATAAAGCCGAAGGACACGCCTTCTTTGAAGGTCTCGATGAGGATGACGAACCCCACCAGGGCGATGATGTAACCGAGGACCTCGCCCAGGGCCATCCACCCTCCCAGCCGGTTTCGCTCCTCGTTTCCGGGCGCGATCTCGGGCAGCAGGGACAGGTGGGGGGCAACCACTACGGTGTATGCGAACCAGAACACGCAAAGGTTCACTGCGAGCCAGATGTTGTTTGCCATGGAGGGTTCTTCAGTAAGCGGGAACCACATCAGTGCCATGGTCACCGCCAGCACCGGTGTCCCGAAGATTATATACGGTATGCGTCTTCCCCACCTGCTGCGGGTCCGGTCGCTGATATAGCCCACCAGGGGGTCGGCGACGCTGTCCACCACTCTGCCGATAAGCTGGATGACCACGTAGGTCCCCAGCGCCATGTACATCTTGCCCTCGCCCTCGCCCGGGTAATAATAGTACATGAGCCAGTTGGTGATAAGCTGGACGCCGTAAGCAGCAGGCACCATGCCCGCGGCATAAGCCAGAGAGCTGCCCACCCCCAGCGAAGGCATGTCCTTTGTGTGCAGAGCGTTGCTCACTCGGTTCGCGTCCCTCCTCGGCGGAATGCAAATCCAACATAATATATGAAAAGCAAAAGATGCTGTCAAACCGGGAGCACGACTAACATGCCCGGCGTTTAAGGCGTGCCTTATTTGACTCTTAATCAATCTGCTCATAGCATAATCTAGACGAAGCAAGGAGGTCCTGGCTCTTATGAACGGGGAACAAGACAAGTCGGGCAAAGCTTTCATCTTTGTGCTGGTGAGCTTTCTTTTTCTTTTGTCCGGTGCATCCGCCCTGGTGTACGAGGTTGCCTGGGTAAAGAAGTTCTCGGTGGTTGCCGGCGGCTCGACACGTTCTTTGACCGCTGTTATTGCGGCCTACATGGGCGGGCTGGCGCTGGGCAGCTTTCTGGGCGGCCGTTATATTGACCGTCGCAAGAGCCGTCCTTTCCTGGTGTACGCCGTTCTGGAAGGCCTGATAGGCGTGTCCGCTTTTTTACTTACCCTGCTGATACCGTGGCTCCATCCCGTGCTCAAGCTGGGACAGGACCTGTTCGGTGTGGCCTCTTTCGGGTTTGACTTCTACCGCTTTGTGGTCAGCGCCCTGGTGATGTTCATACCGACCACACTTATGGGGGCCACCTTTCCGGTGCTCATTCGGGGAGTACTTTCCAGTAAGGCCCGGTTCGGTGCAGTGGCCGGTGTTCTTTATGCATCCAATACCCTGGGCGCCATGGCGGGTTCCCTGTTGTCCAGTTTCCTGCTTATACCCTCCCTGGGTATCTTCCGTACAATCGGTGTGGCCGCGCTCCTCAATGTTTTTATTCTGCTGGTTGCATTCGCGCTTCCCTTCTTCCGAAAGGTAGAGACCGAAGGCCCGGTAGTGGAAAAGGGGCCTCGAAAATCTTTGCCGAAAAGGCCTCTGCTTTTGTGGATGTTTCTCATCGGCTATGCGGTCTCCGGTCTTTGCGCCATGGTCTACCAGGTGTCGTGGGCCCGGGCCATGTCTTTCTCGCTGGGAAGCTCGACCTATGCAGTGGGCATAATCTTCGCCTCCTTTATCGGCGGCCTGGCTTTGGGAGGATTTCTGATCAGCCCGGTGGTGGACCGCATGAAAAGCCGGTATCTCCTGGCCGCGGGTCTGGAAATCATCATCGGACTTTCCGCCATAGCCGTTATCCCCTTGTTCGAATCGGTCACCCTTGGGATGTTCCACTGGGCACACTCTTACCAGGAAGATTTCAGCACCTATCAACTGTTACGTTTCGCCGTAGCTTTCGGGTTGATCCTGGTACCCACTGCTGCGATGGGGGCCTTGTTCCCGGTGGTGGTCAAGATCGCCGGACTGATGGAGGAGGGAGTAGGCGAGCCCGCCGGCGAGGTCTACGCTTTCAACACGGTCGGCGGCATCGTAGGCTCCTTTCTGGCGGCCCACGTTTTCATCCGTTTGTTGGGACTGGAGAACGCTCTGTTTGCGGCCACCGCCATCAGCGTGGCAATAGGCCTGGTATGGCTGGTGGTTTCCCCTTCTGGAAAGCGGGTGTTCCGCTTTGCAACCGCCGCAGCCCTGGCCGGAGCTGTTGCAGCAGGCATCCTGCTGATACCGGAATGGGACCCGCTTCTCATGAACAGCGGCCCTTACATCTACTCTGATATCCAGAGGGGGGACCTGCCGGCAGGCATGGACATCGAGGATTTTTTACATGACACCGAAAAAGTCATTTTTCACGAGGCCGGGGTAGAGGCCACCGTATCGGTAATGGAGCGGCGCAGGCACAAGACGCGCCTTTTACGTATGAACGGCAAGACCGTGGCATGCAGCAAGAACAACATGGCCGCACAGGTACTGGAGGCCCATCTTCCTCTTCTCCTTCATCCCCACCCTGAAGAAATAATGATCATCGGGCTGGGCGCCGGGGTCTCCACCGGAAGCGCCTTGCTCCATCCCCTGAAAAGGGTTGACTGCGCAGAGATATCTCCGGCAGTAGTCTCCGCCAGCAGGCTGTTCAAGGAAACCGGGGCCAGCAAGCTCGATTATGAAGATCCCCGGTTAAACCTCATCATGGAGGACGGAAGGCATTACCTGGACCTCTCCGACAAGCGCTACGACGTGATCGTAGTCGATCCTCTCAACCCCTGGGTGTCCGGCATGGGAGTGCTCTTCACCCACGAGTTCTTCCAGATCATGAGAGAGCATTTAAAGCCTGACGGACTGGTCCTGATATGGATACCCGTCTCCGACATGGACGCCTACACCGTGAAGATGCTCCTGCGGACCTTCCACGACGTGTTCGAGAACTGCTCGGTGTGGGAAGAAAGACCAATGGGGGAATACTTTTTGATCGGTACCCTCAACCCCCTCAAGGTTGACGTGGAAAGCCTTATGGAGAGGGGGACCCGAAGCAAGATTAAAGAGGACATGGCCCGGGTTGACGTTAACCGGCCGGACCACCTTTTTGCCCGCTTTGTGATGGGAGCGGAGACAATAAAAAGGGTTGCCGGCGAAGGCCCCCTGCATACTGATGACCGGAGACAACTCGAGTTCATCCTTCCCAAGATCATGAATAAAAACTATGATCAAAGAATGGACGGGCTTATCACGCGTATCCTCTCCGGCCACCAGCCGGCGATATCGGTTGTTGCCGACTCCAAAGGAGGCTACGAGAGCCTGTTACAAAAATACGATTTGAACCGTACCATCTACTACCGCAATTTCCGCAAGCGGATCGCGTCGGAGGACGGCCAGGCCGAAAGCTCGGATTTGCGCATCCAGAACTGGTACAACCTGATACAGCGCTGCAACGGCGCTTTTCCTGCGGATTACGCCAAAAAACATCTGTCCATGCTCCTTTACAGGCGAGCCAAGGGATACTTCAGGCAAAGCAGGAAAACAAAGGATAAAAAAGAGCAAATACAGCTTGCCCGAAGGGGGCTTGCCGATCTGCACGAGTCTTTCAGGCTCGATCCCGAGAACTCGAACGCCGCGGACATGCTTATAAACTACTACAAACAGTCGGGCAGGACCCGACAGGCGGTGCAGTGGGCACAGAAGGCCCTCCAAGCCGTCCCCGGCGACCCGTACGCACTTACGATACTGGCCGAGTGGGAAAGTAACAAGGACGAGCTGGAAAGAGCGGAGTACCTTTTCAGGCAAGCGGTACAAGCCTCTCCTCGATCCGGGAACTATCGCTACAACCTGGCCGCGTTTCTGGCCCAACGCGGAAAGCTCGAAGAAGCCAAGTCGCAGCTCGAGACCCTGTTCAAGTTCGACCCGCCCAACGAGCGCTTCAAGGAGCTTTACTGCAGCGTGCTGAACGACCTTGGCGAGAAAGCCAAAGCCCAGAGGTGCTTCCGGCGGCTGGAAGCCCTTCCTTCCCAAAAGGTAAAAGAAGATTGACTTCTACTTCTTTTCCGCTCTTATGCATCAAAGGGAGTAAGGAATATCGTTTCCTTGTTGCCGGGCAAGGGTAATCATTTCTCGGTTATGGTCTCGCTGACCTTTACGCCGAAGTGTCTTCCCGCTTGCTCGACGAAAGCGAGGACCCGGTCGCCCGGCTTGAGCCGGGTTATGGACACCGGCTCTCCTCCCGGGCGGGTAAGGCGGATGGTTTCCGCGTTCTGCATGACAAGCGAGACCGGCTTGTCTTTGTAGGTGGCCTCGACCAGCATCATGGGCCTTTTTTCCACCTTGGACCTTCCCACGAAGCCGACCTCGGTGTCTCCGCGGTGGCCGACAATCAGCACGGGGTCGCCGACGCCGATGTCGGCTAGATACGCCGTCTTGCCGTCGGGCACCCGCGCATATGCGTGGACCGCGCCGGCATTGACCCGGAAGGGCCGGGTGGCGCAGTAGGGCGTTTCCACGTTCTCGGCATGGACCAGGAACATTCCAGAGGACGAGTTTCCCACCAGCATGCCGCTTCCGGGGCTGATGTTGGTGATGGTGTCCACGCACACCCGGTCGCCCATGCCCAGTGCCTTGACTTCCCGCACTGTTGCCTGTACAAGCTTGAGTCGCTCCTCCCGCTCCCGCACCACTTTCGCGGTCTTCTTGATCTCGTTTACGTCGGTGCTTGCAAGGACGACGCCGTCGGCGCCTTTTTCCATGGTCTGGAGGGCGACTTTTGCTTGGGCGGCGCTTGTCACCCACGCCAGCAGTCCGGACTTGCGCTTGGCGATGATGTTCTCGAGGGGAATGATTTTCCAGTCGCTGGTTTTCAAGATGAGGAGCTTATCGGAAGGGACCTTTAATGCCTTGGCCTCGTCCTTTTGCGAAGATACGGTGACCTCGTGTACGTCCTCGCCCGGCTTCAGGTCGCCGTCGGGGGCCACCGTCCGGATGATGCCCAGATCGCGGACCTTCGGGCTCTGGCCCTTGGGCACGATCACCGCGTCAGCGCCGCTCTCCAGCGCAGTAGTCACCGCCTTCTTGTTGAAGGGCCTGGCGTTCACCCAGAAGAGCTTAGGCATCAGCTTCTCCCTTGAGAACTTTCATGGCCTCTTCAACGCTCTTGTTTTCGTGAACGATAGAGCAGGCAGCGGCAACCAGCCGGACGGGCGTGTCGTGCTGGAAGGCGTTCCTTCCCATGGACAGCCCTGCTCCGCCGGCCTTGATCGCGCCTTCGACCATGCGGAGCGTCTCCTCGTCGGTGAGCTTGGACCCGCCTGCAATCACCACCGGGATGGGGCATCCTTCCACCACCTCGCGGAAAGTCTCCGTCGAGCCGGTGTAGGGGACCTTGACGATGTCCGCGCCCAGCTCGGCCCCCACCCGGGCGGCGATCTTTACATAGGCCACGTCCTTTTCGTCCTCCACCAGCGGTCCGCGGGGATACACCATGGCGAGGAGCGGCATGCCCCAGTAGCCGGTGGTCTCCGCAACCCTGCCGAAAGCCTCCATCATCTCGCCTTCGTTCTCCGCGCCGATGTTGACGTGGATGCTTACAGCGTCGGCGCCCAGTCGGATGGCCCTCTCCACCGAGCTTACCAGCACCTTGCGGTTGGGCTCCGGCGACAGGCAGGTGCTGCCGGAGAGATGTACGATAAGCCCGATGTCCCTGCCGTACTGACGGTGGCCCTGGCCCACCATGCCGGCGTGCTCGACCACAGCATTGGCGCCGCCTTCCGCGACCTTGTCTACCGTGTCGGGAAGATTGGTAAGACCCGGAATCGGGCCGACAGTGACGCCGTGGTCCATGGGTACGATCACCGTCCGGCCCGTCTGCCGGTTCATGATCCTTTCCGTGCGGATGGACTTGCCGATCTTCATTTTTATCTTCCTCCTCTGCCGGACTCTTTACAAAGGATAAATACGCTCTAAACCTTTGCTGGAAACAATTATAACAACATGTGCCCTTAAGCGGCAACGGTCATGTCACCAGCTTCTCCACCGTATCGAAGAGGACCTCGAGCCCGAAACGGAAGCCATCCAGGGGGATCCTCTCGTCATGTCCGTGAAAGAGGTTCTTGAAATTCACGTCTGCGGGCAGCTTCAAGGGCGAAAACCCGTAACACTTGGTCCCCAGCTTCTTCCAGTGGGTGGCGTCCGTAAATCCGGTGACCAGGTTGGGAACCACCACCGCCTCGGGATCGAACTTCTTGATAGACTCCTCCATGATTTTCATGATGGGATCGTCGGGTGAGGCCTCGGTAGGCTGGGTGGCGTGCATCACTTCGATCTCGGGCTCGTCGCCGATGACCTTTCTTATCTCGGCAATGAGGTCGTCGCTGGAGTATCCCGGCAGCAGCCGGCAGTCGACTTCCATCTCGGCCACCGAGGGGATGACGTTGGTCTTGTCCCCCGCCCGGATCACGGTGGGGTTGGTAGTATTGTGAAGCATGGCCTTGAAGGCCTGGGCCAGGCCCTTGTCCGGAAAGACCTTCTCCAGGATCAGCCTGGAGAACGCCGGGTTTAAAAGCCTTTTGAACACGGCATTTCTGGGAAACTTGAGGTGCCCGGACAGCTTGTCCACGAAGTTCAGTACCGCTGCAGTGTTGTGCTGCGGCAGCGGAGTCCCTCCCAGCTTCTCGGCAATGCGGGCGGCCTTGATGAGCGCGCTGTCGGGATCGGGAATCGAGCCGTGGCCCGGGTCTCCACTGGTCCGGATTTTAAGCCAGCATACGCCTTTCTCCGCCACCTGCACCAGGTAAAAGCGGACGCCGTCCATCTCCATGGAAAAGCCGCCCATCTCGGAGAGCGAGTACTCCGCCCGCACCTTGTCGGCATGGTTGTCCACCATGAAGCGGGACCCGTACTCGCCGCCGGCCTCCTCGTCCGAGACCGCGCAGAAGATCACGTCCCGCTTAAGCTCAGCTCCCGCCCGCTTTAAAAGCAGCACGCACATCATGCACATGATAACCATGTTCTTCATGTCCACGGCGCCCCTGCCGTATAAGAAGCCTTCCTTCTCCACCGCTTCGAAGGGAGGGACAGACCACTTGTCCTCTTCCACCGCAACCACGTCGAGGTGGCCGTTCAACAGGACAGGGTCTTTCTCTCCGTTTCCCGAAAGTCGGCAGACAAGGTTCGACCGGTCAGGCGCGCTGTCGAACATCTCCGGCTCTATGCCTTCCTTGCGCAGAATCTCGGCAATATACTCGGCGGCCGGCTTTTCGTTCCCCGGCGGGTTCACGGTATTAAAGCGGATAAGGTCCTTTAAATAAGAAAGGGCCTCTTCATAAGCCTCGTCCCAGTTTATCCCCTGGCTGATAGTCATCTCTCCCCCTTGAAGACTTTGAAAGGCTGATGTCTTAATCGCGATCTATGTCGCTTACACTGATAAATAAAAACTATCTAGTGCACTGTCAAGCGTCTTTCGTCGCTTACAAGATAGATGTTTTTCGTGCGAGCGACTTTTAGTCGCGATATCAGCCGCTCGCACACTATGCGTCAGTGTAAGCTTGACAAGATACTAGTGGCGGATCACATTAAAATTTATAAGCTGCGTGCGAGCGACTTTAGTCGCGAAAAAGGCCGCTTGCACACAAGAACTGTTTTTTGTAAGTGACAAAAACAATTGTGAACAACTACTAGTGTCTTGTCAAAAGCTTTTTGGGAAATAGAAATTAATCGTGCGAGCGGCTTTAGCCGCGATCTTCATTAGACCCGTTCCCCTTTTTTCGAGTGACAGAGCACTAGCGCCGAAAAACGCTTTACAGAACTTTAGAAGATAATCATCTCCTCTCCCGGCCAGATGACCGCGAGGATTTTGGCGCTGCTGTTTCCGTGACACGACACCACGTGGGGGATGTTGGCGTTGTAGTAGATGGAGTCGCCGGGTTTGAGCACGTCCTCGTGCTCGCCGAGCTTGATGTCGACCTCTCCTTCCAGCACGTAGATGAATTCCTCGCCGGCGTGCTGGTTGGGGTCTACGTGGGGGACCTCCGGCGGCGTCAGGGTCACGATAAAAGGCTCCATCTTCCGGTCCTTCTTGCCGTAACCCAGGGATTCATAACTATACCCGTAAGAGAAGCCTTCAGTGGAGGCGAACCTGGAGACCACCTTGCTCTCCCCGGAGCGGATCAGGCAGAAGGGCTCTTCGCACTCCTCTTCAAAGAAGTTGCCGACGGGCACCTCGAGGGCCTTGGCCAGCCGGATAAGCGTGCCCAGCGGAGGCGACACCATGTGGTTTTCGATCTGGGACAGAATGGACGCGGATATGTTGCTCCTCGAGGCAACGTCCTCCAGGCTGAGCGCCTTGTCCTCCCGGAGCTCCTTTATCTTCTGTCCTACTTTTACCTCGCCGGAGCTGTCCTCCATGACGGCACCTCCCTTGGCGGCCTTCTCGGCCGACTATCAAGCTTTCTCGCGCGCTATACTCACGCCCTTGTTAATGGCTTCCATGTTCTGGGGAATAAACTTCCGGTTCCGCTCGGAAAGGGCGGCCTCCATTCCGGCTTCCAGTGACCCGGTCTTCACCACGTCGGTGGCGCCAACGTACACGCCTAACGCCACCATGTTGGCCAGCCGGGCAGAGCCCATTTCCGAGGCGATATCGTTAAAAGGAAGAGCGATAACCCGGATGTCGTCCCTCTCGACTTCCTCCTTCGACACCAGTGAGGTGTTCAATACCATGAGTCCGCCGGGGAGCACGCGGGGCTCGTTCATCATCCTTGCCTTGGCGCTCATGGCGATGACCGAGCGCGGCGTCCGGATGGAAGGGCTGCCGATCTCCCGGTCGGAGATGACCACCGTGCAGTTGGCGTTGCCGCCGCGCATCTCCACTCCGTAGCTGGGAAGGAAGGTGACCTCCCAGCCCTCGGCAAGCGCGGCCTCGGCAATGATGTTGCCGAACAAAAGTATGCCCTGCCCGCCCGTGCCGGCTATGATAACGTCCTGGTACATAAAGCCGATCCTTTTCGCCTAATCAGTCAAACATAATTTGTGTGGTGAAAAAATATCAGTCGCGACTTAAGTCGCCCGCATTTTTCTGTTTTGTTCTATGTCACAACACCTTGTCAGAGGTGTTCGCTTTCCTTCTTCTCCTTGAACACTCCCAGGGGGAAGTAAGGTATCATCTCTTCCGCCACCCTCTCCATGGCCTTTTTCGGTGAGAGTCCCCAGTCGGTGGGGCATGCGGAGAGTACCTCGCAGAACCCGAAGCCGTCCATTTCCACCTGGGCCGCGAATGCCTGGCGGATCAGCTTCCTGGCCCGCTTCAAGTTGGCCGGCTTGTCCACTGCCGCCCGGGCTACGAACGCGGGCCCTTCCATGGCGCCGAGTACTTCGGCCATCTTCATGGGGTATCCGGCCTCGTGCCAGTCGCGCCCGTAAGGAGTGGTGGTGGTCATCTGTCCCAGAAGCGTGGTGGGGGCCATCTGCCCGCCGGTCATTCCATAGGTGGTGTTGTTTACGAAGATGACGGTCATCTTCTCTCCGCGGTTGGCTGCGTGGATTATCTCCGCGGTGCCGATGGCGGCAAGGTCTCCGTCTCCCTGGTAGGTGTAGACGTACTTGTCGGGCAGAGACCTGCGCAGGCCGGTGGCCACCGCGGGCGCCCTCCCGTGGGGGGCCTCGACCACGTCGGTCAAGAGGTATTTATAAAGGAACACCGAGCAGCCCACGCTGGCCGCGCCTACCGTGTCCTCCCGGATGCCGAAATGATCAATGGCTTCAGCCACCAGCCGGTGGATGATGCCGTGGTTGCAGCCGGGACAGAAATGGGTCGGCGCCTTTGCCAGGGTCTCCGGCCAGGGGTTGCGAAGCTTCATTTCGGAATCGGACATCTGAATCCTCCGTGATGTGGCTGCCCTTATGAGGGGCAGGCCTCCAGGACCTCGTTATATATCTCGTCCGGGGTGGGAAGAGAGCCAGCGCCGTTGGGACGGCCGTAAAAATGGATCTCGGGCCTCCTGCCCACTGCCATGCGCACGTCGTCAAGCATCTGGCCGGTGTTTATCTCGACCACCAGGAACGACTTGCCGGCGTCGGCAAGCTCGGCAAGCTTCTCGTCCGGGAAAGGACACAAGGTAATCGGCCGGAGCAGCCCCACCTTTTTTCCTTCCTCCCGCGCCCGGGTAACCGAGCTCTTGCAGATGCGGGCCGCGCTTCCAAAAGCGACCACTACAAGGTCGGCGTCGTCAGTGGCGATGTCCTCGAACCTGGTCTCCTTTTCCTTAATATGAAGGTACTTCTGATGTAGGCTCCAGCAGTGCTTTTCGAGCTCTCCTTCGCCTAGGTAGAGGGACTTGACCACGCGGGGTTCCCTGCCCTTGCACCCGTCAGTGATCCAGTCGCGCTCGGGCGGCGGCGGAAACTCGGGCACGGTCTCGTCCAGCGGCTCTTTCATCTGCCCGAGCATGGCGTCCGCCAGCACGATCACGGGTGTCCGGTATCTCTCTGCCAGCTCGAACGCCAGTATGGTATGGTCCCACATCTCCTGTACGGACGAGGGGGCCAGGACGGGAGTGCGGTAATCCCCGTGCCCGCCTCCGCGGGTCGCCTGGAAGTAGTCGCCCTGGCTGGCGGAGATGCCTCCCAGGCCGGGTCCGGACCTCTGCACGTTCACGATCACGCCGGGCACCTGCGATCCCGCCATGTAGGAGATTCCCTCCTGCATGAGAGATATGCCCGGGCCGGAGCTGGAGGTCATCACCCGTTTGCCGGCTGATCCCGCTCCCAGGAGCATGTTAATTGAGGCGATCTCCGACTCGGCCTGTAAAAACACTCCTCCCACCTTGGGAAAGACCTTGGAGAGGTACTCCGGGACCTCGGACTGGGGGGTGATGGGATATCCGAAGTAGTAGCGGCAACCCGCGGCCACCGCTGCCTTGCCGATGGCTTCGTTGCCCTTTATAAGTTTTCTTTTCTTCTCCATTTCGGTCCACCGTATGCGTTACTTAGTTCTCGTTGCGAAATTCCGTTTTCGGAGTGCGCCTGCCTGTGCGGACACGCAGACAGGGCAGACAGGCACGCAGACAGGAAAGCTTGCTTTCGCACTCATAAGTTCCGGCTTGCCGGAACTTACAAAA
>CAYQTK010000045.1:0-26682 GCA_964420375.1 uncultured bacterium
GATGTCATCAAGGCGGGTAGCTCAGCCGGGAGAGCGTCGGCCTTACAAGCCGAAGGTCGCAGGTTCAATCCCTGTCCCGCCTATTACTCGATTATAAGGTTATGCTAAGCCTTTCTTCGACAGGCAAATCGAGTGCCATACACATAAGGGGTCGTAGTTCAGTCCGGTTAGAACGCTGGCCTGTCAAGCCAGAGGTCGCGGGTTCAATTCCCGTCGGCCCCGCCATTAAAAGCACCGGCCGTCTTTTTAAGAAGGCGGCTTTTTTATTCTTCAGCGTGGTTTTATTCTTTGAAATCCGGACGAGATGCGGTGGAAGGTGAAGGAATCGAGGTAGTCTTTAGTACATTTCCCGCACATGGGCATCTCATTGTACCTTTTCTCGATGTGAAGGCTGCGCCACCTTCTTATCGTCTCCGAGTTCCAGATTTCCGAAAGCGATGCATCGTCCACGTGATGGTACTTGAGCAGGTTGCCGTAATCGCTGCAACAGGCAGTCACCGAGCCGTCCCATCCGATGCTCAGTATCCTCCACAAGTAGCGGCAGGGGACCCTTTTCCATGACCTGGTTCCCAGCATGGTCCCCCGGTCGATCTCGTGTCCGGGGTTTCCAAAGTCAGTGAGGGCCATGGGCCGGATGGCGTCTACAT
This sequence comes from uncultured bacterium, assembly GCA_964420375.1. GTDB lineage: Bacteria > RBG-13-61-14 > RBG-13-61-14 > RBG-13-61-14 > DATKZS01 > CAYQTK01. Next base: position 648 of record CAYQTK010000045.1, read on the forward strand.
AAGGATGGAGGAGCGCCTTGATCTCGGGCAGGTGGTCCATGCATTCCTTGTCAAATATAGAGTTGGCGATGATGCGCGGCCTGTTTCTCCTGCCCCGTAGCTGCTGGAACTTTTCCAGGTTATAAAGCATCCTGTCAAGATCGGCCCCCTGCTGCCTGCGGGCGTTCGATTCATGGTCCCATCCGTCTATAGAGACCACCAATAACTTGAGGCCTGCATCCAGAAGTTTTTCCGACCTTTCCGGTGTAAGTAGCATGGTGTTGGTGGTAAACCCGGTGGGGAACCCTTTGCTGCCGGCATAGGCCACGAGTTTTTCCAGGTCGGGATGCATAAGTGGCTCCCCCAGCATGGAGAAGTTAATGATTTGAGGACTCACTTCATGGCACCTGTCGATCAGTTGCATCGCCTTTTCAGTGTCCATCAGTCCATGCTCGCGCTTGGTCGATTTAAGTGCGCACTTGGGGCAATTAAGGTTGCACAGGCTGGAGAGCTCGAGCAGCACTATCCAAGGCGAGCGAGCGTATGGCGACAGGTTCCTGACTTCCGACCCGTAGCGGAGCTTAGCCTGCCTGTATAATAGCTTTGTCCAGCGGCCGGAGATTTTTCCAACCAATCTTCTGGCCGCTCGGTGCCTCCGCCCCTCCGGAAGAGGCGGTGCATTTCCAACAGATTTATGATCGCCTGTCAATAGAGATGCCCCTGTAACAGTGACAAGTTTTCGGACGCGGTTCACTTAAAGCGTGGGGCTCGCTTATTATGTATGGGTTTATTTCTCTTTTAAGACCACCAGTGCGTCCACAGCAACAGGCCGGCCGTCCTTTTTCAGGATGAGGGGATTCACATCAATTTCGTTGACCTCTTCGTGGTCCAGTCCGATCCTGCCCATGGACACCAGGGACTCGGCCAGGACGTTGCGGTCCGCGGCTTCCATGCCCCGGAAGGCGTCGAGAATTTTCTTTCCCCTGATTTCGTCCATCATCTCCATGGCGTCCCGCTCGGTCAAGGGGGCCACCCGAAAGGCCACATCGCGCAGTATCTCGGTATAGATTCCTCCCAGTCCGAACATCACGCAGGGGCCGAACTGCGGATCGCGGATCAGTCCCGTCACCAGCTCGCGCTGGCCTTTTACCATCTCCTGCACCAACAGCCCTTGCAGCTTCCCTCCCTTGGTGGATTCCTTGAGCTCCCGGACCGCCTGCTTGACCGACTTGGCGTCGGAAAGACCCAGCCGGATGGCGTCCATCTCCGTCTTGTGGGTCAAGTCCGTCCCGCAGGCCTTTATCACCACGGGGTAGCCGATCTCCTCGGCAGCGGCAACCGCGTCCTTCTGGCCCTTGACCAGCCGCTCCTTGGTTACCGGTATCCCGTACTCCTGCAATACCCGCTTGGAGTCATACTCGGAAAGGCCGTGGCTCTTCTTCTTCAAGGCATCCTCAAGTACTTCCATGAAACATCCTTCCTTTAACGTGAACAGCGATTAAAAGGGCGAGAGACCCCTCGCCGCATAAGCTCTATTCTCTCTCCGAACCGATTGGTAAGTCAAGTCTGGCGGGAAAAAACACTGGCCGGCACAAAAGCGGGGCGCTTACCGGCGTAAGCCGTGCAGCCTACTCGATATACCCCAGTGTCCGGAGCCGGTTCTTGATCTCCTTGTCAAAGCGCGACGCCATGGGAGCGTCGGGCAGGTCGCGTGAGCTCTTGTACTCGTAGCGGGGGACTGACTTCAGTGAATGGGAGCTCACGTATTCCGGCCTGATGACGTCTGTCAGAACCTTTCCTTCCAGGTTCTCCGCCACCGGGTAGTCCATCAGGTACAGGGCCGTGGGGGTGATGTCGAAGACCCGGGCGCTGGTGGTGTAATGGTTCTTCTTGATGGCAGGGCCTGCTGCCACAAAAACACCGGGACAATGCCAGCGGTGTCCGCCGGTGGGTCCCGTACTTCTCGTACGCATGAAGTCCACCGGGTAATGGCCGTGATCGGAAATCACTATTACGGTGGCATCCGGTCCGGCAGCCTTGACCAGTTTTCCAATAACATCGTCCATGAACTGGTAATAACCCTCCAGGATGTGGCCGTAGATGTCCTTCTTGGAAAGGTCGGCACGGGGAAACAAAGCGTGGTCTTCCCAGTGCCAGACCATGTGCTCCAGCGCGTCAACCCCGTTCATGTAGATCATCCACAGGTCGGGGTTTTGCTCCTGGAAAAGAGCCTGTCCGCAACGGAAGGAGCCCAGGTCCTTGGCGTAGAAGAACTTGAGCAGGCTCAGTCTCTCCTGGCTGTTCACTCTCTCGATGCTCTGGAACTTCCGCCAGGTGGAGTCGGAGACGTGGGGAATAAATCTCTCCAGCTCTTTCCTGGTCATGGCGTCCGGGTCTGCAAAGTAATCGGAAACCTTTTTCATAAGCTCGGGAGGGTAGGTGTCATACTTCTTATAAGCCTTCTCCACCCGCTCATCGGTGGGCATGTATCCCTTGTCCTTTAGTATCTGGAGGGCGGCGTCGTTGGCATGGTCACTCACTATAAACCCGTCAACCTGCTCCGCGGGCCAGGTGGCCCACCAGGATACCGTTCCCACGGACTTATCGCCGTAATCGGAGACCACGTTCCAGATGGCCGGCACTTTGCGCATCGAGCTGGACGCCAGCACCTGTCCCTTTACTCCGCCGGGAGCGGGCATGATGAAGGTGGTGATGCCGTGCTTGCGCGGTCCCTGGCCGGTGGATACGGTGGTCCACACCACCGGAGACACGGCGGGATTCAAGGTCTGGAAATACCCGTAAGACCCCCTCTTCATGAGGCTGGTAAGGTTGGGAAGCAGGTTCTTTTCCGGGGCCAGGCCGGCGAGGTCCAAGTCCTTGTCCAGCCCTTGAAGCTGTCCCGGCACCAGCCGGGGCTTGCGAACCAGGATGCGCCGGGTTGTCGGCGGGGAATCGGACGGTCCTTGAAAAGAGCCGTTCCATTCTACCTGGTAAGGGAAAATAAAGACGGAAAAAGAAGCGGCCGTGGTCGGGGGCTGGACCTCGATGCTCACCTTGCTCCACTGTTCGCCGACACTGTAGGTCCGCCAGGTAGAGCGGTTGTTGCCACTCATGTTGGGAACCTGGTTCTTGCGGTAATTGAAAAGCACGGCTATGGAGACCTCGGACTCTTCCGACATGCTCTTCACCTGGCAGGACACGCGGTAGCGATTGCCGGGCAGGTCATGGTGCGGAATGGAAAGAACCGCTCCCCATTGGCGGGGGGCAGCGTGATTGTCTATCTTTAAAACACCCTTTTCAAAAGAAGTCTTGCCAAGGAGCCTTCCGTTTCCGTAGTAACGCCAGCCCGTGGTGTCGGACAAGGAAAGGGGCTTGTCCCATTTGACAAGGGGATACTCCTTGCCGACCAGCAAAGGCCGGATAACCTCCCAGGCCATCCCGTCCACGCCGATCACTACGACGGGGCCGTCATTTGAGTCTTTCGAGTCCGCCTTGTCGTTGTCGCAGCTTCCTCCGATATGGAAAAACACCATCACGGAAATCAGCGCAGCACCCATAAGTTGCTTATTCCGGCTTCTAGTCATCATTATGCCTCCAATGATTTTTATTATGACATCACACCGGAGTACCTGCAATGATTTAACTTTTACATGCGAGATATCCGCTGCTGAAAAGCCGGGTTTTCAGCCGTGTCCATATGGGGTAAAATATATGTCCATGTCATGGAGATCAGATTTACGTCTGCCGGAGACATTTATCTTTCCCTATCTGCCGGAAGCAGGGAGGGTATAGAAGGTGGGACAACCGTCACGAGCCTCGAGGTTGGTCCTGCGGATAAAGTACAACCCCGGCGCCCTTGCCCTTTTTACCCAGGTGGGGGTTACGGTTGCAGGGGCCTTAATCCTGCTGGTCTTTATGATGACCGCGGTGCCCATGATCCGGTATTTTCTCTGGCCCTTCTTCTGGCGGGGGGTGCTCGCACTCCTGGTGGCGGGCGCTTTGAGCGTGCTCTTTAACTGGCGCCATAACCTGGCCTTGTTTTCCATCGCCCGCAACGCCCTTCCAGAAAAAGATATAACAGGTGGCCGGAAAGAAGTGCTGGCGGATGCCGCTTCATACCTGCCGGTGCGACTTCTTTTTTTGACCCTGCTGCTCTGGCCGGCCACCACGCTGTCTATCGGCTTCTGGATGAACCTGGCCGGCTTTCTGCCCATAAGCGACGCCTTGCGAATGGGAGCAACCGGCGTCCTCTACTGCCCCTTGCAGGGATTCATCTTTTATTACCTGATCCGTCTTTCCATGCGCAGGCTGGTCGAGTTTCTTTATTCTTACGGACAAGAAGAAGCACGGGTTGTTGTAGGAAGGTGGAGCCTCAGGTCCAGGCTGGTATGGAGCTTTGCATGTCTGTCCCTTGTGCCCCTCCTTGCGGGCGTCCTTCTTTACGGAGTGCACAAAGAACACGATACCGCAGACCAAAACCTTGATAAGACCTGTCTGGCCCTGGAGGCCGTGCATGCTGCGGGAAGCGGCAAGTCAGCCTCGTGGAACAAGGCCATAAAGCAAGTGCTTGCCGGCTTTGATCTGCCGGCATCCTCCCGGTTCATGGTGATCGACCACTCCGGCAAACTGCTGGCGGGCGGCATGGACTGGAACTCGCGCCGGGTATGGAGCAGGGAGATGAAGGAGGGACCTGCGCGCGGCTCATGCAGGCCAAAGCCCGTTCCCGGCACCCGGCAATACGTTGTCATGAGGTACTTCCCTTCCCCGGGCATATGGGTAAACGCTTCGCTTTATCCTTTGAGCGAAGCGGATTCATTCTCGTTTTTCTCGGGCATAACATTGATCCTGGCCCTGTTCGTGGTGGGGCTTGGCTCTCTTATCGGCTACCTGGCATCCACAGACGTGGTCAAGTCTTTGCAGAGCATCTCCGGCGAAGCCCAAAGAATGGCCCGCGGAAGATACGAGCCTGTGTCCGGTCTCCTGGCAGACATGGAGGTACAAGAGCTTGTCGATTCCCTGAACTCCCTTTCCATATCCATCTGCCGGGAGCTTCAAAGATCGGAAAAAGGCGTTTCGGAAATCCAGGATATAATCGGCGATCTTGCGGAATGCTCGGCACAGCTCCAGAGCCACGCCGACAGGCAGCGGGAGATACTTGACGAGCAAGGACCCATGGTATCCCAGGCAGAGGAGAAGGCGCGGGAGGTCACTGCTGCTGCGGGTTCCATCAGGAATGAAGCCCAAGGAACCCGGGACCATATGCGGGAGGTCTTTGAGCGGGCCGGTTCAGCAGGCAAGACACTCCAGAACCTTCAAGAGATCGTCAAAGAAGTTGACCATGCATCCTCGCGGCTGGTGGAAGAAATGGAAAAACTGGAGTCCAACTATCGCCGACTGGAAGAGGTGGTTACCATCATCGACGACGTTGCGGACAGGACCGAACTGGTCGCCCTGAATGCCTCATTGGAATCCTCCAGCACCGAAGGAGGAAGTTCCAGGTTCTCTGTTGTGGCATCGGAGATACAAAGGCTCTCCGATAGCATTTCCCGGCAGACCTCGGCCATAAAGACCGTCTTCAACCAGGTCAGGAACTCCAGCATGGAGATGGTACAGTACATTGAAATTAACCGGAACAAGAGCGCCAACACTCCCGAGTGGATGGCAAAGCTTTTTGACGCCCTGGAAAACATTCGCACGAAAGCACACCACGGCTCATCCGCAATGGAAAAAATAGAAAGCCGGGCAGGAGAACAAAACGGGGCCCTCGAACAGATGCAGATGATTGTGGGCGAGATAAAGAGCATGTCAGAGATAATGGACGAGGCGAGCAAAGGGACCGAGCATACCTCTTGGCGATTAACCGAACTTTCCAAAAGGCTCCGGGAAGGACTTGGTGACAGTGACCGGGGTTCCGATTGAACGTGCTATGCAAAAATAACGTCATAAGTGCTCACGGCTTACGTGCTCATGGCTTACGTGCATCACGGCTTACGTGCATCACGGCTTACGTGCATCACGGCTTATGTGCATCACGGCTTATGTGCGAGCGGCTTTAGCCGCGAAATACAAATGTTCCAGCGCGGACTGCCCTGACATTATTTCTGCATAAATTAATAACCCTCCTCCTCCGTCATCACCGGGCGGGGGACCTTTTCATCAAGAAGCGTAGAGATGCTCTGCAGGGAATAATCCAGTATCCTGTCAGCTTCGGCAAGGACCCCCTGCAACGACTCCACTCGCTCCCGCGCCGCCTGCGACTGCCGGACGTCATCCGAGAACGCCGTCTGTTCAATGTCCGCTTTGACCTGCAAAGCCTCCCTGATCACGGACCGAGCACGGTGCAGGCCCTCTGTGGCGGGAAGCGATTGAAGCTCCCGCGCCAGGACCAATGGCTGCCATTCCGAAGGGCTGATAAGATGTTTGACCTTTTCAAAAACATGCGGCTCGTCCGGAAAGAGGAACTCCCCGATACGCTCCAGGCAGTAGTCGGGGTCTGCAAGACGGTCTTTTAAAAGCTCGCGTCGCTCCTTGTCCTCCTGGAGACGGGCGAGGCGGGAAAGCTCGGAAAGAACCTCCTCCTTGACGGAAGAGATAAGTTCGCTGCGGATTCGCTTGATAAGCGCCAGGTGTTCCTCGACGTCCAGGCCGGCAGAGCAAGAAACAGCAGAACCGGGGTTTTCCCAGCCTCCACCGGCTTGGAACAACTCCTCGGCGGGAAACACCTCAAACGCGTCTTCACCTTCGTTTAAGGCCTTGCCGTCCTTTAAGATATCATTATCAAACTCTACTGAAGACTCTTCTTTTGCAGGCAAAGAACCGGGAAACTCCTCTGCCGGGATTTCTTCCCATTTTTCAACGTTTGCCGCTTCAGTTGAAATGGCCGGTTCCGGGACAGGCTCTTCCATGATCTCTTGTTCATCCAGATCAATGTCAATCTCTATCTCGACCCCCTCCGACTCGCGATCTTCCTTCTCAAAGCGCTCCCGAAGCTCCCGGTGGACCTCCGGGCGAAGCTCGCGGCGAAGCTGCTCCCGGATGTCGTTCTCCATCTCGTCTTTCAAGTCCGCGTAAACGACCTCCTTTAGCTCCGAGCGGAACCAGTCCCGCACGGCTTCGTCCATGGCGGGGTCAAAGCCATGCGGCGGCTTGAGCTCGTATCCCAGCGCTGAGATGTCCTCTTTTGCGCGGGAAAAAAGCCTGGAGAAGACATGGTCCGGGATCGAGTACTCCTGCCGCACCCACTGGTAGAACTGGTCCATTTCGAGGACGTTGTCCCGCACCGACGACGGAATAATCTGGCGCACGAAATGACCCAGCATGGCCGCGGGCATGAAGTCCCCAAAGCCCGACTCCAGGCACGACTGCTCGAAGGTGTTGACGAGCTTCTGATTATAGGAGGGAAACGACGACATCAGCTCTCCACGACGGTTTCAAAGAATGCGTTATGAGCACGGCAACAAGCCTTGCAATAATCATTATCTAACACAGGAGAGGAAGGATTACAATCGTGCTATCCTTAAAACCGCACGGTCGCATGCGGGCTCGGAAAACGCTTTTTCCAGAAGTTTCCGCGGTATCTTTTGATATGGTCCGCCGCAAGGGTCGTGGGCCACAACTTCCTTCTCTCCATGGCCGCATAACAAAAGGTCGTAGCGACAGTAAGAAAGGCCGGGATCATTCCGCAAAACCTTTGGCGAGGCCCCGATTATCACCAACTCTCCCTTTTCATGCCATCTAAGCGCCCTGGAAAGGCTTGCTCCGCACGGATCGAAGCTGTCCTTTTTCAAGCTCGACAAAGCCCATGACAAGGCCTCGCAATCAATAAAACCATCAGCGTCTTTTCCATAACGGGAAGAAGCTTTTCCCTTGGCCAGCTCCGCGTAAGGCGTATCCGCGTGGAGCTTTACCCGGTAGCCCTTGTCCGCGAGCATGGGCATGAGCTGGGCTTCGAACACCCAGTAGCCGGGTCGGTGGAAGATCATTTCCGCCACCCGGCTCACGATAAAGTGCTCATGAGGTTCGAAAAAAGAAAGCGCCATCCGGGCGCACGCCAGGGGCGCTTCCGTGTCGGAGCGTGCCGAGAAGAAAGGCACTTCTCCAAGCTCGTTCTCGTTGCCTTTCGCATGTGAAACCCTTGGGAAAAGACCGGGCAAAACAGCGGCCAGCGCTCCTGTGGCATTGGCTGCGAGAAAATCCCTCCTGTTTGGCCTTTTTGTCATGTCGCTACTCGGTCGCCCGGCTACTCCAGACTTTCCGGGTAGACAGGTCGGGCCTTTCGCAGTCGTCGGTGCAGCCCGGCTCTCCGTACCAGAAGGCGGTGGCGTTTACGTCTATGTTCGTGTTCCGGTGGTGGTATATCTCCATGTCGAACTTGATGCGCTCGTGGAAAGGTATGGCGTCGAGGAAATGCCACCGGTATTGTGACACCACTGCCTGTTTTTCCGTGCTCCTGGATATGGACTCCCAGATATAGGGCAGCGGAAGCGCCTGGTGCACGACCAGCCATTCGTCGGTGGGCACTGCCACGCCGTGATATGCGTGGGTGAACTTGAGGTACTGCACGCACCACGCATAACCGAAGTAGTCCTCGGTGCCCGTGCCGAAGATGGAAGGAAAATCATCGCCGTCCACCCATATCTTTTCGTCTCCCTCGCCCCACCAGAACAGCTCCATGGGGTTTCTCACATTCATCTCCAGGCCTACGAAGTTGCCCCTGCCCCGGGCCTCCAGCATGGTCATGTCCGACCATGGCCGGGTGGCAAGATTGTTCTTTTCACGAAAGCAGGCATGGAAGTAAAGCGAGTCCGGGCCCCAATCCCAGGGACCGGTCACTGCTTTTGCCCGAACACGCAGCCGCTCCTTGCTCCGGTTGTGGAGCCGGAGCTTGGCGCTCTCTTGAAACGGCATCACCCACCTTGTAACCAGCCGCGCTCCGCGCTCTGCGGGCTCTATGGAAGACGCCAGGGAATGAAGGCCGGGCGCTCCCGGTGATGCGCCGAAGAAATCTCCCAGCGGGACCGCCACCGCGGGCGGCCCGCCGTCCCATGACATGGTAAGCAGGGTCCTGCCCAGAAGTTCGTCCAGGTCTTTTCCCGAGACCACGAGGGAAAGCCGGCGCAGGGCCCGCTCGCCGGAGAAAGAAAACAGCTCTCCCGAAGCGCCGGGCGCCAGCTCCACCAGGGCCTCGTCGGTCCTTCCCTCGTAATCGAGGTTCTCCTCCGGAGCCGACAGGACCGCGGCCGTCTTTGATATATCTTCTTCAAGCCCGTCGAGGTCGGCCTTAGTAAAGGACTTGACTCTCGTGCCTTCCGGGTAAAGACGAAGGTCCACGTGATAGTACATCATGGGAGCGGACTCGCTGCCGGTGAAAACACTGCGGGAGACGGTGACCTTGATGGACTTGGAAAAGGGAATGGGAAAGATGAAGTTGCCGCCCATGTTGCGCCTGTCCGCGAACGCCTTTGTCCACGGCTCTACGTCGCCGCCGAGCAGGTCGTCGCCTCTGGCTGCGATGGCGGGCTCTTTGTCGCCGTCAATGTATATCCGCCATATCTTGTTGCCGGGGTTTGCAGACCACATCCGTACCAGCGCGCCCGGGCCTTTGGCCTCGGCCATCACGAACTCGTAGCCGTGATCGGTCTTCTCCCTGCGAAGGTAGTTGCCCAGGTCGGCGTTGGCGTACCAGGCCAGGGGCTTGTCCTTGCCTTTCTGCGATCCGCGGTCATAACTGGAAAACTGCGCCAATCGTGTGCCCTCAGGAAAAGCCCGGGCCAGTCGAGAAAAGGATGTCATCTGGGCAAGCAGGCTCCGGGTAGTGACTCTATCAACGTCGCCCCACACGGAAACACATACCATCATCGTCAGGACATAAGCAGTAAGACGTGTCTTCATTTCAATCCTCCACTGCAATCGCAACTATTGTATCGGCCCCCTGTAAATCTTCAAGGCGGCTGGTCCCCGGAAGTTTTGTCTTCGTAAACCCGCACCATGAGCTGGTAATCCCCGAAACGGGCGGCCTTTTTATAACGCGATCTGAGGTATCCCTCGATCATGCCGGCCTGCCCCGCGAAAGCCTGGTGGCGGAACCTCTCGTCCTCCATGGCAACCACCGCCACCTTGGGCTTCTTCCGCTCCAGGTCGCGGACCACTCGTTCGGCGGTACTTTTGTCGAATATCTCGAAGTACAAGAAAGTATCGTAAGTCGCCGGCATGCGGTCTGCGAAAACGTAAAGAAGCAAGTCCCACGGATATACGAATATCCGCTCTTCTTTCCCGGTGTGGGTCTTGATCCAATTTGCCGTGTTTTCTATCTGCCGGGCCTTTCCAGGCGGAGCGCGGATCAGCTCCAGGCCGGGCAGGTCGATCTTTGCAGTGGCTTGCCAGCGGGGATGCATGAGATATCTCATATGCGGAACAGCCAGGTTCATGTATGCTCCCACGCCCACCGCCATGACCAAAAGCGCACTAACGGTATGCCGCAGCAGTGCCGGGCCGGATGCCTTCCAATACTTCTGCACCAGAAGGCCGAAAAAGAGCGGCGCTCCCGCCGCAGCCAGAAGAAGGTGAGAAAGGTCCAGGCCCGAAAGTGCGGAAAAGATAAAAAAGAGCAGCCAGGTGACACGCGCCAGCATCCAGAACCCACGGTTGTCTTCGGGCCGGACGAACACCAGGAGCGACAACGCGATTAAGGCGCAGACAAATGACTCCGGGTAAGGTCCGGGGGCCAGGGCCATGAAAATCGCTGCTCCTGCTGCGGCCGCGAAGAAGAGCCATGGCACGAGCGCGGGCTTGCGCCTGCCGAGCCGGACCAGGATGTAAACCGCGGCGAGCGACAATAAAATAAGCGCTGCCGCCGGAGGCAGGATGCGAAAGAGCACCACACGCTTCATTCCCACCAGGCCGAACAGTGCGGAGCCGGCTTCTTCCAAGGCGTGGCTTCTTGCGAGACGAACAAAAAGAAGAACCACGGGGAGGGCCAGACCGACAGCTCCGGCAAGTAAGGGAGGCAGGAGCTTCCGTCCCTTTTCATGCGCCGTAAATACGGCAATGGAGACCACAACCGCCGCGGTAACTGCCATGCTTTGTTTTGAACATGCGGCAAACGAGGCCAGGAGTGCGGCGGCAAACACCAGGCTTGGCCGCTGCTTTTCCGTGTAGATGCAGGCGACGTAAAAAGCGGCGAACATAAAGAAGCCCGCGTCCAGGTTATAATGGGGAAACCCGCCCATGGCCGCTCCGAAGAAGACATAGAGCACTCCGGGCACAAGGGAGGCAGGAAACTTCAAGTACCTCCTGCCCAGGTCCAGAGCCATGGCGACCAAAAGCAGTCCTTGAAGGACAGCATACAATCTGCCCACAATAAGGTGGAACCCGAAGAGCTTGATCAGGCCGGACTGGATCATGAAGCCCAGCGGAGCCACGGGCACATAGTAGTCCAGGTAGGTAATTGCGCCATGGGCTATCTGGTAGCCGTAAAGCACCTGCACGCCCTCGTCCGCCATGTTGATTCCCCGGTTGCACAGGGCCAGCATCCATGCCAGGGCGATGCCGAGTACTAAGGCGAAGTAAGCTTTTTGCCTGTTAAGTTTCATGAGGCGCCGGGTTTTGATGGTGCTTTGTTTGTGCATGTTCTCTGTTCATGGTCTCATGGATGGTCCACTTTCATCTCCCAGCCGGGGGCCGATATTTCCCGGAAGTAATCCTCGAGCGCTTCGCGGTCCGCGATCACGGTCACGTCAGGATGTCGGTGCAGGAAGGTCGCGGGCACTTCCCTTGTCGGAGCGGTGGTGAGCACTGTTTTCAAGACAGATGCCTTTTCCCATCCGGTAACCACCATTATAATCCTTTTCGCTTCCAGTATGGTGGCCATGCCCATGGTGATCGCCCGCCGGGGAGGCTGGTCGGTCTTCCGGAAGTCCGCCTCGTTTACCTCCCTTGTCTCTTCGGCAAGCTCAATCACCCGGGTGCGCGAGTCCGGCGGAGCGCTCGGCTCGTTAAAACCGATATGCCCGTTGCGGCCCAGCCCCAGGAGCTGAAGGTCGATACCGCCGTGCTCCCTGATATGTCTTTCATACCTTTCGCATTCCGCGTCCAGGTCACCGGCTTTGCCGTCGGGGATGAAAAACCTCTCTTCGGCGAGGTCCACCTGTCTCACCAAACGGTGTATCATGTACTCGTAGTAGGAGTCAGGGTCTCCGCGTCCCAGCCCGGCGTACTCGTCCAGGTTAAACGTCCGGACCTGCTGGAAACTCAGCCCTGTTTCTTCGTAGAGCCGCACCAGTTCCCCGTAGACCGGGATCATGGTATGGCCGGTTGCAAAGCCGATGTTCACCGGAGCATTGTCGCGGATGAGAGCGGCAACCTCCCGGGCGGCTGCCCGGCCCGCGCTCTGCGTGTCCGGGTATACCCACAACCGCAAACTATTCTCCTCCCCGGTCGGAGTCCCCCGCTTGCTGCCGCACGAAGTTCAAAAGCCCGCCGGCTGCCAGGATGCGGGTCTGCCGCGCTGAAACATCGAGCCGGAGCAATATCCGCTCGTCGCTTCTTTTTATGAAAAGCTCCAAGGTCTCGCCCGAAAGTGTACGATCGCGCGTCGCGGGTATCTCGACCTCATCGTCCCGGTCGAGCTTGTCGTAATCCGCAGGGTCATGAAAGACCAGCGGCAGGATGCCGAAGTTCACCAGGTTGGCCTTGTGAATGCGGGCGAAGCTCTTCGCGAGAACCGCCTGTACGCCCAGTGCCATGGGGGCCATGGCAGCGTGCTCGCGCGATGAGCCTTGGCCGTAGTTCTCGCCGGAAACGATTATGCCGCCGTCCTTGCCGCGCGCCCGGGCAGGAAAGCCCGGGTCCACCGGCTCGAACACGTGCTCGGAGATGGCCGGCAGGTTGGACCGGAGGGGAAGCACCTTTGCTCCCGCCGGCATGATGTGGTCGGTGGTAATATTGTCGCCGACCTTGATAAGCACGGTGGACTCGATTTTATCGGGCATGGCCTTTCCGACGGGAAGCGGCTTGATATTGGGTCCGCGTTCGAGCTCGACTTCTCCAGCGGCATCAGCGGGCGGCAGTATCATGCGGTCATCCGCCAGGAAGCTCTCCGGCCAGGAGACTTGTGGATACTCGCCCAACAGAGACGGGTCAATCAGCCGGCCGGTCACTGCCGCTACTGCCGCGGCCTCCGGGCCGGTAAGATATACCCGGTCGTCCCTGGTCCCCGAGCGGCCGGGGAAATTGCGGTTGAATGTACGCACCGAGTTTACGCCCGTGGCAGGCGAGCTGCCCATGCCGATGCAGCCCGCGCAGGACGACTCGAGCACCCTTGCTCCGGCGCGGACCAGGTCAGCCAATGCGCCGTTATTTGCCATCATGGTAAGGACCTGCCTCGAGCCGGGCATGATGGAAAGACTTACGTCCGGATGCACGGTGCGGTCCTCGAGTATGGCCGCGGCCGCCATCAGGTCCCGGTAAGATGAGTTGGTGCACGAGCCGAGCAATACCTGCCGGACCTTGATGTCGCCAGCCTCCCGGATGGGGACCACGTTCCCCGGCGAGCCGGGAAGAGCCACCATGGGCTCGACCTTTTCAAGGTCTATCTCCATCTCCTCCTCGTACTCTGCGTCGGGGTCGGGCAGTATTTGTTCGAAGTCCGATTCCCGGCCCTGCCTCGTGAGGTAGTCCAGGGTCACCTTGTCGGAAGGAAAGAGCGAAGTGGTTGCTCCAGTCTCCGCTCCCATGTTGGTAATGGTGGCCCGGTCAGGCACGTAAAGGGTCTCCACGCCGGGGCCGGTGTACTCGAGCACCATGCCCAGGCCGCCTTTCACCCCCAAACGGCGCAAGAGTTCGAGTATCACGTCCTTTGCAGACACCCACGGCCGAAGTGAGCCAACAAGCCGGACCCGGCAGACGCGGGGAGTCGTAAGATAAAACGGACCGCCGCCCATGGCCACGGCAACGTCCAGGCCGCCGGCGCCCATGGCGATCATTCCCATGCCTCCTGCCGTCGGGGTATGGGAGTCCGAGCCGAGGAGCGTTCTGCCGGGCCGGGCGAAACGCTCCAGGTGTACCTGGTGACAGATGCCGTTGCCGGGCCGCGAGAAATAGGCCCCGTACCTGGCTGCCGCGGACTGAAGAAACAGGTGGTCGTCCATGTTCTCGAACCCGGTCTGGAGCATGTTGTGGTCCACGTAGGACACGGAAAGCTCGGTCTTGACCCGCGGTATGCCCAGCGCCTCGAACTGGAGCCAGGCCATGGTGCCGGTCGCGTCCTGGGTAAGGGTCTGGTCGATCCTGATGCCCGCATCCTTGCCGGGAACCAGCTCGCCTTCAACTACATGGCGCGAAAGTATCTTTTCACAAACCGTTCCTTGCAACTCCCGGACCTCCCTTTGAAAACTGCGGAAATTTCGTTTTCAGGCAGAGCTTAAATTATGGTAGAGTCTCCCTCAGGCATAGGCAAACCATGCGGGGACATTCATCAGTACTTGATTTATAAATTACTTCTGCCTGCGAACAAAGGAGCTTATATGAAGGATTACCGGAAGATGAGCTATTGGCTGGAAGCCGGTGGTTATGAAGAGGCTCCGCGGCTTCAAGAGGACATTGAAGCGGACGTGGCCATCATTGGCGGCGGCTTTACCGGGTTGTCCTCCGCATACTACCTGAAGGAGGCGGACCCCGGCCTTAAGGTGGCGCTCCTCGAGGCCGAGGTTGTCGGATACGGTGCGTCAGGCAGGAACGGCGGCTTTTCCATGCCGCTTCTGGGCTGGGACATAACCTATCTTCTCTATGTCTTCAAGGAGCGGGGCATCAAGGCCCACCACTTCATGCTCGATTGCGTCCGCCGCACCAGGGACATGGTTTTAAAGGAAGCCATGGACTGCGACCTCGAGTATAACGGGCTCATGGTCCTGGCCCGGAACAGCTTCCAGATGAGGCAACTGGAGCGAAACCGGAAAGACTTCGAGCGGGCGGGTGTAAGCGACATCGAGATACTTACCGGCAACGACTTTAAAGACAGGCTCAACTCGGCGTGGCATATTGGCGCGCTTTACGAGCCTGACACCGCCATCCTGAACCCCGCCAAGCTGGCCCGGGAGATGAAGCGGGCGGTCGAGCAGAAGGGGGTCAAGGTATACGAGCGGAGCCCGGTGACGCGCTTGCAGCCGGGCGACACGGTGCGGCTCGAGACCCCCGAAGGCTCGGTGAAGTCGAATCAAGCCGTGCTTTGCCTGAACGCCTTCGGGCAGCGGCTCCGCGTCCGTCCTTATACCTATGCGCCCCTGTACACCTACATCATCCTTACCGAGCCGCTCTCCGACGATCTCTACCACGAGGTCGGCTGGAGCCGCCGCGAGGGCATCGAGGACAAGCGCCAACTGGTCCATTACATGCGCCTTACCGCGGACAACCGGATTCTGCTCGGCGGCAGGGACGCTCCCTACTTCTTCGGCAACAAGTCGGAAGGCAAGGAGAAGCACGGCAAGATTTTCCAGGGGCTGGAAGACGACCTTCGCGGGATGTTTCCCGCGCTGAAAAACACCAGGATCACCCACCGCTGGGGCGGCCCGGTGGCCATAACCCTGATGTTCGTGCCCTCCTTCGGCTACTACAAGGGACACAAAAACATAGCCTATGGCACGGGATACTGCGGCCACGGCGTGGCGCTGTCGACCTCTGCGGGCATCATAACCCGCGAGCTTCTGCAAAACCCGGACTCGGACATGCTAAAGGACCTGCTCTTCGTTCACAACACCCCCGGCGTCATACCCCCGGAGCCGTTTCGTTACCCGGTCATCAACTCCATCAAGGACGCCATGGTTCTCTTCGACCGGATCACCGAGCGCAAGGCAAAGGGAACACCTCACTGGAAGGAGTAGCCCGCTCCGAAAATCCACGGGAAAGAAAAGCCGGTGTGGACCTCGGCAAAGACGCCGGACATGTCGCGGGCGAGTTTCTTTCGGGTAAAGCGGACCACGTGGTCGGGGTGCTCTCCGAGGCGGGACCAGTTCTTTCCGATCAGAAAGTTGGACCCCTGGTAGAAGGGAAAGCAAGGGACGCTGACGACGCATATGCCGGAACAGACGCGGTAGAGATCGGCCAGGACTTCGTGGTAGTCATGGAGATGCTCGAGCACTTCAATGCAGATTACGGCGTCAAAGCTCCGGTCCGGGAAAGGCAGGCTCCTGCCGTCACCTGCCAGGCATCGAAATGAAGGGTTTATGGTCCGGGCGATCTCCAGGGCCTGTTCATCGCTTTCCAGGCAGACGAGTTCACGTCCCGGAAACTTCAGGCCCAGGTAATAGTCCACAAAGCCTTCCCCGCATCCCACGTCGAGGAGTCTCTTCCACTCTTGGTGTTCGAGAAAAGCCGAGAGGGTGTAAAGAAACCTGTTTATCAAGAACCTGCGGAGCGGATTATCGGGAAAGTACTTGGCGCGGGTCTCCGGCCGGACCTTGTGCTCCATCTCTCCTGCCAGGTCGCGCCACTCGATGCCCAGGGCCATGCTTAGCCCCGCAATCTGCGCTTCATGATGTCCCAGATCAGGCCGGGCCGTTTGAGGATGTTCGAGTACCTCGCAAAGAACCATACGGGATGACGGATAAGCAGACTCAGGTTGAACCTCCAGAACCAGCGCTTTCGCAATGCGTCAAGCTCCTTGTGCGTCCACTCGGGAGTGTCAATGGGGGCCTCGAAGTAGTCCACGTCTTCGTTAACCTCACCAGGGGCGATGTACCCCTTTTCCGCGCAGAGATCGTACAAGTAAGTTCCGGGCAACGGGGTAAAAGTAAAAAAAGAGATGCGGTCCAGGTCCAGCCTGCGGGAGAAGTCCAGGGTCCTTTTTATCTGCTCCTTGGTCTCGCCTGGAAAGCCGATGATGAAAAAGCCGTTGGTACCGATCTTGCGGTCTTTTATCCTGCGGGTGGCCTCTTCAAGCTGGTCAAGCCGGGTGGGTTTGCGAATGATGTTCCTGAGCACGTCCTGGTCGCCGGACTCGACCGCCAGGGTCAGCTCGTAACAGCCGCTCTCTTTCATGAGGTCCAGCATCTCCTCGTCCATGTTGATGACGTGGACCCCGTTGGGCGTGTTCCAGGCAACGTCAATGCCGCGGTCGATCATGCCCTGGAAGAGCGCCTTGGCCCGGGCCCGGTTCGAGGTCAGGTTGTCGTCAAAGAACTTGAACTCGTTTATGCCGTAATCTTTGTGCAGCTCTTCCATTTCGTCGAGCACGTTATCCACCGAGCGGGGCCTGTAGCTGTTTCCCCAGAAGTTGGTTGAGGAGCAGAAGGTGCATTTATAAGGACAGCCGCGGGAGGTTATTATGTTCATGAACGGCCTTCGCTTGTAGACCATTCCCATGGGCTGGCTTATCCTGTCGTACTTCTCGAGGTTAAAAAGGTCCCGAGCCGGAAAGGGTATCTCGTCTATCTCGGGATATGGCAGCCTCTCAGGGTTAATGACGATTTTATCGCTGTCACGCCAGGCCAGTCCTTCGATATCGGCCATGCCGCCGCCTTTGCGTGACGAGTCAACGAGGTCAAGCATAATGAACTCGCCCTCCCCTCTTCCGATCATGTCCAGCTCCGGGCAGCTCTCCAGGCAATGACGTGACAGGAAAGTGGGGTGCGTTCCTCCGGTAATGGTCAAGGTCTCCGCATCAATCGACTTGGCGCGGCGGCAGAGTTCGACCACGTTTCGAAACTGGCTGGAGAAAATGCAGGACATGCCCACCAGGTCGGGCCGGAACTTCTTTATCCGCCTTTCGATCTCGTCAAAGGAAAGCCCGTAGCGCAACAGCTTGTGGCCGGCGCGCTCTTCGTGGTGCCATCCCTCTGCGGCAGCGTCCAGGACCTCGAGCTCGACCTTGTCGCGCAACACCGAAGCAAGGTAAGCCAGGCCCAGCGGAGGGTGGCACTGCTTCATGCTCTGCGGCGAGAACGTCACCGGAGGATATATCAACATGACCTTTTCAATCGGCCTCATTGAAACGATATCTCCACTCTATCCCTTCCGGCCCATGGTGGCCAGGCGCTTCAATAATACACCCAGATGGACCACCACGTAACCCGGACGCTTTAAAATAATAACACCGTAGTTGCGGAAGAACCGAACCGGGTGCCGGAAAAGCAGTCTCATCATGAAACGAAAATAAAAGCTCCCGGTCAAGGTCTCGACCTCTTCGGCGGACCACTCCGGGGTGTTGAAATGTCCCTTGTTGAACTCGATGCGGGTGAAGTCCAGGTCGGGGGACAGGTACCCCTTTTCCATGCCGGTCTCGCAAAGCTCGGTGCCCGGCAGCGGGGTGGCGATGAAGAAGTAGGCCCCGTCCAGGTCCAGGCTTTTGGCCAGCTTGTAGGTGTCCCACATCTGCTCCCTGGTCTCACCGGGAAATCCGGAGATGAAAAAGGCGTGAAGCTGGATGCCGAGGCGTTTCATCTCCTCGACCAGCGGGGGGACCTTGTCGAGGTTCAAAGGCTTCTTGACCAGCCTGGAGAGGACCTTTTGGTTGCCGGACTCGAAGGCCAGGGTCAGGCTGTAACAGCCGGCATCTTTCATGAGGCGGAGAAGATCAACGTCCAGCCGCCACAGCGCCGCCCCGTTGGGCATGCACCACTTGAAAGCCAGGCCGCGGTCGATCATGCCCTGGAATATGTTTACCGCTCTTTGCCGGTCGAAGATCAGGTTGTCGTCAATAAACTGAAGCTCCCGGACGCCGTAGTCGTTCCACAGATGTTCCATCTCGGCCAGCACGTTCTCCGCAGAGCGGGGCCGGAACCTGTGTCCCCAGAACCGGCTGGACGAGCAGAAGGTGCAGTGTGCGGGGCAGCCCCTGGACGTCTGAATTGATGTGTTTCTCTTTTCCATGAAGGTCCTGGAGAAAGGCGCCTGGGTCCGGAAGTATCCTTCCATGTCCATCATGTCGCGGGCGGGAAACGGCAGCCTGTCCAGGTCGTCTATGGGCGGCGGCAGATCACCGCACACCACTTCGCCGTTGTCCCGGAAAGCCACTCCCGGCATAGGCCCGAGGTCCTCTCCTTTCCCGCCTTTCTTGATAAGCTCGGCCAGGGTCTGCTCGCCCTCCCCCCGGATGACCAGGTCCAGCTCCGGACACTCCATAAGACATCGGGAAGACATGAATGCGGGATGCGTTCCGCCCGCCATGGTCAGGATGTCCTGATCAACCTCCTTGGCCTTTCGGGCGACCTCCATGACCTCCGGCCAGTTAAAGGACGCCAGGCAGGTAATGCCCACGGCGTCGGGCGCGAACTCCTCTATCCGCTGTTTTATCTCGGAAAAGCCAAGCCCGTAAACATCGAATGCGCCGTCCTGCCACACCTGGTCATAGCCTTCGTTCTTGGCGTCCAGAAGGCGGACCTCGCACATGTCCCGGACATAAGCCGCCAGGCAGGTAATGCCCAACGGAGGGACATTAGCCCGGAAGTAACCTTGCAGCGCCCGCTCGGGGGGGTAGACAAGTAGCAGACGTTTTATCGGTCGCAGAAGCATTTCAGCTCTCCGCCCTATCTCCGGAGGGCCTGGAAAAACTTGAGCACCAGGCCGGGATGGCTGCGGAGCGTGTTGCCATACTTTATAAAGAACCTGTCCGGCCGCCTGACAAGAAGCCGGAGGTTGCTTTTCCAGAAGGCCTTTCTCTGCATCTTGATGAGCTCTTCCCAGGAGAGGTCGGGCATCTTGACCGAGGGCAGGAAGTAGTTGTTCTCCTTCTCGAAGTCGAAGTCCTCGCGGACCATGCCCTGCCGGATGGCCTCTTCCGCCAGGGGAGTGCCGGGCAGGGGCGTGTACATGAAGATGTAGACCCGGTCGAGGTTCAACTCTACAGCCAGGGAAAGCGTGTTCTCTACCTGCCGCCGCGTCTCTCCCGGAAAGCCGATGATAAAGTATCCCGCGGTCTCGATGCCGTGGTCCTTGATCCTGGCCGCGGCCCGGCGGGCCTCTGCCGGGTCGAGCGGCTTGTTGATGATCTCGCGCAATACGTCCGGGTCTCCGGACTCGACCGCCAGGGTCAGCTCGTAACAGCCGCTCTGTTTCATGAGAGACAGCATCTCGTCGTCCAGGTGTTTTATCGCGATGCCGTTGGGCGTGTTCCAGTGAAGGTTCAGACCTTGCTCCACCATGCCCCGGAACAGGGCCTTGGCCCGCTTCTCGTCAAAGGTCAGGTTGTCGTCCTCGAACTTTATCTCGCCTACTCCGTAGGTTTCCCTTAAAGTCGCTATCTCCTCCAACACCCGTTCCACGCTGCGCCTCCGGTAGCGCTTGCCCCAGTGAACGGTTGAAGAACAGAACCGGCACCGGTAGGGGCAGCCCCGCGAAGTGGCTATGGACAGGTTCCGGCGGTCGCGGCTGATGGCCTGCATGGGAAAGTTTACGTCAAAGTATTTCTCCACCGGAAAAAGATCGCGCGCCGGAAGCGGCAGGGTGTCGAGGTCGTCCACCAGCCATCGCTCGGAGTTCACCTTTATCCCGCCGTTGTCCTTGTAAGCCAGGGCGGGAAGACCATCGAGCCCGCAATCTGCATTAATCCGCTCAATGACGGCCTCCAGGGGAAGCTCACCCTCTCCAATCACGATGGCGTCCAGCTCCGAGATGGAAAGACAATGCTCGGGAAGAAACGAGGGGTATGTCCCTCCGCTCACCAAAAAGAGGTCGGGGTCCAGCCGGCGCGCCCGCTGCGCTATCTCCCGCACAAACGGAAACTGTGAAGAAAAGATGTTGGAGATGCCCACCAGGTCCGGCCCGAAGCTTTCCACGCGGGACATTATGTCCGCATAGGACAGCCCGAACTTTATGGTATCGGCATCCAGGTCCTCGACGTGGTCATACCCTTCAACTACCGAGTCCAGGACCTCGATCTCCACATCTCCCCGCTCGCGAAGGTAGGCTGCCAGGGAGGCTATGCCCATGGGAAGCGAGCAGATATTATTGGTAAACCGCACATTGGCCATGGGCGGAAAAACCAGCATGACCTTTTTTATGGGCCTTCGTGACATTTAAACCAAACTCTGATCCGGCGATAATATATAAAGGGGCTGCTTCAATTTCAGGAAAGTGTCCCTTAGGTTTAACTATAGACCTACTAAAGCCGCGTATCAAGTGGGGGTGTGCAACATATTCGGTGGTCATTGCCTCCCGGGTGGCCCCCGCAGTTACGTCACCGAAACTGCGGGGGTGGCAACGCCACAGGCTGAAGGCCTCACCATCATGATCCTCCGGCAATCACGATGGTGTCTGTCACACCCGAAGCAGGTCACACTACTGCTCGGTCACTCGAAAAAAGGGGAACGGATCCAATAAAGATCGCGGCTAAAGCCGCTCGCACGATTCTTTTCTGTTCTTCAAGAAGCATTAGCCGCTCGCACGATTCTTCTCTATTCTTCGAGAAGCATTGGCCGCTCGCACGATTCTTCTCTATTTCTTCGAGAAGCATTGGCCGCTCGCACGATTCTTCTCTATTTTCCGAGAAGCATTTGACAGAGCAATAGTGTGTTGTCAAGATCG
Organism: uncultured bacterium; assembly: GCA_964420375.1. GTDB lineage: Bacteria > RBG-13-61-14 > RBG-13-61-14 > RBG-13-61-14 > DATKZS01 > CAYQTK01. Next base: position 22,140 of record CAYQTK010000045.1, read on the forward strand.
CACTGACGCATAGTGTGCGAACGACTTTAGTCGCGAGTAAACTCGCTCGCACGAATCTCTTCTGTTCCCGGGAAGCATTTGACAAAGCAATAGCTGTGAAGCGTTTTTTGTTAACTCCAAGAAAAACGATTTCAGTGCGAGCGACTTTAGTCGCGATTCCCCTTGCTCCCACGGTATGCGTCATTTTAATTCTGACAAGACACTAACTGTGAAGCGTTTTTTGTTAACTCCAAGAAAAACGATTTCAGTGCGAGCGACTTTAGTCGCGATTCCCCTTGCTCCCACGGTATGCGTCATTTTAATCTTGACAAGACACTACCCAACTGAACCTTTACCCCCCATCCGGAGCAATGTCCGTTGTAAAGGATTGGTCCCACCTTATTATGCCGGGGAGATGGCATGGTTTGGGAACAATCAGCCTGTGGCTTCGCCACCCTTCGCTTTTACCCCTGTTTTCCTCCTGAAGATCTTGGATACTATCAGATCAGTATCCCGAAAAAGCAGGCCTGCGCAACAGCATCCAAATATGTCGCACACCCTCAAGTGGGCTTTTACAGGGGTTTTCATAAGCGGGAGCCAGGCCTTTCTCCATCGTCCGTTTTGTGTCCGGGCTTATGCCTGTTAAATTATAACTCGAGCCCGGATTTCTTATTATGCGAAGGGCGGTCTTAATAAAAGGAATAAGATGAACGAACACGGTAAAGGCAGGACACTGGAGGAGCTTGTCGAGCTTATGGCTCGGCTTCGATCGGAAAAAGGCTGCCCGTGGGACCGGGAACAGACCGCACAGAGCCTGACCCCCTACATAATCGAAGAGGCTTACGAGCTGGTCGAGGCCATCCATTATTCCGACCCGGAGCACATCTGCGAGGAGTGCGGCGATCTCCTCTTCCAGATCGTCTTCCAGGCCCAACTCGGCAGGGAAACGGACTTGTTCGACATCCGCGACGTTCTCGCCCGGATAAACGAAAAGATGACCCGGCGCCATCCTCATGTTTTCGGCGACTTAGCCGTTGACAACCCGGAGGAGGTCCGCCGGAACTGGTCGCGCATCAAGGAGGCCGAGGGCAAAAACACGGACAAGGGCCTGAAAAACAGCGTTCTCGGCAAGGTTCCCAAGGTCCTTCCCGCGCTTTTGCGGGGCCGCCGTCTTACTGAGAACGCCTCCCAGGTAGGGTTTGACTGGCCCACAGCAGGCGAAGTGGCAGCCAAGGTCGAGGAGGAATGGAAGGAGCTTCGCGAGGTTATGGAAAAAGGCGACAAACGGGCCGTGGAAGAGGAGTTCGGTGATATGCTTTTTGTGTTGGTAAACCTGTCCCGCTTCATGGAGATAGACCCGGAGCTTTCCTTAAACCGGGCGATTGACAAGTTCATCCGCAGGTTCCGCTACATCGAGGACAAGGTATTGGAATCGGGTCGGGAGATCGAATCCGTTTCCCTGGACGAGATGGAGGGCTTTTGGAATGAGGCCAAGTCGCAGGGGCTTTGACCCGGGGCTTTTTCCACCTTGGCCTGTGGATTAATTGTTGTAAATCCTGTGGAAAGATTACGTAACTTGCACCTCACAATAAGCTCTTCCGGCACTGCACAAAAAATGGTGCAGTAGCTGCAAGCCCCATAACGGACGGGATGAGAGCATGATCAAGCAAAAGAGAGTGATCGGAGCGGAACGTGAAGCTTAAAGTTAAAGCGGCATTGCTGTCGGGAATTGTGTTGCCCGGCCTTGGACAATGGATAGTGGGAAGGAAAAAAGCAGCGATCCTGGCGGCAGTGGGTGTTCTGGGTCTGCTTCTCGGACTGGCGGTTAAGATCGTTTTCATCTCTTATGAATTCGTTCAAATCAATTTTGTACTGAATACCGACAGGGCAATGACAATGGATGATGTCCACCGCGAGGTTTACGGGACCTGGTGGCTTATTTTACCCCTTTTGGCAATATGGATATGGAGCATTGTAGACTCTTACCTGGGCGGCGATAAGATTGAAAAAAACCGACCGCAAGTCCCGGATTAAGCATTGATAGACCTCCGGCAGCCGGGGACTACTGTTTCGATATCCTGTCCTTTCCGCGAGTTATCCACTTAAGCTCCATCCTGGTGAAGACGATCTTTCGGTAGGGCCAGATATTGCCGCGCTCATAAAGGGCTCCCACGGAGAGGTCGGGCAAGAGCGTCATGTCCGAGTATGCCGCAGGACCGGAGTAGACCGTCCTCGTCTCGCTCCAGGTGCCGGCTTCGTCATAGGATATGCGGACCGCCATGTTCTCCCGGTCTTCGCTTGCGGGGTTCAGAAAAAGGATGCGGTTTTTGCCGTGTTTTTCAAGCGAGGTCATCCTTAATATACTGGCCTGGCAGGTCGGCCCGATAAGCTTTTCTTCCAGCTTTACCGGCGACCAGTCCAGGCCGCCGTTTCCGCTCCAGGAATAGGCCCGGCGCTTTTCCGGCCGGTTGTTGCGCATGGTAAGATATACCCGGCCGTCCGCTTCAACCGCCATGGATTCGTCAGTGCCTTTTTCCAGGGCCCCGCCCAGCTTCCAGGTTTCGCCGTGGTCGTCGGAGTAAATGACGTGGGAAAACATGCCGTTAGTTGTGCCGTGGTCGCAGGGGACCAGGAGCCTTCCTGATGACAACCGGATGGAATGTCCGGGACCGGTGGCATACCATCCCCAGCCGGGACGCTTCACATCATCGGTTATCTCGCGGGGCTCAGACCAGCTTGCACCGTCATCATCGCTCCAGGTCACGAACACGCGACTGTTATCGAGGCAGAAAGGAAGCCATATTCTGCCGGTGTCACGATCGACAACCGGGGCGGGATTTCCCCATGTTTTGAAGCCCTCGGATCGGATGACCTGTAAAGGGCCCCAGGTCTTGCCGTGGTCGAAGCTGCGTTTCAAAACCAGGTCGATGTTGCCGTGATCGAAAATACCCGTCTTCCGGCCTTCGCAAAACGCCAGTATGGTGCCTTGATTGGTCACCACCATCGCGGGAATACGATATACGGGATATCCATTGCTGCCGCCCACAAAGACATCTACGGACGGGAGATCTGAAGTCGGCATCGAGGGACTTGCCGTCAAAGCAGCCGCAATGCAAAAGACTGATATATATAGCTTCCTCAGTGCCATGAAACCCTGTTTTTCGCTTTTTACAGGGAGCCGGCCGCCTTTTATAAACTTTATAACCCGGCATACGACCGGTTTCAGCCGCGATCTGCGGTGTTTTTCAAGTATGCGTCTGTTCCCCGTCTGCAGGAGACCGGTCCGCTCTTTCTTCAGGATCGTTCCCTGCCACTTTGCCGGCAAGTTGCACGGCTTTTCTTATCTCATCTTCCGAGCCTTGGTTGCGGGCTGCCTCTGCGGCGAGCTCGACGCGCTCGAGGAATACTACTGCCTCTTTGCGGCGGGCCTTGCCGGATATCCTGATGCCGCCTCCGGAGACGGTCAGAAATGTTCGGCTCCATACCGTCCATACCAGGAATAAGAAAAGGGCTGCGCCGCCGGCCACCAGGGCCGGGTACCTGGCCTGGGGGAAAAGGTACATTACGCCGGCAGCCACTGCCAGGGACAAGGCAATAAGCAGCACCCAGGGTCTTTTTCCCGTTCCCACAATATAGGACTCGAACTGTGGCAGAGGAAAGGATGTTACCATGGTTCCACGCAGCAGAGTATACTGAGCCCCCAGACAGTTGGTGCTTCCGCTTGCAAGGACCCTGCGGTCGGTCAGCACCAGGTCGCAACCCTGGAGCTTGAGCTCGTCGAGTATCTTTTCGTCGGGGGAGAGGACCTCCCGGACAGGCTTGCTTGTCGGCATTTTAATGAGGGTTACTTAAGCGTGGCCTTGAGCTTGGCTTCGCCGTTCTCGACCACTACCTTGAACTTGACGTCCTTGCCCTCGTGCTTCTCCTTGAGCTTGGGCATCTGCTTCTTGATGGAAGCCTCCATCTTTTCCTTGGACACGTTGGTGTCCTGGTTGCATTTTTTGCGGGCCTCGATGTAGTCGTTGTAGAGCTTATCTATGCTCTCGTCACCGCCGGACTTCTTCTGCTTTGCCGAAGCCTGTCCTCCCGGAGTGGGTGCCGCGGGAGAGGACGGCTTGGGAGTGGGCCGGCCCCCTCCCCTGCGCCTGCCTCCCTGTTCCAGTGCCTGCATCTGCCGCTCCCACTTCTGGTTGTAGGAGTTGAACTTGGCTACCAACTGCTGGAACTTGAAGCTCAACCGGGTATTGGTGATCTTCTGATTGGAAAGACGCCGGATAAGGTACTGTACCGAGGTCCTCTCCTGCAAAGGAGGACGCTTGCGTTGTCCCATAAAGTACTGGTCATAATCCGCGCGCAGTCTTTCCAGCCGTTGCTCCAGGCTTGCCAGAAGATCATCGTTAATCTTTTCATTTTCACCCATCTCTCACTCTCCAGATACCAGGTTCATATTCTTGCCTTGTCCCCTGTATATAATTATCATAAATAAATCGAAGCTTGTAAAGAGAAAAATTACTCCGCCCGCAATTTCCGTCGCCGGCGGGCAATTAATATATCATGTCATGAA
>CAYQTK010000046.1:0-25676 GCA_964420375.1 uncultured bacterium
GTCGCGACTAAAGTCGCTCGCACGCTATGCGTCATTTTTAGCTTGACGAGACACTAGTGCCTTGTCAAGAGTTTTTGTCGCTTACAAGAAAAATTCTTTTCGTGAGATCGACGGAAATCGCGACTAAAGTCGCTCGCACGCTATGCGTCATTTTTAGCTTGACGAGGTACTAGTGCTTGCTCACAATTGTTTTTGTCGCTTACAAAAAGCAGTCCCTTTTGTGCGAGCGACTTTTAGTCGCGACTAAAGTCGCTCGCACGCTATGCGTCATTTTTAGCTTGACGAGGCACTAGTGCTTGCTCACAATTGTTTTTGTCGCTTACAAAAAGCAGTTCTTTTGTGCGAGCGACTTTAGTCGCGACTTAACTTGCTAACATGCAACTTATAGACTTTAATGTGATCCGCTACCAGTCCAAAACAGATTCCTATTTCACGCATAGACACGAAGGCGCAAAGGAAAACACAACAAGATTACATCTCCATGATCTTTTACCGGAATCATCCGCGACAAATCTTTTCAATGTCATTGCATCTTCATATCTCGGACAATCAAGGCCTCTTAATACCTTGACTGGGCTTTTTTGGATATCCTTTCGTTGATCAGGTTCTCGACCGACTTGCCGTCTAGGATCATGTCCTCGAACGGCCTTCTTCTCATCCGGTGCGCCAGTGCCAGGTCCACGCAGTCGTCCACGTCCTGTACTGCGACCTCTGTTCTGCCGTTGAATGCCGCCAGGGTCTTGGCTGCTTTCATCATCACCAGGTCGGAACGGTGTCCGTCCACGCTCAATGCAATGGATATGTTGGCTATGCGAAACAAAATGTCTTCAGATATGGTGACCTCGGGCATAAGCTCCTGCGCTTTGACAATCCTTTCTGCAAGGTCCTTCTCTTCTTTCTCCCACCGCTCCGAGGTTTTATCGGGGTCCTCTTCGTACTCCCCCCACCTCTTTACGATCTCGACCCGCTGGTCCTGCTCTCCTATGCCGCTTATCTGTACGCACAGCCCGAACCTGTCGAGAAGCTGCGGCCGGAGCTCGCCTTCTTCGGGGTTCATGGTCCCCACCAGGATGAACTCTGCGGGGTGGGTGTAGGATACGCCTTCCCTCTCCACGGTGTTCACTCCCATGGCAGCGGAGTCGAGCAGTACGTCCACGATATGGTCGTCGAGAAGGTTGACCTCGTCCACGTAGAGGATGCCCCGGTTGGCCTCGGCCAGCACTCCGGGCTCGAACTTTTTCTCGCCTTTCTGGATGGCGTGTTCGAGGTCCAGTGTGCCTACAACGCGGTCCTCGGTGGCGTTGATGGGAAGGTCCACCACCCGCATGGTTTCTTTCTTCAGGGGGAGTTCTTCGCCCGCTTCCTTTCTCTCCAGGCAGTCGGGGCAGAGCTTGGCGGGCTGGCGGGGATCGCAACGGAAGTAGCATCCGTCCACCACCTCGATCTCGGGAAGCAGGGCTGCCAGGGCCCGCACGGCAGTGCTTTTTGCCGTTCCCTTTTCGCCGCGGATCAGCACTCCGGAGAGCTTGGAATTTATGGCATTAAGGACAAGGCCAAGCTTCATTTTGTCCTGGCCCACAATCGCGCTGAAGGGGAACACCTGTCGCTTTTTCATATTATCTTACCTTCCATCTCCGTTTAATATTACTTTAGAGTAGATGCTAACGAAAAATCCTCCACTCGCACGGCGCGGGCTCGGGCATCAATTCATCATATCACCGGCTGGATTATTGAAAAGGTCCGGTCATGGCGAAGAACCCCATGATCTTCTCGTTGGTCTCCCGCAGTCTCCTGCTCAAGGTCTTCAGGAAGGTCCACAACAGCTTGTAAGCCAGCTCCTTGTCTGCCTGGAGCAGCCTGGTGAAGTCCTGCCTTTCAATGGCCATAAGCTCCGCGGGCTTGTTGCAGATGGCGTGAGCGGACCGGGGCTGGTTGTCGATCAGGCTCATCTCTCCGAAGTAAGAGCCTTTCTTCAATACCACCAGCGCTTCTTCGCCCACTCCCGGTATCATCTTGGAGATGCGGATCTCTCCTTTGAGGATAAGGTAGAAGCTCTCTCCTTCTTCGCCTTCCTCGAAGATGACGTCGCCGGGCTTTCTGGCTTCCTTGTAGGATATGCCGGTAATCTTGCCGAGCTCGTCCGGCGTAAGGCCCTGGAAAAGGTCGGTCTGGCGTAATATCTCCACGTCAATGCTCATTACATTCCTCCCGAAATCCGCTTCCGCAAAAACCAGTATTTATATTACCAGCATAAGCCTTTGTGAACAAGTATGTTTTACACACCGATTTTACAGGCCGGCAAACAATTTGCCGGATTCTCCCAAAGCCGTTAACATATCTGCGATAACCGCTATGGGTGATAAGCCATCAATCGAAAGGACCCGGGTTCGCGACTTTGCGCTGTTGTCCCTTGTTGGCCTTGCTCTTTTGTGCCTGTGCCTTCTCTACGAGTTCGAGAAGCCGGGCAGGCCGGGCCCGACATTGGACGACACCTTTATTCACCTGCAGTTCGCCCGGAACCTGGCACACGGTCACGGCTTCTCTTTCAACCCCGGCCGGCAGGTTCCCGGCAGCACCTCGCCCCTGTGGGTGCTCCTTTTGACTCCGATTGCCTTTTTCTCCAAGCAGTTGCTCGTGTACTGGTCGATTGTCCTGTCGGCGCTTTCCTACATTGCCGCGGGCCTTCTCGCCAGTCTCGCGGCGCAGAGGCTCGACCTCGGCAGGGGGCTTTCCTTTCTTGCCGGAGCACTGGTCCTGGCCAACGGCAGGATGCTCTGGGCCGGCATGAGCGGAATGGAGACCGACCTGTTTGCAGCACTGTCACTGGCCGGGATTATCCTCTACCTTAAAGACGCGGAAACAAGCAAGATGCGGCTTGTGACCGCGGCCGCGTTCGGATTGGCCTCCGCGACCCGGCCGGAAGGATACATGCTTTTCGGGGGCGTATTGTGTCATTTCATTTTAGTGCTCCTAGTAACTTGACTCATTAAAAACGAAACATTACAATAGGCGTATGATTCATTAAAGGAGGAGATGATCATGCGTCAGACAGAACTGGTTTTGACTGAGAAGGACAGGGTTGAGTTGGAAAGATTTAGAAAGAGCGGCGTTCATAATGCCCGCGAAATAAACCGGGCCCATGTACTAGTACGCAGGAGAAGGGAAGACAAGAATATCATGTCCTCCTTTCCCCTGTTTCCGGTGATTCTTTATATCGCCTTTATCCTTCCTTATATCATATTTTCCCTGGTCACCATCGGCCATCCTTTTCCCGCGACCTTTGCGGCCAAGGAAGCTGATTTCGCCTGGTACCGGGAGAGCTACGTCAAGCTTACCGCGCTTTACTTCTTTCTCGACAACCCGGCGGCGGCCGTTTTTTTCCTTGGCGGAACAATATGGGGAGCCATAAGACTCTTCCGCGAACGGCTCGATTTTCTGGCCGGCAAAGAGGCCCTTGTTCTGGGCTGGCCGCTTTGCTACCTTGTCGTGTCCGCCGCACTTACTCCCATGCCCTTTCATTTCTGTCGCTACCAGATACCTGTTCTGCCTTTCATGATGCTGGTTGCCGTGATGTGGGGTTCCCTGATCATTAAAAGAGCGATGGAGTGGAACGAGAGGGGCATATGGGGCAGAAGAGCGGCTTATACGGTTTATTGTCTTTTGATAGCGGGCGCTGTTGCGGGCCACGTGGGCTTCCGGAAAGGGAGGCCCGTACTTCGCTGGCCGGAGTTCACGGCCAGGTCCGCTGATAATATTTACAGCCTCCACGTCCGTCTCGGCAAGTGGCTTAAAGACTCGACCGACAAAGACGCGCTGGTGGCCACCCAGGACATCGGGGCCATGGGTTATTACTCGGACCGGGAGATACTCGACGTGGTGGGTCTGGTGACGCCCGAGGTCCTGCCTTATGTAAGCGGAAAAGGGTCTACTCCTGCCCGCTCGAGCGGGCTCTTCCGCTTTTTGAAGAAGAAAAAACCGGACTACCTGGCCATATTCCCGTCGCTTTACCCCGGACTGGCGGACAACCGGAACGTCTTCATGCCCGTCCAGAAGATATACATACCCGACAACCAGATTGCCGCGGGCAACAGGATGGTCATGTTCCGCTGCCGCTGGCGGAAGACGGCTACCAACCCAACGAGATAGCCGCATCCTGTCCTTTTTTGCCCTCCTTTGTTCCGGGATTGCAGATCCAATCGCTTTCTTGCCGTAATTATTCGGGTTACAATATTGATTGAAGTACAATGCTTCTTTCTCAAAGGAGAGGCCATGCGCGAGGAACAGATAGCGAGGCACTGGAAGATACTCATGCTTTTGGAGAGCCGCAAACGCGGCGTGACCATCAATGAGCTCAGCAAGGAGCTTGGCTGCTCGGAGCGGACTGTTTACCGCGACCTTGCTGCGCTGGAAAGCTCCGGTTTTCCCATATGCAGTGAGAAGAACGAGGACGACACCCGTTATGGTTTTGTTGAAGGTTATACTCCGGGCGCCGCTCTGGAGCTCTCCAGCGATGAGCTTCTGGCTCTTTACTTTTCGAGGGGGCTTCTCAAGATGATGGAGGGCACGGTCTTTCACAAGTCGCTGGAACGGCTGCTTGACAAGGTAATGTCGCGCATTCCGGAGAAGAACCTTGCCCACTTTAAGAAGCTTGCCGGGGCTGTTGCCGTGGGCAAAGAGGCCTCCCGCGATTACGGCTCCAAGGAGTCGATCATCTCCACTATCATGCGGTCGTCGTCCAATGGTGACGTGCTTCGTATCCGCTATTTCTCGGCCAATACCGGTGAGGAGACGGACCGAAGGGTTGATCCTTATAAGCTGTGGTACGCAAACGACGCCTTTTATCTCATCGGCTGGTGCCACGTGCACGACATGGTGCGGACCTTTCTGGTGGACAGGATTAAAGAAGCTTTTTCCACCGGCGAGAAGTTCATCACATCGGCCGGATTCGACTTCTCCGCCTATCATGACGATGCTTTCCGGGTGATGCGCGACGGGTCGAAGCAGAGGGTGTTGATCCGTTTCCATTCCGGTGTGGCCCATTGTTTCCAGGAGAAGAAGTGGCACCCGTCGCAGGAGGTTGAAGTACAGCCTGACGGGTCCGCTCTTGTCGCCATGGAGGTCGAGGGACTTGCGGAGTTGAAGTCATGGCTTTTAAGCTGGGGTGACATGGCCGAGGTGATCGAGCCCGCCGAGCTTAGAGACCAAATGCTCGAGACCATGTCCCGTCTCCAGGACGTGTACGAGAACGGCAAAAGCGGCTGAGATTTTATAAAAGGCTCGGGAGTTGAACTTCTCGGGCCTTTAAGCTTGAAATCAGGTGTTCCCCTTTCCTCCTCACTATTGTTTAACAGAAACCACCCTATCAGGAGTTCTTGACAGATGCGGTCAGCAGTAAAGAACTTTTTTATGTCTTTTCCGACAAGCGTGTATTTTGAAGGTGCTTCTTGCATGATCTTGCCGGAGCTTATGGAATTTGAAACAGGGGAGATTGTGTTCCATTATAGATTCTCTGGATTAGCCTGATTATTTTGACGGGGGCGGAACATGGCCGATTGGCATGAAGGGTTTCGGCGGGAGATCGAGTACTGTACTTACTGTCCCAAGCTGTGCCGCTTCTCCTGCCCGGTGGCCCGGGTGGAATGCTCGGAAACGGTGACTCCCACCGCCAAGATGACGGTGCTCAAGCTGGTCCGCGACGGCGTCTTACCGTTTAACGATGAGGTGGGCGAGCTCATCTACCTGTGCTCGGGTTGCCTCATCTCGCGGACCTACTGCGAGCACGACATCGAGGTCTACCCTCCTTTCGAGGCCGCCCGCATCGAGGCCGTAAACCGAGAGGTCGCTCCGCCGGTCATGCAGGGCTTTGCCGATAACTGGTCGAAAAAAGGGAACCCCTTTAACAAGGACATGCCGGACATACTTAAGTCATGCGTGCCTGCCGAGTACCTCGACAAGGACGCTGACGTGGTTGTTTTTCCGGGCTGCACCGCGCTCTACTACTTTCCGGAGCAGATATCGGATACGGTGCGGGTCCTGGAGGCGCTGGGCGTGGACTTCAGGGTTTTAAACATGGAGTGGCTCTGCTGCGGATCTCCGCTCCTCACCGCGGGCCATCGCCGGCCGTTTCTGGAACAGGCGGAGAGGGTGGCACGAGACCTGAACCGCTCCTCCCTGGTGCTGTCGTCGTGCCCCACCTGCACCCACACCATTAAGCAACGATACCCGGAGCTCGGCATCGACCTTGCACCCGAGGTCTTACACATAAGCAGCTTCCTGGCTGACAAGCTCGACCGGCTGCCGCTTCGCAGCAAGGAGCAGCGCAAGGTCATCTACCACGACCCCTGCCACCTGGGCCGCTACCTGGGCATATACGACGAGCCGCGCAAGGTGCTGGAAGCCGCCGCGGGCGAGCCGCCCCTCGAGTTCTTCGAGAACCGGGAAGCAGCGACCTGTTGCGGCGGGGGCGGCGGCCTGCCCCTCGTAAGGCCCGGCACCGCCCGCGGGATCGCGCGGGAGAAAGTCGAGACCGTGCCCGACTACGGCGCGGACATCCTGGCCACCTCTTGCCCCATGTGCAGGAGGATGCTGGGCAGAGCGGCAAAAGACCTCGAGTTTTCGACCGAGGACATCGTCACCATCCTTGCCCGACAAATGGAGCCATCCGGCTAATGCGTCGGTCTTTCAAGCTGATCTTGATCTTTATCATTGTTGCGGGCTTTGCCGCAGGGGTCCCTGTCCGGCGTTCCCCGGAAGGTGCCGTTTGCACAAATGACGTCTCCGGCCTGCTTGCAAATGCCGCCCGCGCCGGCGACCGCGGTAAGCTGGCACCCCCGAAGCAGCCGGTGCGAGCAGTGCAGGTGATGACCTTCGGCTGCGAGAGCTGGACCGAGGTCAACCAGAGGCTGGCGGAGTTCAAACAGGCAGGGGTCATGGCCGTCATCGTGCGGGTCTTTCATAACCCCGGCGACACCGCTTATAAGTTTATCGAGCCGGCCTCCGACCGGGGCGTCTATTTCCAAACGGAGCACGCGCCGGTGGTGGCCGACGTGCTGGGCCCGTTTTGTGAGCTTGCTCACGCGCACGGCATCAAGGTCATCGCCTGGATGACCAGCAGGTACGCCAACTACGGCAGGGAGGACAAGACCGTTCTTCGCTGCATGGCGTGGGATTTCGGCAAAAAAGGGCCGGTCCAAAGGCGCGGCTACTCCCCGCTGTTGCCGGAGGCGCAGGACGCGATCATCGCCGTTTATGAAGACCTGGCCGGCTATCCCATTGACGGCGTTCTTATCCAGGACGATCTTATACTCAAGCATACCGAAGGCATGAACCCCCGGGCGAGAAGGTTCTATCAAAAGGTCAGCGGAAAACCGGCAGACCCCGACCGGTTCTACAAAAACGTCAGGAAAGCGGGCGAAAGGTACATCGTGGGCGAGTACACCGAGGAGTTCATGGAATGGGCCGGGTGGAAGAACTCGACCTTGCTGCTCCTGGCGGAGCGGATCCGGGACGCAGTGCATGGGAAGAGGCCCTTTGCGCCGGTGGGTCTCAACATCTATTACGAGACGGTGAGCAGGCCGGAGAAGGGGCTTACCTGGTTTTCGCAGGACATGGACGCCACCTTGCGCTCCGATCTCGATTTTTACGCGCTTATGCTCTACCATCGCCAGATGAGAAGAGAGCTCAGCTTGTCGCGGCAGTCGGTGTTTGATCTGATAGATACGTCGGTCTCCAGGCTCTCCGGCAAGGTTGACCGGAGTCAGCGGCTCTGGGTCAAGCTTCAGACGGTGGACTGGTTTACGGGCGCGCGCGTGCCCGAGGCCGAGCTTGTTGAGCTGGCCAAAAAAGTGAGAGTTTCCAAGGCGGGACTGGTGCTGGTACCGGCGCCGCCCGCGTTGGACCGGGACACCATCCGGGCGGTGTATGGACTGTCCCGGTAACAGGTACGATAAAAGGAGCGGGAGAGTGAGACAAAAAAAGGTAAAGATTAAGTCCTTTTTTTCGCGGAGTGTTCCCCTCGCGGCACTGGCCGTAATCATGGCCCTGGCCGTCCCGGCAACGGGCTGCAAGGACAGCTCGGAAAAGGACGGGCAACCCACAAAAGAGATTACCAAAAGCGGCGGTGAAAAACCCGGTCCAATAAAGACCAAAAAAGACAATACAGCCGAACCCGCTTCCAAAGTAAAAGATCAAAAAGCCAAGGGTGATAAGACCGCGGGCAAAACAGCCGGGACTGACTCTTCACAATTGTACATGCAGGACCTTCCACCGGTGCCTGTAAAGCCGGCCCTTCAAAAAAGTGCTGAGCTCTTCCTGGTATATACCACCGATATCTCCGGTGAGATCGAGCATTGCGGCTGCCCCGGCCACCCCCGCGGAGGGCTGGCCCGCCGCGTCGAGCACGTTAGGAAGCTTATGGAAAAGGGCCCGGTCTTGCAGGTAGACGCCGGCAACCTGTTCTTTCCCTATCGGGGCAACAGGCCCCGCATCACTGATAAGCACAAGGCTCACGCCCGGCTGCTGGCCAAGGGGGTCTCCCGGGTCGGCGTCCATGCCGTCAACGTGGGCTACCAGGACGTCCAGGCGTCGCCGGAATTTTTAAAGAAGCTGGCCCGGCCGGAGGACATGGACCCCATACCCCTGGTTTGCGCAAACCTTTACAATACGGAACCCCCCAAAAGGGTTTTTTCCCCCTATCAAGTTGTCCGGATCAAAGGGGTACAAGTAGGTATCCTGGGCATGATGGGTCCGGGGGACCTCTACCGCAACAAGGAACTCGAAATAAAAGACCCGGTGGAAGTGGCTTCCGCTCTTGTGCCTTATTTAAAAGAGAAGTGCGACCTGGTGATACTGCTGTATGCAGGGAGCTTCAAGGACTTAAACCAACTGGTCCGGCACGTTAAAGGCGTGGATATTGCCGTTGTCAGCTCCCGGTCCTCCCGGCTGACCCGCAGGCCTTTTATTGCGGGCGAGACCCTGGTGCTCCAGGCCGGCAACAGGGGCATGTACCTCGGCAAGATGGACTTGACGGTCAAGAAGGAGGCCAAGCAAAAGTTGTCCGAAAAGAAACGGGCCATGTTGCAGGAAAAGCTTGACAGGCTCCGGACCCAAAAGAAGCTGCTTACCGGGCCCGCTCTCCGGGACAGGGAGCTTCGCAAGGAGCAAAGCAGCGTAACAAGGCAGATCAGCGCCATTACCCGACAGCTTAGCTCGTCTATCTCCAGGCTGGATTATAAAAACCACATCGTAAGCATGGACCTTGACCTGCCCCGCGATGAGAAGACCGTGGAGTGGATGAAGCAGGTCAAGAAGTAAAACAACAATATGAGGAGACGATCGGTTCATGCCGGCGAATCTCTCGCCAGAATACCTGGAAGCGGAAAAGCACTACAGGGAAGCCAAGACACCGGAAGAGAAACTCCGGTGCCTGGAGTACATGCTTTCGGTTCTTCCCAAGCACAAAGGCACGGAGAAGATCCAGGCGGACCTTAAAAAGAAGATCGCCAAGTACGCGAGGGAAGAGAAGAAGAAGACGGGGTCGAGCCGAAAGAGCTCGATGTTCAACATTCCGAGGGAAGGCGCCGGCCAGGTTACCCTGGCGGGCCCGCCCAACTCGGGCAAGAGCTCGGTCATTGCCACGCTGACCAACGCTCCCGTCGAGGTCGCCGATTATCCTTATACAACCATGAAGCCGCAGCCGGGGATGGCCCCTTACGAGAACATCAAGATTCAGCTTATCGACCTTCCTCCCATATCAAAGGACTACTTCGAGACATGGATACCCGGCGTGATCAGGAACTCCGACCTGGCGCTCTTAGTGCTGAGCCTGGCGAGCGACGACGTGCTGGAGGAGGCCGAGGTACTCATCCAAAAGCTCCGCGACTCCAAGCTCGAGCTCATGAGCTCGGTGGACACCAAGTACTTTCCCGACGGCACCGCCCGGGTAAAAGCCAGGATTCTTTGCACCCACGCGGACGCTCCGGAGGCTCCGGAAGTACGCGAGCTCCTTGACGAGGCTTATGGTAGAGACTTTGAAATCTGGAGCGCGTCTCTTGTCAATCCGGCTCAGTCGGAGCAACTTGTCCGGCATATCTATGACGCGCTCGGGATCGTCCGGGTATACACCAAGTCGCCGGGCAAGCCGGCCGATCTTGACGACCCGGTGACACTGCCGCGGGGCTCGACAGTCATCGACTTCGCCTTCGAGGTCCACAAAGACCTGGCCCGCAATTTGAAGTATGCCCGCGTCTGGGGTAAAAATAAATATCAGGGTCAGAAAGTCCCCCGTGACTACGAACTCATGGAGGAGGACATTGTTGAGCTTCACGACTGATCTCAAGTTTCAGCAAAAAAGGCGTATTTACATGGAGAACATGGAACGGACAGGGGAAGGCGCGCTGGTGATGGGCCCCGAGAACGAAGACCAGGAGATAACCACGCTGGGAGATGACGCCAGGGCCAAGGAGCTTCCCGAAGGCATGGCCGTGCTTCTCCGCGTGGTCGAGGGAGCAGAGCCGGGCAAAGGTTATACGGTCCACAAGACGCCGGCGACCATCGGCAGGGACGCGCTTTGCAACGTGTCCCTCACAGACACCAAGATGAGCAGGCAGCATGCCATGCTCATGTATTATGCTCCCGACTTCTATCTGAAAGACATGGGCAGCACCAACGGCACGTTCTATAAAGAAAAAAGAATAAAACAGGTGACCTTGCAAAACGGCGACAGGTTCCGGATCGGAAACACCGTGCTCGAGTTTATAGTGAGCACGGACTCCGAATCGCCGGGTGCTGGTTGACAGGAGCAGACATGTCCTATCTTAGCGCAGGCATGAGGCACACGGGCCGGTCGAGGCCCCATAACGAGGACAATTACCTGGCTGACGATTCCGTTGGCCTTTATGCTGTTGCCGACGGGGTGGAGGCCGAAAGCGCAGGCGAGGTGGCCTCGGAAATGGCCCTGGAGCTGCTGCTGGAGACGGTCCGCGACATGAAGCTTGACGACGATGCCACGCCCCCCTTCGAGTACGCCCAGGGCATCCCCCTCCAGGCACGGGCCCTGAAGTTCGCCGTCAGGGAACTGAACCGCAAAATATATGAAAAAGCGCAGTCGGACGACAAGCTCCGCGGCATGTGCACCACCTTGTCCGCGGCATGGTTCAGGGACGGAAGAGTGTTCCTCGCCAATGTGGGCGACTCGAGGATTTACATGATCAGGAAGGGAAGAATCCAACAGCTCACCCATGACCATACATCCATAGCGCAGGGAAGCGCCGACCAGACCCCAGCTTCCGACTTTATCGAGCACTATACTTCCATATCCGAGCACGAGCTGACCCGCGCCATAGGAGTAAACCCCGACGTCGAGGTCCACCTTGCAGCGGGAACACCCAAAACCGATGACGTGTTCATTCTCTGCACCGACGGCTTGTACCAGGAGCTCCGCGAATTCGAGATCAAGGACATGGCCGTGGCAAACCAGCCCGCAGGCGCGCTCAAAAAGATGATCACCACGGCGAACGAGCGGGGAGCAAAAGACAACATCGCCGCGGTAGTAATCAAGGTCTCCTGAGACTTCTGCCCAAAAGGCGCCTTCCCCGGTACTGAGATGTGCTCCAGGATTCGCATCGGCGTGGCCGGCTGGTCATACAAGGACTGGGAGGGGATTGTCTACCCGCAGAAGAAGCCGAAGGGCTTCCATCCCGTGTCCTACCTTGCCGGCTTTTTGGACACCATCGAGATCAACTCCACGTTTTATTACCCGGGCACGGCAAAGAACGCCCGCTCGTGGGCGGACAGGGCGCAGTCATCAGAAGGGTTCAAGTTCACAGTCAAGCTGTGGAGCAAGCTGACCCATGAGCGCGAGGAGTTCTCTGAAGAAGACGTAGCCGGGGTCCGGCTGGTGCCGGAGATACTTAAGGAAGCGGGCGTGCTGGGCACGGTCCTGGCGCAGTTTCCGTGGTCTTTCCGGAACAACGCGGAGAACCGTCGCCGGCTGTTCCGAATCTTCGATGCTCTGGCCGGCCTTCCCTTGGCGGTCGAGGTCAGGCACGCCTCGTGGGACAACCCCGCCTTCAGGCAGACCCTGGCCGACCGCGACGTCGCACTGGTTAACGTGGACCAGCCGGTGATCGGCGACTCTTTAGGGCCCTCCGCCCATGTAACCGCAAAGCAAGCCTACGCAAGGTTCCACGGACGAAACTACAAAAACTGGTTCAGAGAAAAAGCGGGCCGCGACGAGCGTTACAACTACACCTACAGCAGGGAAGAACTCCTGCCCTGGAAAGAAAGGATCGAGAGCATGAGCGCACGCTGCGACGAGCTGTACGTCATCTACAACAACCACTTCCGCGGAAAGGCAGTTGCAAACGCCATTCAAATGAAACAGCTTTTGGGCCTTAACGTAACCTTGCCTTCCGATTTGGCTTGAAAAATTTGTAAATCGATTCGTAAAGGCTTGGATTCTGGAAAGGTTTTGACAAGATAAGAACTAAGAAGTGTTTATTCTTCTTCCTGGTTCTTTTTCTTCTCCATGAGGTACTCGTACCTGTCCTTCAGCATGTCTACGGGAATTACCCGCACCCGCTTGCAACGGCGGCACTTGATCTCAACGGTATCTTCCGTGAGCTTGGCCACCAGGTTGCCGCACTCACAACGCTCGTCAACCCTTTCCTTGCCGTCAAGATAACGAAGACAACTTTTGCATTGGATGGCGTCATCTGATAAATATTCATTGCAAAATGGACAACGCTTCATTAACCAACCTCCATTTTATTATGCCCGTAATAAGAATGATACAACATATCATGAAAATTGCAAACATAAAAAAACCGGACAAAAAAGAATTAATATATATACATGCTGATATTATTTAACCCGGCATTTTACGCCCAGTGACTTGAAATATTATAATGCAGAGTGTGCGATATGATCAAGTAAAAAATCAACTTTTTAGGAATGGAAAGCGCCGGATAGAGAAAAAGTTGTGCTGAAAATAAAATGATTAATTCTTCAAGTTTACGAAATTTTTTAAGGAAATTAATTTCTTTAACGCCGGGCAAAGAACTCGTTCCGGCAGCTCTTATTTTCTTTGTCCTGGCTTTGGTATGCCGGCCTGCTATGATGAAAGAGCTCGCTGACTACGCGCGCAAGCCCCTTCTCGACCCAGCCGGCATCCTCCAGGTCCATCCCTGGCAGGAGCATAACCTGCACCAGTTCCGTGCCGGGCATTTTCCGCTCTGGAACCAGTATACCGGCACGGGACAGCCGCACCTTGCCAACATTCAGACCGGCGCCTTTTTTCCGCTGTGGTCGCTATGGATGATATCGGGCGGAGGCGCAACGCTTTACGGCGCTACTCTCCTTTTCCGGCTCTGGCTGTCCGCGGTGTTATGGTTCGTCTTCGCCAGGAGAAAGCTCTGCGGCTTTCCGGGCGCGCTTCTCGCCGGAGCCGTCTATGCCTTCGGCGGCTATGCCATACCCTTTGCCCAGCTTATCGACCTGAACTCGCAGATGCTCTTACCTCTTCTGATGCTCGCTTTTTCCAGAATGATTCAAAAGCCCGCGCTGAAGAATTTTCTGGGCTCCGCCTTGCTGGTCTGCCTGGCTGTTCTGGGCGGCCATCCTGAAGCCGCGTTTGTGACCGTGCTCGTGGCTACGATTTACGCTTTGTTTTCCTTTCTCGCCGAACATGGACACAACAGGCTTCTGCCCGCCCGGGTCCTCGTGCTTGGCGCTTCCGGCGTAATGGGCGCGCTCTTGTGCGCTGCCGTGTTGCTGCCTTTTTTGAATTACCTGCCCCGCTGCTGGTCCATGCACGGCCCGGGCTTCGGGGTCTTTCATCTCGATCCCCACGGGTTCGTAAACCTGTTTTTCCCCGATCTCTACTCCGCCTTCCAGGACATGCCCGCGCGGATTCCCATCGAGCACCTTGAAAAAGGCCCCCTTCAAATGCTCCGGCTCCCCTACCGCGAGACCGCGGTGCCCGGCGCGCTTCCCAGTGCCGGACCGCTGGTGTGCGTGCTCGCCCTCTTCGGAGCCGTCCGCGCCCGCCGCATCGGATGGAACGCGCTTTTCTTCCTGGGGTTGTTCTCCGTTTCCGCAGGCTTGACCTTCGGACTGCCCGGCTTCCGGCTTATCGCCCTGGTGCCGCCTTTTAACGTGAACTCCAACTTCAAGTTCTTCTTCTCCGAGATCCACGTCTGCCTGGCCATGCTCGCCGGAGTGGGAGCGGAGCGGCTGATTGGGGAATGCAAGGACATTTTACAAGCTAGAAAGAAAAAATTTTTGCCGATCCTGTTCACTGTCCTGTTTGCCTTGATTGCGGGCCTTTCTTTCTTTTTACTGAGCCAAAGGGCATTACCTTCGATCTTCATCGCTTTGATTGTCTTGATTTCTCTTCATTATAAAAGCAGACTCGCAACAGTCCTGATCAGTGTTCTGGTGTTCCTGCAACTATGGATGGCTGCCATAAGCTTCCATCCTTTTGTTTCCCTTGATCGGCCGGAGGGCAAACAAAAAAACGAGCTCACTGTTGAGATCAAGTCCCGCCTCTCTCCTGGGGCGAGAGTTACCGGCCTGGGCCGCTACTGGCCTCCCAACCTGCCCATGAGCCGGCGACTGAAGGACGTGCGGTCGTCTGACGCGCTTTTCTACAAGCCCTATGTAAACCTTGTCCGGCGCGTAAACCGTCACAGCCCGCGCCAGAACATAGATTATTTCTATCCTTCTTATTACACCCGGCCCACGCCGCAAGGGCTGGCCGGCGCGGATGCCCGGGACCTCTGCGTGGGCCTGGCTTTCGGAAAAGACGCGTGGGTGCCCTCTCAGCTCATCGACGGGGTCTTGTTAAAAGGCCGGGGTATTTACGGAGTAGCCGCTCCCGGCAAGCTCCGCTATGACCTGATATCGGCAACCGAGTGCAACGACGGTCCCCGTCGCTGTTATCCCGGCCTGTTCCTGCATGCGCCCGGCAGGGTAAGCTTCCGGCTTTCCGAGGTCATGGCCGGAGATGCTGAGCACTCGAAGAACGTCTCCACCATCCTTTCCTTTGCTCCCGTTTTGAGCTCTGCGTCTCACGCCTCCCCTGACGGCGCAGCTCTTTCAGCTCTCGCGCAAAGAGGCTCTCATACCGAGCTGCTTTACTTTCGATTCATGCTCCCCGGCGAGAACGTGTATCAGAACCGGTCACGAAAGCCGCAGCTATTGCAAGCCCAAAGCGAAAGCTCCATTACACTTGCAACTGCTCCGGGTCCCAGAAACAACCGCGACAGCGACTGGACCGCCTTTGCCGCCTTGTCCGCACACCATGACGAGTACCGGCCGCCTCCCAAACCGGCCTGGTCTTATGAGAAGAGCGGACCTTATCTCTACGAGGTTCCCCATAAGCCGTGGGCGCATCTTAAGGGATCAAAAGAACCTTTGCCTGTAGAGCGCACTTCCGGGGATTCTTTTTGGATCATGGTTTCAAAAACCTCACTCACAAAGGACCTCATCGTCCACGAAGCCTGGTATCCGGGCTGGAAGGCAAGAGCAGGGAGTGAGCCTCTACACATCCGCCCGCAGGAGGACAAGACCGCCCTGCTGGTCACCGTCCCTCCCGGCGCAAACCAAGCGTCTTTTTACTTCGAGCCCCCCGACTTTAAGGTCGGCCTGTTTGTCTCGATTACCGCGGTTCTGCTATCCTTGGTTGTTGTGCTTGTCTCTGTAAAGCTCGGGGGGAGAAGTGGAAGAGACTAGAAGGACAGGCCATAAACGCCTGGCGCCTTTGGGCGCTTTATTTGTTCTCGCTTTTGCTCTCGGCCTGGCCTACGGTCCAGCCAAGCTTTCCGGCCACTCCATCTACGGCGGCGTTATCCAGGACGTGACCAACCTGTACGGCTTTTATGCGTGGGACACCTTCAGCGCCTCCGAGCTTGGCGCCGGCAGGTTCCCGCTCTGGAACCCCCACAACGCCCTGGGCGTTCCCCACCTGGCCAACATGCAGACCGCGGTGTTTTATCCCCTTTCCTGGATCAAGTTTGCAGCCGGCTTCCGGAACACTATCGACTGGGTGCTCATGCTCCGGCTTTTCCTGGCCGGCGCGTTCGCCTGGGCACTGGCCCGCCACGCGCTGGGGACGGGTTATTACTCGTCTCTGCTGGGCGCTTCCGCCTTCATGCTCTCCGGCTACATGACCCGCTACGTGTACATGTCGCACCTGAACGTGGAGATACTGCTTCCCCTCGAGCTTCTGCTTTTGCACCTTCTTCATGAAAGGCCAAGCCTTTCCCGCCTGGTTGCCGGGGCACTGGGCATGTCCCTTCTCGTTCTCGGCGGCTTTCCAGAGGCCGCCTTGTATGCCGCGGCGTTTTCTTTGCTCTACTTTCTTTTCGTGCGCGGCATAGACCGGGTTTCCCTGGCGCTTGCCGCGGCCGTGTCTTTGTTCGGGCTTCTGGTCTCGTTGCCGCAGTGGCTTCCTTTTGTCGAGTATTACGCCAATGCATGGACCTATCACGACCCTTCTGCAGGGCTCCGGCACCTGGACCCGCAGACCATGATCTCGCTGGTCGTGCCCTGGCTGTTCGGAGATAACCGCATGTCACCTGCCGTGCCGTTCTTGTGTCCCTACCTGGGCGCTGTGCCGGTCATGCTGGCGCTTTACTCGTATCTCTCGTCCCCCCGGTCGCAACGCCGGGTCTGCTTCTTCCTTTGCGCAGTGCCCGTGCTGCTGGGTATCATCTACGGGCTGCCGCCTTTTTCGCTTTTGGGAAAGCTCTTTCCCTTCAGTCTTACCTACAACGAGAAGTACGCCGTGCCCGCGCTCACGTTGGCGGTCTCCATGCTTGCCGCGCACGGCGCAGACCGGGTCCGCAGCGACCGCGGCTCGGAAAGGACCATCATAGCCGCGGCCGCTCTCATTTTATGGATCGGCTACTCCATATTCGCCGGTCTTCCGCCCCGCCACTGGTTCGAGCCTTATTATGCGCTCGGCCTTTTAAAGCCCGGGTTCGTGATCGTGCCCCTCCTGCTCATAATCGGCGTAATCGCGACCGTCCTGCTCTACAAGAGAAACGCCATGTCTTACCGCGCCGCGGGCATTGCCATGCTTGTTTTATCGCTTGTCGGACTGCTCTATGACCACACCGGGCACAAGCCCCGCTATCATGACGACATCGGCCGAGAGGCAAAAGAGCTCGCCAAGGTGCTCAAAAACAGTGCGGGCAACTACCGGGTGCATGCAAGCCCGTCACTCAAAGGACTCTTTCCCAACCGGCTCCTGCCGGAAAAGCTCGACGACATAAGATACTACGATCCTCTCTACCCCCGCTCTTACGTAGAGTACATGGCGGAGTTAAACGGGCTGGAAAACATGGGCGCCAAACATTACAACGACAACATGGCTTTCATGGTCCTTGGCGACGAGTTCGATGACCCGTTTTTAAGGCTCGCCAACCTCTACGTGCACGTGCTTCCCGCGCCGATAGACGAAAAGCCGTTTCTGCAAAAATGGTTCAAGCAAGCCCGCACCATGTCCTCCCGCAAGGAGTCATGGCTCCGGCTCGATCGGTTCGTCTCCGGAGGAGAGTCCTCCCGGGCCCTCATGGAGCACGCGCCCGCCCGCATTGACGCGGACTTCGAGTTCAAAAAACCGCTTCAGCCCACGCTGCTTTTTGCCGCGGGTGTGCCCGACAACCAGGTTTCAAAAACAGCGGATGAAGATGGCGTTTTCTTTGCATCGTTGCAGCATAAAACGGACAAAGGCAACTCCCTCTTGTTTGCCCGCTACCTGGACCCGGCGCAAAAAGCGGACGACCATGGATGGCATGATTACTCCATGAAGGTGAGAAAAGGCGGAGCCATGGTCAAAAAAACCAGTGCCGGCAAGCAGCAAGCCGGGGCCGGGCTGGTACTTCTTCCCGGTCCTCGAAACAACGCGAAGCGCGATGCAGGCTGCTTTGCCGAAGTCCGGCTCCATACCGGTGAAAAACCCGAAGACCTCAAGTACGTGGGAGAAATGAACGGCCGGCATCTTTACAAAAACCCCAATGCCTATCCCCGATCATGGTGGGTCCCCGGCTTGGGTGAAGCCGAAAAAAGCGCAGATTACATGCATTCAGTGCATGAGCTGGCCCTTATAAACCCGCATACCTTCATGAACGTGGCGGTCGTGCCGGAAAAGATGGATATGAAGGTCCCCCATGTGAAGCTTGACATTGAAGAGGAATCTTTCGATCAAACAGGCCATCTTCCCGGACGCATCGAGTTTGACTCGCTCCACTCCCGGCCGGGATACATAGTCGTCTCCGAGCAGTATCTGCCCGGCTTCCGCGCGTTCGTGGAAAGCGATACCGAGAAGCTGGAGGCGCCGGTAATAAAAGTCAACGGCCCTTTCAAGGCTTTTCCCGTGCCCGCGGGCGAATGGAGCGCGACCCTGGTCTACGAGCCGCGCTCGTTCGCTGTCGGGCTTTTCGCCGGTCTCATGTCATTTCTGTTTTTGCTTTCCGCCCTGATCATTCCCGCAAAGAAAAACAGATTATGAGGAAAGCCCGGTGTCTTATCAAATGCATTTGCTGAAATAAGGGAGAGTCGTTCGAGCGGCTTTAGCCGCGATTCTCGAAGTCCCCCATTGGCCCATTACCCTCTTTTCGAATGACAAAACGCTGGTTGGCTGTTAGAATTGATGGATGGTTTTCATACATTAAAATGGAGGCATGCAGGAGATGAACGTAAGATGCCGGTTTGCGCCTTCCCCTACGGGGCACCTTCATATCGGCGGAGCGCGCACCGCCTTGTTTAACTGGCTTTTCGCCCGCCATGAAGGCGGAGAATTCATACTCCGGATCGAGGACACCGATATTGGCCGGAGCCGTGACGAGTACACCGAGGCCATCCTGGAAGGCCTGTCCTGGCTGGGCCTGGCATGGGACGGCGACCCTGTATATCAGAGTGCGCGGAAGGAGCTATACCGAAATGAGGCCGAGCGGATGCTTTCCGAGGGCACAGCATATTACTGCTCGTGCACTCCGGAGGAGATCGAACGGATGCGGGAAAAAGCGCTTGCCGAGGGCAGGAAGCCCAAGTACGACGGCAGATGCCGCGAGCGCACGGAACATCCGGCTGACCGGCCCCGTGTCATTCGCTTCAAGTGTCCACAGGAGGGCAGCACCGAGGTTGATGACATCATCCAGGGCAAGGTCACCTATGACAACTCCGAGCTTGACGACCTCGTGCTGGTCCGCAGCGACCGCACTCCCACCTATAACTTCTCCGCGGTGGTTGACGACCACGACCTTTGCATAACCCACGTGATCCGCGGAAACGACCATTTGAACAACACCCCCCGGCAGATACTCCTCTACCGGGCGCTGGGCTATGATGTCCCCGCTTTCGCCCATCACCCGCTTATACTGGGTGAGGACAAGTCCAAGCTGTCCAAGCGCCACGGCGCCACCTCGCTGGTGGCCTACCGCGACATGGGATACCTTCCCGAGGCCATGATGAACTTCCTGGCCCGGATAGGATGGTCCCACGGCGACCAGGAGCTGTTCACGCGCGACGAGCTTGTCAGGCTTTTCTCATTAGAAGAGCTGGGAAAGTCGCCCGGCGTATGGAACCAGGAGAAGCTGTTGTGGCTGAACGGCCATTACATCCGGCAGCGGCCGGCGGCCGAGCTTGCCGAGATGGTCGTGCCTTTCTATAAAGAGAAGAGCCTTGACCCGCAGCCTGACGACAAGCTGATGAAGGTGATCGAACTCCACAAGGAGCGCGTCCAGACCCTGGCGGAGTTTCCGGAGACCACTGCCTATTACTTCGAGCAGGACGTGGAATACGACGAAAAAGCTAAGAAGAAGTTCCTGAAGTCAAAAAACGCGGAGGTACTTGAAAAGGTCCGCGAAAAGATCGAAGGCCTGGATCCCTTTGACGAGCAGTCGTTGGAGGCGGCCTTCCAGGAGCTCATGGACGAGCTCGATCTCAAGCTCGGCAAGATAGCCCAACCCGTCCGGGTCGCAGTAACCGGCGGAACGGCAAGCCCCGGCCTGTTCGAGGTCCTCTCCCTGGCGGGCAAAGAAAGAGCCCTAAAACGCCTCGACCGGGCGATAGCGGAGTGCGAAAAGAGAGGCGAGTCCTGAGTTTCTCTTTCTAAACCGTTCGCGTTCCTTCAACCCGCTGTCCATCTTATGAAGATGGGGTTTGTGAAAAGCTCGCTTTCGGGCATGGTCGGAGCCTCGTAATGATTGCTATCCGCGCGGGGCCCGATGACCTCGACCCGGTAATAAGCAGGGCCGTCCTCCGGTCTCCATTTATTGTCAACAAACTCGAGCTCGGTCCCCTGGACCTCCTTGACCGGCACCCCGTTTCGTATGAGCAAGGTCCGGCAGTCCTGGACAGGATGATCAAGAGAGAATCTTACCACCGGAGCTTCACTAACCTCGACCTCTTGACCCAGCATGACCCGTCTGGCTGGAGTGCCGCCATCGCTCACCCACCACTCGGCAACATAGCTGTCCTGGAAAGCCGCGCCCTGCAGGGCAACCATCCGGCCTTCCTTCATGCATCTGTAGACCTCGGCCTCAGTGAACTCGTTCATGTAAAAAAGGGTGGTGGCGTTAGCCATGCTGCCGCTGCAATGATAGTCAGCGTCGGCAGAGGGTAGAGCTTTTTACCACTATTTCACGACTCTTTTTGTCAGCAGTGATTTAGCAGAGCATTACAAAAATGTAAATCCTTACAATAATCCCCCGATCTAACCGGAAACTATAACAAAATTAACAAAGTATAAATAAACTTGACTACACTGTTTATTGTAAAACGAGGTTTTTCCGATGTTACGGTCCCTATCGGGAATTATAAAAGATTATGCTTTATTTGGCAGGCTTCCCGGCCAGCTCATCATCCAATACTCCGACGCCTGTAACGCCAAGTGTCCGCAATGCGAGTTGCGCGCCGGGGTCGGCTTCGCCCGCTCCCAAATCGGCATGGACGACACCAAGCGCATGATCGACGCCGCGGCCGCCATGGGCGTCAAGTCCCTTTCCATCACCGGCGGCGAACCCTTTCTGTACCGCGGCCGAGTGGTCGAACTCATAACCTACGCCGTCAAGGCCGGTATTCCCTATACCCGCACGGGCACCAACGGCTTCATGTTTGCAAGGCACGACCGTCCCGGCTTCGAAAAGGAGATTTCATGTTTGGCCGACGACCTTTATGAGGCCGGGCTTTATACGTTTTGGATCAGCATCGACTCCGCCGTTCCCTCGGTGCATGAGGGCATGAGGGGCCTGCCCGGCGTGATTGAGGGCATTGCAAAGGCCCTGCCTCTTTTTCATGAGCATGGTCTTTTTCCTGCGGCCAATCTGGGAATAAACCGCAACACCGGCGGCAATTGGGAAGAGCTCATCCAAGGCCGGGAGCTTGACCGGGAAGGCTTCTACCGGCTTTTCCGGGGGGCCTTTGACCGGTTTTACGGTTTTGTTGCGGACCTCGGCTTTACCATGGCCAATGCCTGTTATCCCATGAGCATCCAGACCAGCGGCAACGATTCGTTGGAGACCGCTTACGGGGCTTTCAGCGCCGACCACGTAGTCAGCTTTACACCGGCCGAGAAGGCCGAGCTTTTCAGGGCGCTTTACGACACAATCCCTCTTTGGAGGGGGGGCCTTCGCATCTTCACGCCAAGGACCAACCTTTACACTCTTTCGAAAGAGTACGAGACCGGCGAAGTCAGGAGTTTTCCCTGCAGGGGCGGCCTGGACTACTTTTTCATAACCGCTCAGGAGGGGGACACCTGTCCTTGCTGTTTTCGGGGCAGGGAGAGACTGGGCAAGTTCTGGGAGATGGAAACAAGTAGTCTCCCAGGCGAAGCTTGGTGCAGGGACTGCGACTGGGAGTGCTTCCGGGACCCCTCCGAGCTTTCAGGGCCACTGATCGAACTACGCAAGGCCCCTTACAAGCTGTTTAAACGCTGGCGGCTGGACCGGCAGCATTTCCGTCTATGGAAAGAAGACCTTTTATACTACCGGGCCTGTTCTTTCTTCTCGGGAAGAAAGGCGCCGGATTACGAAAAGATGAAGAAGTTTCAACGAAGCGCGGAGCATGGTGAAATTCGGCCCCGCGAAACATCCGCCGCCAGAGCATTGCCTGAAAATGCCCCGGCGGTCCTGCACACGAAAGATGTGGAGAATTTCAAGGACCTGAGCGCTTAAGCGGGTAGCTCGAAATGCACATGAGAAGGAGCGGAAAATGAAAGTAGACCTTCACGTCCATTCCAAACTGTCCACTCGTCCGTCCGTATGGTTTCTGCAGAAGATAGGATGCTCGGAAAGCTATACCGAGCCTGCCGAGCTCTATCGCATCGCCGTCGAGCGGGGCATGGACGCAGTGACGATTACCGACCACAACGCCATAGCCGGCGTTCTCGAGATCGCCCATCTGCCGGGCGTGTTCACGGGATGCGAGGTGACCACCTACTTCCCGGAAGACAACTGCAAGCTCCATGTCCTGGTATACGGCATTGACGAAGAGCGGTTCCGGGAAATCGACAAACTGCGGGAAAACGTTTTCGATCTGGTCCCCTATCTGCAGAGTCAAGGCATTGACCATGCCCTGGCCCATCCTTTTTATTCGGTAAACGATCGGCTTACCGTCGAGCACTTCGAGAAAAGCCTTCTGCTGTTCAAATGCTTTGAGCTGAACGGCGACCAGGAGAGCTGCGTAAACCGGGACTTGCGGGCCGTCCTTTCAAGCCTGGGACCCCGCGACATTGAAGTCTTGGCGGACCGCCACGACATCTGGCCCGATTTTCCCGTGCCTTGGCAGAAAACGCTGATAGGAGGGTCCGACGACCACAGCGCACTTAACACCGCCTATACCTACACCGAAGTTGCCGAAGCCGGGACCGCAGACGAGTTCTGGTCGGGCATCCGGCAGGGCAGGAGCGAGGTCATCCATCGCAAGTCGGCCACTCCGCTTACCATGGCCCACCACCTTTACGGCATAGCCTACCAGTTTTACAAGCACAAGCTTGACCTGGCCCGCGGCCATGAAGAGAACCTGTTGATGCGCTTTATGGAGAGGATGCTGGACTCGAGGGAACATCGGGAGCCGGGCCTTTGGAAAAGGCTTTTCTTCAAATTCAAGAACAAACCCGAGCCGGGCCCTTTGCCTGTCCGCTCAGGTATGGCCGACCTTTTTCAGGTGGAGGCCGAGAAGCTAATCAAAAACGACCCTCATCTTTTGGCCATGCTGTCGGCCTCCCGCAAGTCGGACGTCTCTCCGGACAGGGAATGGTTCGATTTTGTGGACAAGATATCCAACAGCTTTCTGGCCAACTTGAGCGGACATATCACCAGCAGGCTGGTGAGCCTGAACCCCTTTGATCTCTTCCATACCCTGGGAGGAGTAGGGGCACTGTCCACTTTGCTGGCGCCTTACTTTATAGCATACGCCACCTACAGCAAGAATAAGAGGTTCAGCAAAGAAGCCCGAAGCCGTTTCAGCCCGCCCTTCAATCCGGGAGACGGGCCTAAAGTGGCGGTATTCACCGACACCTTTGACGAGGTCAACGGAGTGGCCCGTACCTGGAAGAGAAACCTGGCACTGGCTGAGCAGACCGGAAAAAAGCTCGAAGTGTTGACCTGTCCGGCGACCCCCGACAAAAAGACGGACATCCCGGGTGTCAGTTACTTCGGGCCGGCCCACACCTACAGTCTGCCCATATATCCGGACCAGAAAATATTCATTCCTCCTTTGTTGTCCATGATGAACTACTGTTATGAAAAGGGGTTTACCCATATCCACGGTGCGACACCGGGCCCGCTGGGCCTCTGCGCCCTGGCCATGGCCCGAATCATGGGACTGCCTTTCTGTACGACATATCATACCTCCATTGCCCAATTCGCCGGTTACCTGACCGGCGACGCCTCCATCAGAGACCTGGTATGGCGCTATACGGTCTGGTTCTATGAACAGTCGGACATCATTTTCTCGCCTTCCCAGGCGTCTACCGACGAGTTGGTGGAAAAGGGCATAAGCGAGGAAAAAATCGTCCGCATGCCCCGGGGGGTTGACGCCCATCGCTTCGGTCCCGAGAGAAGAGGAGATTACGAGCTTCCGGAAGGAACGAAGCTTCTTTACGTGGGCCGGGTGTCAAAGGAGAAAAACCTGCCCCTTTTGTGCCGGGCTTTTAAGCGGCTTTGCATGAAGCGCAACAACGCGCAATTGGTGGTGGTGGGCGACGGTCCTTACCTGGAGAAAATGAAAAAGGAAATAAAAGGACACCGCAGCACCTTTACCGGATACCTGGAAGGCGACGACTTGGCAGCGGCTTATGCGTCCTCTGACCTGTTCGTGTTCCCCAGCACCAGCGACACCTTCGGAAACGTGGTACTCGAAGCGCAGGCAAGCGGTCTCCCCGTTATCGTCACCGACAAGGGAGGGCCCTGCGAAAACATGGTGCCCGACGTCACCGGAGTAGTGGTCAGAGGAGACAGCGAGTCCGCACTTCTAGAAGCCATGGACAACCTCCTCTCGAAGCCGGCCCGGGCGACAGCCATGGGTAAAAACGCCGTCGATTACGCCCGGACCCGCTCATATGAACAGGCCTTTGATAAGTACTGGAACATGTACCGGCAAGATCAAAACAACTCCGGAAAGGAAAAAACGGTGAAGGAAAAAAGCGCGGACGTGGCGTAGCGTCCGCCCCTCACCGTCCTCCTTCGACTGTCACGCACAACTTTCGCGGGCCTCATACTTCAATCGACAGGGCTTGTGTCCCATCTTAACGGCCGTACTTCCCCTGCTGTTTGCAGGAATATCCAAACTTGACTCGCAAGTCGCGACAAGGGGATTATTTTCCGCCATGGTTATCCGCTGATTGACATTTGGGGGGCATTGTAATTTACAGCATGGTAATATTAGTCCCTTACCCGTGAAATTGTTGCCGGATTTGTCATGAAATGATATTAAAGGCGCATACCCCCCCTTTTTCCCAAATACAAGGAAAGAGGGGTATCGGTAATTTAAAGGTTGTCGGAAACCGGTTGTAAAAAGAATGATGAAAGGTTCTCGAATGTTTCGAGTGTAAAGTTATACCGATTCCCCGACCGAAAGAGTTCTCCATTCAAGGAGTGATTGGAGTCGATCATATGACACGAAGATGATAGTGTCAATGCCTGTTTGGTTCCGGCTACGCCGGGTTAGGGGATGAGTTTCCTGTCCAGGGCCTTCTCAATCTCCTGTACAAAAGCCCTCCCGGCCAGGGGCCTGCCCGTGCGCTCGTTTGCCGCGTTGCGTAAGGTGGTAAACGCGCCCGTCGCCACCGCTCTCGCCGTCACGGGCATGCGACCTTAGCGCCATATCGCGCCGGGAAAGTCAAGAGTTGTGTATGGTGTCCCGGAACTTGGAAAATTCAGGGAACATCCGCTTTAAAAGCCTGTTTAAAAAATTGCTGAATCAGCAAGAAAACTGTAGGTTTATGCATGAAAAGCCTGTATAATGGAATGTACGAAAAACATTAAAGGGAGGCTTTTCATGCAGGTAAAAGATATCAAGCGGGCGGTGAAAAATCAACTCAAGGCGAAATTTCCGGCATGGAAGAGGCTTAGCAAGAGTAGGAAGCGGGCATTGGCGTCGCAGGTTTGGGAGGAGTTCATGTCGGGGTATGAGTTCTCTGGTGCGGTGGATGCCCCGCTCCATGAATTGAC
>CAYQTK010000047.1:0-24966 GCA_964420375.1 uncultured bacterium
GCTTTCGCACTCATAAGTTCCGGCTTGCCGGAACTTACAAAAAGGCGCCTCGTAAGCTGCGGGCCTCTTGTGGGGCAAATCTCCGACAAGCAAGCTTCCCGGCGGAAAAAGCGGATTGCTTGCTGCCGCACTCCAAGACAGCACCGCAAAAGTAAACTAAACCTCCGTTTCGCAACGGGCACTAATTAAGCCGGTAGTTGCCGGCTTTAATTATGTTCTGCGGCGGTTGGTTTGATGGACACCATTTACATTATAGTCATCATCTCGGTTTTGGGGCCTGTAATCGGTTCTGCGATCGGGGTCATGAAGAAGACCTCGACTTTGTATATCTGCAACATGCTTTGTTTCGCAGCAGGCGTCATGCTGGCCATATCGTTTCTCGAGCTTATCCCCGAGAGCATCGACATGTCGTCGGTATGGATTTGCGGACTGGGCATTCTGGTGGGCGCCATAGTGATGTATGCCCTGGATAAGACCATTCCCCACATCCATCCCGAGCTCTGCATGCCCGAGCAAAGTATGCGCCTCAAGCGGACCGCGGTCTATCTTATCATGGGCATTTTCCTGCATAACTTCCCCGAAGGCATGGCCATCGCGATCGGCGGAGTCGCTGACGAAAAGGTCAGCATAACCATAGCCCTGGCCATAGCCATTCACAACATTCCCGAAGGCATCTGCACCTCTTCGCCTTACTTCAACTTCACCGGCAAAAGGCTCCAGGCTTTTTTATACTCCGCGTCCACCGCGGTTCCCCTGCTTATCGGGTTTCTGCTGGCCAAGTTCCTGCTTACCGACATCAGCCCTCATGTGCTGGGCGTTATCACCGGAGCAACCGCAGGACTCATGATATATATTGCCGCGGACGAGCTCATACCCGCCTCCTGTCAGGAGGTCGAGTCGCACAGCACCATCTTTTCGCTGATGGCGGGCGTGTTGTTCGTAATGCTTCTTATGGGCATATGAAGCTGAGATTAAGATGTCCGAAGACAAAAAAGAAATCTCCAAAGCAGCGGGAGCGGACCAGGAGAGCCGTCAGGTCAAAAGGGTCGCCCTGCTGGCTTTTTTTACCAACCTGGCGCTCGCCGGCATCAAGGCGGCGCTCGCTTCTATAACCGGCAGCCTGGCCATTACAGCGGGAGCGATTGATTCGGTCACCGACTCGGTGGCTTCCGCCGCGGTTTACGGAGGCGTCCGCCTTTCCACCCGCAAGACCAAGTCCTTTCCCTACGGCCTCTACAAGATCGAAAACCTCATCTCCATAGTGGTCGCCTTTTTTATCTTCTTTGCCGCCTACGAGATCGGAAAAAAGGCGATCACCAAAAACATAAATCCTCCGGACATATCGCTTGCGGTAATCGGATGGCTTTTACTCACGGTTCTGGTTATTTTCCTTTTCGGCCAGTACGCTTTGCGGGTGGGCAAAAAGACGGGGTCTCCCACCATGATGGCGGAGGGACGGCATCGCCAGGTGGACGTTCTTTCATCGCTGGTTGTGCTTGTTTCCGCGAGCCTGAGCTACTTCCGGGTCGAGCTCGACTTTTACGGGATCACGGTTGACCGGCTGGGCGCCGCCCTGGTGCTTATCTTTATCGCCCGCGCGGGATGGGAACTCCTATCAGGCGGCATGCGGGTCCTGCTCGACGCGTCAGTCGAGCCGGAGACTCTGGACAGGGTCCGGGCCATTGTGGAGGCGGAGCCCGCGGTGATCGAAGTCCGCGGCCTGGCAGGCAGGAACGCGGGCAGGTTCCGGTTTATCGAGATCGACGTGGCTCTCCGTACCGGCGACCTGGAAAAGGCACATCATATAAGCGAAAAGATCGAGAGGAGGATAACAGAGGAGATCGAACACATCGCCGATGTTGTCGTGCATTACGAGCCGAAATTAAAAGATTACATCAGGGCGGGCGTGCCGCTGTCCGACACTGCCGGGACCATCAGTCAACACTTTGGCGAGTCGCCCTACTTCGCACTGGTGCAGATCAGGAAGTCCGACCGGAAGATTGACCGCAGGGATATACTCGAAAACCCCCATGCCCATGTACAGACCCGCAAGGGAATCAAGGTAGCGGAATGGCTTATCTCCCACAAGATCGACGTGGTGCTTACGCACGAGGACATGGGCCACAAGGGCCCCTCATATGTAATGAACAGCGCGGATGTTAAGATGAGGCTTACTTCTTCCGAAAATCTCGACGAAGCGGTGGCCGAGTTAATGGAAACTTCGAGCAATGGAAAAAACCCCGAATCGTGACGGTCGAAAGCAGGCATTAACCATGTACGGTGACGACAAGTTCGGCGCGGACCATTTTACAAGGCGAGAGAGATTTTTCCTTCGCCTTCATCAGCTCGAGAACTTGGCCGGCCAGAGTTGGATGCGCTTTCGGTACCGCCACCGGGTAAGCTTCGGCAAGGGCTGCCGGGCGGACCACCGTACCTTGTATCACCGCGGCCTCGGCACGGTCGAGCTCGGGGAGGACGTCATAATCGAGCGGGGAATCCACAAGGTGTCCTTCCGGCTGGAAAAAGGCGGCCACGTTTCCCTGGGCAGAGGCACCTGGATTCAGACCCATGACGGCCACACCGTGTTCTCCTGCAAAGAAGGCGCCCGCATCGCAGTCGGCGACAGGTGCTGGTTCTCCGGAGGCATATTCGGGGCATCCCGGGAGATATCGGTGGGAGACCACACCCTGATCGGCTGGGGGTGCATGGTCCTGGACTCGTCCCTGCACCGGCAGGACAACCAATCGCAGCAGCCCGAACCGGAACCCGTCAGGATCGGCTCCCACGTGTGGATGCCTTCGTATATAACCGTGCTCAAGGGAGTTGCCATAGGCGACCACTGTATTATAGGCACCGGCTCGCTGGTGGTTGACGATATCCCTTCCCGCTCGTTCGCCGCGGGAAGGCCGGCAAAGGTCATTAAGGACATCGGAGAAAGGGACCTGGTTAAGTAGGGAGCGGCGAAGGCATAAGGCCGGTTTTTATTTATATTCTTGTCTTAGAGCCGCTTGTGGAATATGATATATTAGAAACGTTCTGGGTTGCGGAAGATGTGGTTTACTTAGTGCTTGTTGCGAAACTCCGTTTTAGGAGTGTGCCTGCCTGTGCCAGACAGGGCAGACAGGCACGCAGACAGGAAAGCTTGCTTTCGCACTCATAAGTTCCGGCTTGCCGGAACTTACAAAAAGGCGTCTCGTAAACTGTGGGCCTCTTGTGGAGCGCATTTCCGGGAAGCTTGCTTCCCGGCGGAAAAAGCGGACAGCTTGCTGCCGCACTCCAAAAACAGCGCCGCAAAAGTAAATTAAACCTCCGTTTCGCAACAGGCACTACTTAAGAACAGATTATATGTTCCTTTCACAAAAGGAAGACGGGGCAGACCATGAAAAA
Source organism: uncultured bacterium (assembly GCA_964420375.1). Lineage (GTDB taxonomy): Bacteria > RBG-13-61-14 > RBG-13-61-14 > RBG-13-61-14 > DATKZS01 > CAYQTK01. Next base: position 3,388 of record CAYQTK010000047.1, read on the forward strand.
GAAAGTGTTGCTGGTTGATGATGTCAAGCTGTTCCTTCGGTTGGAGGAAACCTTTTTCAAGCGCACCGGCTGCGAGATCATTACCGCGGAGTCGGGCCAGGAAGCCATTTCATCGGCACGAAACAACAGTCCTGATTTGATACTCCTTGATTACATCATGCCGGACATGATGGGCGACGAGGTATGCAGGCACCTGAAAAGCGAGGCTTCCACCAAGGACATACCCATCATGATAGTTTCAACCTCGGCAGAATCAGTGGACATAGACAAGTGCTTTGCAGCAGGAGCCACCGAGTACGTGACCAAGCCAATAAACGCCAAGGAGATACTTACCAAGGCGGCCTCAATCCTGGACGTGCCCCAACGGGTCCATTTCCGGGTGGAAGTCAACATGCAGGTCATGGGCGAGGTCTCCGGCGAGTCTTTTACCGGCCTGTCCCGGAACATCTCCAGGGGAGGGCTGCTGGTGGAGAGCGAAAAGGACCTGGCCGACGGTACCGCTGTGCTTTTGCAGCTTCCCCTGTTCCCCGAGCAGGGCGCCGTAAACCTCAAGGGACAGGTGCTGAGAAGAGACCTGGACCAGAGCACAGGAAAGTACCTCATCGCCCTCCAGTTCATAGAGCTCACCCAGGAGCAGAAGTCCGTATTGTCCGAGTTTATTGTCAAAGCAGGTTGAAGAGTAAAACACCGGCACGGTCAAGCCCTTTTTCGCGAATGAGGGCTTTGCCCCCTATCATTTCCCGTTTTCCCGTGTTTTGTAACAAACCGTTTTGAGGTTAGGATAGGCTGTTATGAACCGGACAGAGAACAGCTTTGCCAGGGCAAGAAGCGAAGGCAGGGCTGCCTTTATACCTTTTATAACCGCGGGAGACCCGGACCTCGGTACAACCTTTAAGCTCCTCGAGTGCCTGGACCGTGCCGGAGCCGACCTGATCGAGCTGGGCGTGCCCTTCTCCGACCCCATGGCGGACGGGCCGACCATCCAGGAGGCATCGGAGCGCGCGCTCAAAAACGACTTCGGCATTCCCGAGGTGCTCGACCTGGTGGCCCGCTTCCGCGAGAAGAGCGACACTCCCCTGATCCTCTTCGGCTATTACAACCCGGTCTTTTCCTTTGGAGAGGAGCGGCTGGCAGCGGACGCGCAGGAAGCGGGCGTTGACGGACTGCTTATAGTGGACCTTCCCCCCGAGGAGGGCGCCGGCATGCGCTCCCTGGCCCGGGCAGCAAAGATGGACATGATTTACCTGGTGGCCCCCACCACCCCTGACGACAGAATGGCCGAAATCTGCCGCGTAGCCGGCGGATTCCTCTATTACGTGTGCGTCACCGGCGTGACCGGCGCCCGCACCGAGGTCTCCACCACCATTGCGGGAGACGTCAAGCGCATCAAGCAACTCTCCGACCTGCCGGTGGCCGTCGGCTTCGGCATCTCCACCCCTGACCAGGCAGCGCAGGTGGCGGAGCACGCCGACGCAGTGGTGGTGGGAAGCGCCATTGTCAGCCTCATCGGAAAGCACGGAAGCTCGCCGCAGCTTATCGACAAGGTCGGCGAGTTCGCCGGGACGCTGGTCTCCGGTGTGCGGCGGGTCCGCAAACCATGAAGCCGGAAAGCCGCGGCAAGCTTCCCTCCCGGAACAGGACACGCAGGTGCCGCGCGTCTTTGCAAACGGTATAGGCGTACACTACCGCCTGGAAGGACACGGCATGGTTGTAATCGGCAGAGGAATAGACGAGATCGAGGCGGGCCAGAAGGCCTCTTTCACCCGGGTTTTTACAGAGGATGAGGTCAAAGAGTTCTCCGACCTGACCTGGGACCATAACCCCTATCACTGCCATCCGGGGTTCGCCTCCCGGTCCCGCTTCAAAAGGCCCATTGTCCACGGCATGCTGGTGGCATCGGCTTTCACCCACTTTGGGGGGGACTTCTTTCCCGGACCGGCCATACTTGCGCTCGAAGCGGACATGAAGTTTTTAAAGCCGGTGTATACCGGCGAGACGATCACCTTCACCGCAGAGGTCACCGAAGTAGACCGGGAGAACAACCGCATCACCTATGTGACCACCGCCAAGAACGAAAAGGGCGAGGTGGTTTGCACGGTGACCTGTCACGGTTGTCCCACGTGCATAGAAACCGACGAAGAGAACAACGGAGCGTGAAATGGCCGGAAAAGACCCCAAGAAGACCAAGATAGTCTGTACTATAGGACCGGCCAGCGAGTCGCGCAGCAAGCTGGAAAAGCTCTGCCGGGCCGGCATGGACGCGGTACGGCTCAACTTCTCCCACGGGACCTATGCGGAACACAAGCAGAAGCTCGAGCTGGTGCGGCAGATAAGCAAAAAGCTCTGCCGCGACGTTGCCGTGATCCAGGACCTGTGCGGTCCGAAGATAAGGACCGGCAAGCTTCCCCCCGAGGGACTATGGGTCAAGCACGGCCAGGAGATTGTGCTGGTCCCCCGCAGGCCCGGAAACAAAAACGAGGTCCCCATAAGCTATGCCGGCCTTGCTAAAGACGTGAAAAAAGGCGACGCCATCCTGCTCTCCGACGGCAGCATCGAGCTCCGGGTGAGCGCGGTGGAGGCGGAAAAGGTCCTCTGCAAGGTGCTGGTGGGAGGCGTCATCGAGTCGCATAAAGGCGTCAACGTTCCCGCCCAGGGACTGTCCGTGTCCGGACTTACACCCAAAGACAAAAAAGACCTCGAGTTCGCCATCCGCGAGGACGTCGACTTTGTGGCCCTTTCTTTTGTCAGGTGCGCCGACGACGTGAAAAGGCTCAAGCGGATCATGAGAAAGCGGGGACGGGAGATACCCGTTATAGCCAAGATAGAGAAGCCGCAGGCACTGGACAACATCGACGCCATCATCGAGGCAGCGGACGGCCTGATGGTGGCCCGCGGCGACCTGGGGGTCGAGATACCGCTGGAACGGGTCCCGGTGGTCCAGAAGATGCTTATCAGGAAGGCGAACGCGGTGGGCAAACCGGTGATCACCGCCACCCAGATGCTGCGGTCCATGGTTGACCAGCCGCGTCCCACCAGGGCAGAGGTCACAGACGTGGCCAATGCCATCTGGGACGGCACTGACGCGGTCATGCTTTCCGAGGAGACCGCCATCGGCAAGCATCCGGACGAGGCGGTCCGGATTATGGCGCGCATCTCCCGCAGCATAGAGGCCGAGATAGCCGAGGCCGGCAGCCTGAAGAACTCCTTCCCTTACAGCGACCCTGTCCCCGACGCCATCTCCTACTCGGTGTACGCCATGTCAGAGGAGCTGCGTCCGCGCGCCATCTTCGCGCCCACCCGGTCGGGGGCCACCGCAAGAAGGATAAGCCGCTACCGGCCCGACCCGCCCATAGTGGCTTTCACCCCCTCCGTACATACCCAGCGGCACTTGTGTCTCACCTGGGGGGTGATTCCCGTTCTCATTCCCGAGCTCGAGACCGACCGGGACGTGACCGAGCAAACACTGGCTTTGGCAGGAACGAGTTTGCCGATCAGGCGCGGCGACCTTATCATAATAACGGCAGGGACGTCTTCATCCTACCCGGGAACAACCAACACCATAAGACTGGAAAAGTACGAGCCTGCGTCCAAGAAAACCAGACAAACCGGCGTGAAATAAGATAACCGCTCGAAAGAGGCAAAGAGACGGAGATGTCGGAGGCGAGAAAACAAAGAAAGAGGGCCAAGCGAGAGTTGGCCGACCTGAAGCTTATCTTGAAGCGGGCCCGCAAAAAGGGCGCGGACACCGAAGACATTAAGGATGTCCGCGAGACCGGCGAGCAGCTTAAGCTCGCAATCAAGTCCAAAGAACCGGAGAGGATCGACTCATTACTTTCTTCCCTGGAAGAGATCATTGATAACCGTCTCTACCGATATCGGCCCAACCAGGCGTGGGAGGTGATAAAGGGCATTACCATAGCAGTGGCAATCGCCCTTTGTATACGCTGGACCCTGGTGGAGACCTTTCGCATCCCCTCCGGGTCCATGATTCCCACACTGCTGGTCGGAGACCAGCTCGTGGTCAACAAGCTCGCTTTCGGTCTTTCCATATGGGTGCCATACATAGACCCGCCCATCACGGATAAAGGCATCAACCAAATACTTGAAAAAGGCTCGCCGAGGTTTTCCTTTCAACTTGCCGGGCATGACGTCATGGTGGTGTCCAAGAAACTGTGGATAAAAAGACTGCCCCACCGGGGAGAGGTGATCGTGTTTCTCTATCCCCGGGACCCCCGGCACAGACTCGATCCGGACGACAGCTATATAAAGCGCGTCATCGGCCTGCCCGGGGACAAGGTCGAGATTAAAGAAGGAAAGCTCTATATAAACGGCAAGCATCCGCCGGTGGAAAAGCTCGGACCTTATGACGGGCCCACCGGCAACTGTAACGGCGAGTTCCTGCTTTTCAATGAGACCTTGCCGAGCAGGGAAGGACCGGTAAAACACAAGATATTGCGCAGAAAGTCCATGGCATCAGGTTGTCCCGGATGTCCGTCCAAGTCGTGGACCGTGCCCGACGGAATGCTCTTTGCCATGGGAGACAACCGCGACTGTTCTTCCGACAGCAGGGAGTGGGATTTTGTCCCTCTCAGCCATCTTAAAGGCTCGGCCCTGTTTATCCATCTGCCCCTCAACCCGGACAATTATTACCTTCCCCGCTGGGACAGGTTCTTCCAGCCGCTCAACTGATGTTCCAAAAACCAGCGCATGTCGAACAAAGCCGGGCTCTTTGACTCCCTGTCCGGGAGGCCATAAAATAAATTTATTCAGGCAAAGGTCAGTAAAAAAGAGGTGAAAAAATGAAGGACACGGTTATTGTAGGCGCTGCCCGGACGCCTGTCGGTTCTTTTCTGGGCAATCTTTCCACTGTTCCCGCAACCAGCTTGGGCGCGACCGCCATCAAGGCCGCACTGGAGCGTGCCGGCGGCAAGCTGACTCCGGAGATGACGAACGAAGTCCTCATGGGCTGCGTTCTTCCCGCTGCCCAGGGCCAGGCCCCTGCGCGGCAGGCGGCCATTCACGCGGGCATCCCCTCGTCAACAGGTGCCGTCACCGTGAACAAGGTGTGCGGCTCCGGCATGCGCACCGTCATGCTGGCCGACTCCATGATCAGGGCCGGCCATGCCGAGATAGTGGTTGCAGGCGGCATGGAGAGCATGAGCCTGGCCCCCTATGCCCTGCCCGGCGCACGTACCGGACTGCGCATGGGACCGGCAAAGGCGGTGGACACCATGGTGAACGACGGGCTGTGGGACCCTTACCAGGACGAGCACATGGGATCGTTCGCCGACCTGTGCGCGGAGAAGTACGAGATAGGCAGGGAGGAGCAGGACCTCTTTGCCAAGCGGAGCTATGAAAGGGCCATCGAGGCCACGGAAAAAGGATACTACAAGGACGAGATAGTGCCCGTCGAGATCAAGTCCAAGAAAGGGACCGCCACGGTGGAGATAGACGAGGAGCCCCAGAAGTACAACTGGGAGAAGATGCAGAAACTCCCCCCCGCGTTCAACAAGGACGGCACGGTCACTGCGGGCAACGCATCGTCCCTCAACGACGGGGCGGCCGCATTGGTTCTCATGACGCCTGAAAAGGCGGACGAGCTGGGTTGCAAGCCGTTGGCGAAGATCATTGACCACTCCGTGTTCGCCCAGGAGCCCAAGTGGTTTACCACGGCCCCCGCCTTTGCTATGAAGGACCTCCTGGAAAAAACCGGGATGACCCCCGACAGCATCGACCTGTGGGAGATCAACGAGGCCTTCAGCGTACAGGTGCTGGCTGCTGCCAAGGTCTTCGGCGGACTGGACTGGGACAAGGTCAACATCAACGGGGGCGCGGCATCCATAGGCCATCCCATCGGCTGCTCCGGCGCCCGGATACTGGTGACCCTGCTGTACGCAATGAAGCGGAAACAGGCCGGCCTGGGCATGGCGAGCCTTTGTATCGGCGGAGGAGAAGCCACCGCCATGATCGTGGAAAACCGGCAGTAAGGAGAAGACCATGAGCGAAGACCTGGTGCTTCTGGAAACAGCGGAGTACATAGGCACGGTAACCATCAACCGGCCCAAGCAGATGAACGCGCTCAATACCGAAGTCCTTTATAAGCTCCGCGAAGTGCTCCTCGAGTGCGGCAGAAGGGAAGACGTAAAGGTTATCATCATAACCGGCGCAGGAGAAAAAAGCTTTGTGGCCGGCGCGGACATAGCCGAGATGAAAGAAATGACTCCCCGCCAGGGAATGGTCTTCTCCGAGACCGGACAGAGCGTGTTCAGCCTGGTCGAGCAGATTCCCAAGCCGGTCATAGCCGCGGTGAACGGCTACGCCTTGGGAGGAGGCACCGAGATGGCCATTGCCTGCGACATCATCCTGGCGTCGGAAAAGGCCCGCTTCGGCACCCCCGAGGTCAACCTGGGCGTGTTCCCCGGATTCGGCGGAACACAGCGGCTCACCCGGCTTCTGGGAAAGGCCCGGGCCAAGGAGATCATCTTCTCCGGCGAGATGTTCGACGCCACCCGGGCGCTGGCCATCGGGCTTATAAACCGGGTCTGTCCGCCCGAGGAGCTAATGGAGGAGACCATGAACCTGGCGCGGACCATTATGAGCAAAGGTCCGGTGGCTCTCGAACTGGCCAAGAAATCCATCGAGACCGGCTACGACCTCGACCTGGACAAGGCCCTGCTGGTGGAAAGGTCTCTGTTCGCCCAGTGCTTTGACACCAAAGACCAGAAGGAAGGCATGGCCGCCTTTATTGACAAACGCGACCCGGACTTCAAGGGCGAGTGAAATCTACAAGCGGGGCGTGAAGCTCCGCCACAATAAATTCAGTAGTGGGGGATTCCATGTTTGAGTTGACAGAAGAACAAAAGATGATCCGGGACATGACCGCGGACTTCGCCGGCAACGTGGTGGCTGCCCGGGCTGCACAGATTGATAAGAACCACGAGTTCCCGCAGGACGTAGTGGAGAGGATGGCCGAGCTGGGCCTCATGGGGGTCGAGGTCCCCGAAGAATGGGGAGGAGCGGGTATGGACGCTCTTTCCTATGCCATAGCAGTGGAAGAGATATCAGCCGCCTGCGGCAGCACCGGGGTTATCCTCTCCGCCCACAACTCGCTGGCCATAGCACCGATCTTGAAGTTCGGCACGGACGAGCAGAAAGAGAAGTACTTAAAGCCGCTGGCCCGCGGCGAGCAGATCGGCTGCCTGGGACTTACCGAGCCTTCCGCGGGCTCGGACGCCGCGGCGGTGAAGACCAAGGCCGTGCTCGACGGCGACGAGTGGGTCATAAACGGCAGCAAGCTGTTTATAACCAACGGCAAAGAAGCGGGCGTCTGCGTGCTCTTTGCACGCACAGAGGACGATCCCGGCCACCGGGGCATCAGCGCATTCATCGTTCCCACTGACGCGCCCGGATTTTCGGTGGGCAAGCTGGAAGAGAAGCTGGGCATTGTGGGCTCGTCCACTGCCGAGCTGGTCATGGAGGACTGCCGTATTCCCAGGGAAAACCTCCTGGGAGAGCGTGGCAAAGGATTTAGAGTGGCCATGTACACCCTGGACGGAGGCAGGATAGGCATAGCCGCCCAGGCGGTGGGGATCGCCAGGGGGGCTTTGGATGCTTCCGCGGAGTTTGCCAAGGAGAGAAGCCAGTTCGGCCAGCCCATTGCCAAGTTCCAGGCCATCCAGTTCATGCTGGCGGACATGGCCACCGAGGTGGACGCGGCCCGGCTTTTGACCTGGAGGGCGGCAGGCATGAAGATGGCCGGCAAGCCCTACTCCAAGGAGTCGGCCATGGCCAAGCTATACGCTGCCGAGGTCTCCGAAAGAGTGACCAACAAGGGGATCCAGATCCACGGAGGATACGGCTACACCAAGGAGTACCCGGTTGAAAGGTTCTACCGCGACGCCAAGATTACCGCCATTTATGAGGGGACCTCGGAAATACAGAGGATAGTGATCTCCAGGTCAGTGCTTGCCGATTAAGCGAGCAACACCACTTTGCAAAAAAACCCGGACCGGGAACATGCTCCCCGGTCCGGACTTATAAAACCATGGCAAACAGCGGGCACACAAAGAGCGCGAAATATCTCGCGGCCCTGTTCGGTCTCGTGGCCCTCTTCTTCAGCCCCGCGCTCTCCAACACCTTTATCTTCCGTGATGCCTTCAACCTTTTCTTCCCTTACAAGGCGGTTGAAGCAGGATATCTGAAAGGGCTCTCCATCTGCTTGTGGAACCCCTGGGAGGTCCTGGGCACGGGCTTCGTTGGCGAGCTCGCCACCGGCTGGTTTTATCCCGGCAACGTCTTCTTCATGATCCTCCAGCCGGAGCCGGCCTACCGCCTGTTCATCTTTTCCCATTATCTGCTCGCCGCCTTGTTCGTCTGGCTCTGGCTCCGGGAGGAAGGAAGGACAAGGACAGCGGCAACTTCGGGAGCGCTTGCCTACACCCTTTCCGGCTACATCCTCTCCCAGAACGGCATGCCCGACATGCTCGCCGCGTGTGCGTGGCTGCCCGGCTCGCTGTGGATCGTTCGTCTATATATTAAGAATCGAAAGCCCGTGTTTATCGCTTTTTTGGGCGTGAGCCTGGCCATGCCTTTCCTTGCCGGCCGCGCAGAGGCCGTGATTATAAGCGGCGTGGCCTGCGCCTGCCTGGTCCTTATCAGCGAGGAGAGCGGGGAAAAGCTTTCGCAAAGGTTTGCAGCTCTTGTCAAGCTTCTCGCCGGAGGAGGCGCGGTCGCGCTTTTGCTGTCCATGGTCCAGTTCCTGCCCAGCCTCGAGCTCGGCCGTATAAGCCTCAAAGGCCAGGGCTTCAGCCTTTCCGAATCAACCTTGTGGTCGTTCCACCCCGCCCGGCTGCTCGAGTTCCTGGCATCCTCTCCATGGGGAAGGTTCTGGCCGGATGCAACCTACAAGGCAGGGAGTCTCACCGGCTGGGAAGACCATTACCCCTGGGCGCTCTCCCATTACACCGGACTTGTCATGCTCGCCGGAACGGCTGTGGCCCTAATGAAAGCGTCCCGGAAAAAGTCCGCGGCGGTCGCCGTCATGCTCGCGGCTGTAATCGGCTACAGCGCAGGCAGGTACTTTGTGCTCTATCCGGCCCTGTTCAAGCTGATGCCTTTTCTGCACATCTTCCGATACCCGGAGAAGTACATGGTCCTCGCCGTCGTCCTGCTCACGGCTTCCGGAGCATACGGTATCGACGTCATCATGGAAAGACTCCAAAAGGGAATCAGCCGCAAACACTGCGGCCTGCTCGCCACTGCCGCAATCGCCCTGCCGGTCGTCGCTTTAATCGCCGGTGCGTTATTACCATCTTCCGGGTACGGATTCATCTCCGCGGACCACCTGGGGTTTCAGATGGCCCACGCTGCTTTCATACTTGCCGCGCTCGCCGGCCTGGCCCTGGTGGCGGGCGCGTCTCGCAGAGCATATCCTGCGTCTGCCGCGGGCATCATACTTATATGTGCTTTCGACCTCTTGCTGGCCAATCACCACATCATACCCTATGCAGGGCCGGACATTTTTGATTATGAGCCTGCTGCTTTAAAAGAGATCCGGGAGCACTCGCAAAGCGCAGGCAAGGGCTTCTTCAATACCGACGGTAAGCCTGTTCCCGGCAGGTTCCGCGTCATGCGCGAGCCGGGCGGGCCGCCGGACTACGCGCTGGGGATGATAGAAGGGGATTATGATTACGAGAAGTATCAAAGATGGAAGAGGCACACCCTTTCGCCGAACTTCAACTTCATAACCGGCATCGAACAGATCACCGGCTATACCGCGGCCATGACCGGCGACTACGACCGGCTGATGAAAGAACACTTGAACCTCGAGTCCCTGCGGCTTTTCAACGTCCATTACCTGGTCGAGCCCCTTTACCGCGGATCACGAAAAAGCTCTCTTCCCGAGATTGCCGCGGACCCCCGGGGATTCGGTGTCTACAGCATACCCCATCCTTTTCCCCGGGCCTACATGGTGGGACAAAGCAAGCGTCTTGAAGACCCGCTTTCCCGACCCGAGCTTCTCAAAAGCCATGACTTTACAAAAGCCGTGATCTTACAAGACTCGAGGTCCCTTCCTTCGCCAAGCTCGGAGAGACCGCTCGAGATGGTCCCCGCAAAGATCGCCTCCTATGAACCCGCCCGGGTGGTGATCGACGCCTTTGCTCCGCGGCCCTGTTACCTTGTCCTCTCCGACTCCTTTTATCCCGGCTGGAGGGCAACTGTTGACGGAGAAGAAAAACAAATTATAAAGGCCAACTTCCTGGTCCGCGCCGTTCGCCTTCAAGCCGGGGAACACGAGGTGGTGTTCGAGTATCAGCCTTCCATGTATTACGCGGGAAGGGCGGTCTCACTTGCAACAGCAATTCTGATTATCGCCGTCTTTATCCGGTCGGCATGGAGAACGGTTTATAAAAGACCGTCCTGATTGTCGTTCGACCCGGCACCGTATGGAGTGTCCCTCTCGCCGGACGTATTCAAACCTCACTGTCCGGGAATCTTTCTCAGCCGATAAAACGATGATTTGACAACAGCCCGTATGTAGACCACTCTCCGGTAGTAAGAAGGAGGGGCAATAATCATGAAGCTTGTAATTGTCGGCGGAGTGGCAGGCGGAGCCGGCGCAGCGGCGCGGGCGCGGCGGAATGACGAGTCCGCCGCCATTGTTCTCTTCGAAAGGGGCGAGCACATATCCTTTGCCAACTGCGGTCTGCCTTACTTCATCGGCGACGAGATCGAGGAGCGCGACTCGCTTTTAGTGAGCACTCCCCGCGCCATGTCGGAGCGCTTCAACATAGACGTGCGCGTAAACTCCGAGGTCGTGGACGTAGACCCGAAATCGAAGACCGTCGAGGTCAAGCCGGTCGAGGGCGACTCATACAAAGAGAGCTATGACAAGCTGGTCCTGGCGCCCGGCGCTGCGCCCGTCAAGCCTCCCCTGCCGGGCATAGACCTCGATACTGTCTTTACCCTCAGGAACATCCCCGACATGGACCGGATCATCGCCTGTCTCCACGAGTGCCAGGCACAAAGCGCGACCATCGTGGGCGGAGGGTTCATCGGCCTGGAAATGGCGGAGAACCTTTGCAGGAAGGGCGTCAAGGTCACCGTTGTCGAGATGATCGACCAGGTCATGGCGCCGTTCGACGCTGACATGGCTTCATACATCCACAACCACCTGCGCGACAAAGGCGTTCGGCTGGTGCTGGAAGAAGCGGTCGAGTCCTTCCAGAAAAAAGACAAAACCATAGTGAAGACCTCGAAGGGAACCGAGATAGAGACAGACATGGTCATCCTCTCCATCGGGGTCAAGCCGGAGACGGACCTTGCCAAAAAGGCCGGTATCGAGCTTGGCGAGAGCGGGGGCATACTTACCGGTCCTGACATGCGGACATCGGACCCGGATATCTACGCGGTGGGGGACGCCGTCGAGGTCGAGGACTTCATCTCCGGAGCAAAAACGCTCCTGCCGCTGGCAGGACCGGCCAATAAACAGGCAAGGATCGCCGCGGACAACGCCATGGGCAAACAAGACGAGTTCGCAGGCGTGCAGGGGACCAGCGTGGTCAAGGTGTTCGATCTCACCGCGGCGTGCACCGGCAATAATGAAAAGAGCCTCCAGATACGCGGCATCCGCTACCTGGCGTCATATACCCACTCCTTCTCTCACGCATCATATTATCCCGGAGCACAGCGAATGGCTGTAAAGCTCCTCTTCTCCCCCGACAGCGGAAAAATCCTCGGAGCACAAGTCGTGGGAAGAAAAGGAGTAGACAAGCGTGTCGACGTGTTCGCAACCGCACTCCGCGCGGGCATGACCGTCTTCGACCTCGAAGAGACAGACCTCGGCTATGCACCTCCCTACGGCTCCGCCAAGGACCCGGTCAACATCGCGGGCTACGTGGCAAGCAACATCTTGAAAAAGGACATGGAAGTGGTGATGTGGCACGAGGTTGACGGCCTGGACCCCAATAAGTACACCGTGCTCGACGTGCAAGGAGCGGACGAGATCGAAGAGCACGGCAAGATCGAAAACTCCCTCCACATTCCCCTGAACGACCTCCGCTCCCGGCTTCCCGAGCTCGACAGAGAAAAGACCTACGCGGCCTACTGCGCCATCGGGCTGCGGAGCTACATAGCTTACCGCATCCTCGTCCAGAACGGGTTTGAAGCCCGGAACATCAGCGGGGGCTATGCATCATACTTCGAGCCCGTCAAAGACCGGAAGGCAAGGCAGGAAGGGCGGTAACAACGACCGCCTGCTACTCGAGATCCCGGCACGGCGCGTCCCAGTCCCACACCGGCTCGAGCGCAGCCGGAGCGCCGGTCTCCACCATGGTCTTCAAGAAACAACCGTACTGGTACTTGGCGTCCTCCCGCTGGTAGTTGACGTGATGGCCGTCCAGGGCCCCGTGCTGCTCGTAATGAACGGCAACCGCGGTCACGCTCCCCCTCTCGATTCTCTTGTTGAGCCGCACCGGGTAGAGTAGCTTGTCCATGCCGGAGAGCTCGATCATGTCCATGGTGGACGGCTCCTTGACCTTGCCCGCGAAGTCAAGACCCATGGCGGCCATGGCAGCGTTCTGGGAAACCGGCGGGAAGTAGTGGTCGTACAGGCCGAATGAAGCCCACACGTGCTTGGGAGCTCTTCCCGGAAAGGGATTCTCGATGTAATGCGGCTGATAGGCAAAGGGGTCCGCGGGAGCGAGCACATTGGCGAGCATGCTGATGGTGGGATGGAAACGGTCCATTCTCAGCGCAGCCTCCCCGAATCCCTTGTCAATCCTCCGCAGTGTCTTCATGTCAAAGGGGTTTCCCTCGGTTATGAAAAGCGACCAGTGGGCGCCGTTGCCCGCGGGTATCAACACCTTGACGTCGGTCTCCACTCCTCCCCACGGACCCAGTATCAGGCTGCCCAGCGACTGCCCCATGCCGAAGACCAGATCGGGGTCGAACTTAACCGGTTTGCCGCCGGTCTCCGTTTCCGGGAAAAGCGCGGGATCGAGCTCGAGCCTCTGCAAGTAGCGGAGCAGAAGCGAAGCCTCCGCGGACGCCTGCAGTATGTTGTCCCGCAGGGCTTCGGGGTTGAAGAAGTTATAGAAGTAGTACATGCCCGCCTGGCCGCCCCGCTGGCCGTTCTGGGGCTGGGCGGCTCCGGCAGCGGCTATGCCCCGCCGGGCAAGCACCTGGGCGGGACCGGTGCCCGGCTCGGCGTGGTGCTCCTCGTAGTACAGGAGCGACTCGATCATGCCCCGCTCCTGCGGGCTCTTGTCACCTTCCATGGGCTTTAACCCCCGGTCAACCACCTGGGTGGAAACACCGCCGGTGCCGTGGACGTATATCATTATCGGAAAGCCGTCTCCGGGCATCTCGCCCTTGGGTATGGTCAAGCACACCGGGACCCGCTCCTCTCTCTGCACCATGGGCTTTTCGGAAGCGTCAAAACGGATGTAGCCGCTCTCCCCGTCGCCGTAAGGGGGCTCGCCGGTCTGGAACTGCGGCATGATCACCGCGCCTTCAACCACGGTGTAAAGATCATAGTCGCGTGTCTTTTTAAAAGCTTCCGCGCCTTGTATGCGCATGTCCTCGACACCATCGAAGAGCTTTCTCATCCGCGCGGTGGGGTCGCCGGTCTTGAACACTGTAAGTGCAGCAAGCTCTTCTGAGTTGATGCCCATTTCGGCGAGCGTCATGAGGGCCGGATTGTAGAACTTTATAGCCTTATCGCCGAGCGCGCCCGAGGGAGGTCTCCCGTTTGCCATGTCAATAAGAGCGGGGCTTTGGGGCAGGTGCCCGCCGTGCTTGTCGTTCAAAGACCGCAGGACGCCCGCGGCGTAAAGGGTGTTCTCGTCGAGCACAAACCCGGGCACGGGCTGGACAGCGAGCAGATTGCGGACAAGGGCCATGTTCCGGGGACCGTGAGGATAGAACCGGGCATGAAGGGGATAGCGCTTCCCCTTGTCCGGCGAGTGGGGATCGATGTTTACCAGGAATATTGGCGGGCGCTTTTCAAGGGTCTGTTTGGGGGAGGGGAAGTCGGTGGAGACGGGAGCCCGGAACCGGAAGTAGAGTGTGGGGGCGGTGGAGTAGCCGTAACCGTGGAATACGGCCTGCCTGATCCGGTCCTCCATGTCCATGTGGAGGGCATCGGGGAATCCCTCCATGTCCACGCCGCCTGCGGGAAGCTGCCGCAGGGCCGTGGGGAAGGGAAGGTCAAAAAAACTTGCTTGCCCGGACAGGTCAAACACCCACTCCGCTCCCGGGCCGGAGGACACCCGTCCGGAAAAGCAGACTCCCACAAGCAGAAGAGCCGCCAGACCTGCGTAAACTTTTATCTTCATGAAACCCCTCCCTGGAAATAAGAACAGTAGCTCGACTCCCGCCGATTGAATCCGCTCTATTTTGCACGAGCAGTCGTAAAAGTACAAAAGAAGGAGGCCATTTACCGCAACGCCTTTTTATCCACCTTTCCCACCGAGGTTACGGGTATGGCGTCGGTGAACTCGACTATCTTAGGGACCTTGTAGGGCGCGAAGTTTTCTTTTGCAAAGGCGATGATCTCGTCTTGTACTTCGTTGTCGGGCATATCTTTATAATCCGGACTTTTCTGTACGATGAGCTTTACGATTTCCGAGTCCGGCCTGTCCGGGTTGGGAAGCCCCACCAGTGCGCACATGGCGATGGCCGGATGCTTGTAGAGCTTGTCTTCAACCTCGGAGGAGAAGACCTTGTAGCCGCCCACGATGATCATGTCCTTGGCACGGTCGACCACGTGGAAGAAGCCTTCCTCATCCATCCTGCCCACGTCGCCGGTGTGCATCCAGACCCTGCCGTCATGCTCGCGGAGCGCGTTTTCCGTCTCCTCCGGCCGGTTCAAGTAGCCTTTCATCACCTGCGGTCCCGAGCAGATGAGTTCGCCTTCCCGGCCTATGGGCATCTCGGTCTCCCCGTCGTCTATGTCCACCACTCGGACAGCGGTGTTGGGGAGCGGAAGACCCACCGAGCCGACCCGGGAGGGTCTTCGCGCCGGGTTGACTGTGATAAGCGGGCTGGTCTCGGTCATTCCCCAGACCTCGACCGTCTTGTCTTCGCCGACCACGCTCTCCAGGTCCCGGATGGCCTCCTTCGGAAAGGGCGCAGCGCCGGAGAAACAGTTCTTGATGTTGGAGAAATCCAGCTTCCTGAACTCGTCGCGGGCGAGCAGGAGGAGGAAAAGCGAAGGCACGTTGGCGAGGAAGCTGGGCCGGTATTTATCAAGCTCGGCTATTATGTGGTCGGTGTTTCGGGGGTCGGGTATAAGCACCTGGGTGGCTGCCCAGCATAGGCCGCACATGGCCACGAAAAGCCCGGCGAGGTGGAACATGGGAAAGCCGGAGACGAACAGCTCCTTTCCCCGCTCCACGTGCATCCAGACCTCGAACTGGCAAATGTTGGACACCATGTTGGAGTGAGAGAGCACGGCGCCCTTGGGCGGTCCGGTGGTGCCGCCGGTATACTGGATAAAGCAGTCGTCATTGCTGCTCACGCTGATATCCGGCGGGTTGTTGTCCGTATCTTCAATTATCTTCATAAAGGAGGCGACCCGTTTGCCTTCGAGCGGCTTTCCTTGCGGATAATCGGTGACGGCTTTGGAAAAGTCGTTGAGCCCGGTAAGGAGGACCAGCTCCACGTCAGGAGTGCTCTCGCTTACGGGCGCGAACTTGGGTTCGAAGAGCAGATCGAGGATAAGCAGAATTTTTGCCTTGCTGTCATTCAGTTGATAGACGATCTCCTCGGGCATGAGAAGCGGAGCCAGCCCTGAAACCGCCACCCCGGCCCGCAACGCGCCCATGGCCGCTACCAGGTACTGGGGCGTGTTGGGCAGGTTTACGGCGAGCACGTCGCCTTTGCCGAGGCCGCGCTGGTGTAAAAAGGTTGCGAACCTGCCCGACAGCTCGAGAAGCTCGGCAAATGCAGCAGTCTCTCCCATGTAATGGAAGGCGGCCATGTCGGGATATGCGGACGCGGTGTCGACAAAAAATTTGGCAAGCGAGATATCGGGTATGTCTATCTCGCCGTCCACCCCGTCGTCGTAAGACTTAAGCCACGGCTTGTCGTCGTAAACGCCCATGCTTCTCTCCTTCGTCGAATCGATGTCACCGAAACTTACCTTCGCCCTTGTCAATCCAGCCGAGCATAGCGTACGATGCACCACAGTGCATTGAAAGCGTCTTTGAAGCCTATCTTCTTGCCCTCGGCATAGGTCCTGCCGTTGTAGCTTATGGGCACGTCAAACACGCGACATCTGTGCCTGGCAATCTTGGCGGTGACTTCGGGGTCGAACCCGAACCTGCTTTGCTTGAGGGAAATCGAGCTGATGACCTCCCTTTTGAACACCTTGTAGCACGTCTGGACGTCAGAGAGGTTCAAGTTGGTGGTTATGTTAGACAGAAAGGTGATGAGTTTGTTGGCTACGTAGTGGTGATACATGAGGGCGCGGTTGGGTTTGCCTTTAAAGCGCGAGCCGTAAACCACGTCGGCCAGTCCCTTTTGTATGGGCTCGATCAGCTCGGGATACTCCTCGGGAAAATACTCCAGGTCCGCGTCCTGCACGATCACGATGTCTCCCCGGCAGGAAGCAAATCCCGTCTGCAAGGCCGCGCCCTTGCCGAGGTTCCGAGGGTGATAAAACGCCCTTATGTTGTCCTGCTTCTCCAGCTTCTCTATAATCTCGCGCGTGCCGTCGGTTGAGCCGTCGTCCACCAGGATGATCTCCTTGTCAACCGGCACAGCGCAGACCCTGGCAAGGATTTTCTCCAAAGTCTCCCTTTCGTTATAAACAGGCATTACCACGCTCAAAACAGGCATTGCCGAAATCCTCCCAAATATCAGGTTTGCACCGCGCTAAGCGGAATCCCCCATTACCTTACTACGCCTGTAAAAAAAATAAAAATCGGTCCGGTGACCATAAAACCGATTGACTGGGCCAAGTCGTTGTCGGATAATGCTGCTTAAGGGTCAAGCTGTGGAAAGTATTTTTTGATGATATCCGGGGACGCCGGTCGGCAGGGAGAACAGAACCACGGTTACCGTCTTGCGGACAAGCTGGGGTTTTTACAGTGGGGCGTACGTTACTTTGATATCATCCTGGTTTCAGCCTACCCCTGTTTTGGAGCTGTGCTTGCCCTTCCCGATCTGACCTGGCCCAGCCTGTTTCGCCTGGCCGCCTTTATTTTTCTGAACGCATTGTATATCGCCCATATTTTTATCTACAACGACTGGTGCGACGCGCGCTTAAACCCGGAAGAGCCCCGGCTCAGGGCCCGGCACGCCCTGAAGCGGCCGGTGTTATCCGACCGGGAGATCATGGGCATTAACGCCGCGTTGTTGCTTGTTTCGCTTATAGGCTACGCCATTTTATCAGTGCGTCTTTTTATCCTTGTAGTACTGATCGAGGTCATTACATACCTTTACTCACAGGCCCGGATAAACCTGAAAGGCATTCCCCTTATAAGCCTTTCCATACATTTCGGCGGCGGGTTCCTCTATGTCCTGGGAGGATGGGTCGTGTTCAGAGAGTTCACGCCGCCCGGCTTCCTTATAGCCGGTTTTATAGGAATCGTGCTGGTCGCCGGCCACTTCGCCAACGAGATCGACGACTTCGAGCAGGACCTGGCAGTGGGCATCCGGACCAATGCCATCGCCTTCGGGCAAAGGAAGACCTTGAGGACCGGGCTGGCGGCATTTCTTATAAGCAGTGCCTGGTTCGTCATCGGGTCCTTTTGGTGGCTGCCGGGCGCGGCTTACAAGTGGCTGGGTCTCATGCTTTTTATAGCCTGGGCGGTGCAGTCGTGGCGCTACCGCGACTGGAGAGGAGGAGACTCCATAAAGGAGTTCCGGAGCTTTTACCGTATCATATACGCTTTGTTTACACTGGCGTTTTTTTCCGTAAAATTGTTCGAGCTCATAACAGAGGGCTAAGCGGCCATCAAAGCGCAGCAGCCTTCCGGATTAAAAACGGGAGTTGACTTTGTCTATATAGGCTTGGACGTCGAACTTGCGGTCGGCGCCGGCTCTGTTCATGTATCTTATCTTTCCGAAGACCTCTCTTTCCTGCCAGGGCCTGTCGTGTACTCCTCCGATGCTCCAGGCCGCTCCCGCATATCCGGAGGGGTCGCGACCATCCAGCTCGTAGCGGTCATTGAGATATACGACCGCTGCCAGGGCGTCTTCCGGGGTTTGTGACCACTCCAGTATTTTCTTTGCCCAGTACATTCTCATGTATCCGTGCATTTTACCGCAGAGCTTCATCTCGTTCTGGGCGGCGTTCCAGAGCTCGTCCGCGGTTTTTGCTTCTTCCATCTCGCGCAGAGTATAGCATGGGTCTCGCGGGTCAAGGCGGTGTTGGTGAAGAGTCTTTTTCGCCCAGTCCGGAAACCCGTCAAAGGAGTCGTAGTGAGGTTCGTAAAAGCAAAAGTTATCTGCGAGCTCCCTTCTTATTATGAGCTCTTCCAGGAATGCCTGCTTTGCCGAGTCCGGCGCGTCCGTTTCTCTGACCTCCAGGGCCGCTCGCTGGGCCGAGAGCTGTCCGAAGTGCAGATAGGGGGACAATCCGGATTGGCCGTCCTTTGCAGGGTTGTTACGGTCCTTTTCATAATTTGCGAGTCCGGAGCGCAGGAACCTGCGCATGGCGTTCTTGGCGGCCCGGGGGCCCGGCTTTATCCCGTCCGCCTCCAAAAGGTGATCGACCTCGAGTCCGGCAAGGACTCTTTCCCGGTCCGGAGCCTCCGGCATGCCGCCGAACTTGCGGGGATGCTTTTTAAGAGAGGGAAAGGGATAGAGAAACTCGGGCAGCAGCCTTTCGATCTTGGGTCTTATGGTGTAAGCGCCATACTCCTTTTTCTGCGACGCAGCCCAACAGGGAACCACGTTATGGGCGTCAACCTCGTAAGTGGACAGGCGGGTCTCGGCAAGAACTGCATGCTTCCATTTTTGTTTTATGCGCAGGGGATCGAAGTCGCATACCAGGGCGGCGGCGTCAAGCTCTTTCAAAAGCCGGGGCATCTCATCTTTCGGCCGTCCTTGCAGAAAGAAAAGGGGCACATCCTTGGAGCGAAGCCTGTCTTCCACTTCTTGGAGCCCTTTCAGCATGAAGGAGTACTGGCGGCTGGTTGCGCCTTCGAACTCGCGAGTTATGCAGAAAGCCGCGGCAAGCGGCCTCTTTTTTTGCCGCGCCAGGTCGGAGGCGAAAAGGAGCGCCCAGTTGTCTTCGGCACGCTGGTCCCGGCTCATCCAGTATACAACCGGTCCCGGGCCTTCTTCTCCATCCTGCAATACTCGCGATCTGGAACGGACCATGAACTCGATCTCCTCTTAAGTCGGGTGCGGAATGGAAAGCCTTGCCGAGCGTATTATAAGAACCGGGCGGTGATAAAGAAAAGCGGTCAAAGGAGCCCTTTTCGTCGGGCTATGCGTGAGTAGAGCTTCTGGTACTCGATCTCCCACTCGGGAGAACCTTCTTCCAGGTTCTTGATCTTCTCGCGGACCTCGCGGTCCACCTGCTCCTCGATGCCCAAATGGTCGCTGAACACCTGGGCGATCTTCTTCCTTAGGTGGTAATCCTCGGAGTAAACCTCATCAACGCGGCTGTTTATCATGAAGCACTCGATGATCTGGTTGGCTATCCAGAGAATGGCCTTGTCGCCGGTCTCGAACCCCTTCTCTTCTGCAATAAGCCTGCGGAGCTTGCCGAACTCGGTGTAGCTCATGTCCCGCTTCTGGATCATGTCCCGCGCCTGAACGGAGATCTCTTCCTCCATGCGAAGGTATTCCCGGATGATGGCCTCGATGTCCAGGATAACCTCGGGAACCTGGTCCTCTGCTATCTCCACGTCCCCCTCGTCCGCCAGCTTCTTTACAATGTCCTCTGAAATAGGTTTTATCTTTCCACGGTAAATTTTCATAACAAATTACAACATCCGGTTTAAACCCATAAACTAATCGAATAAAGACCTCTTGTCAACCCGGAAATCAGGGAATGAGGCGCGCAAAAAGAACGCAAGGCAAGCCTTATTTTCGGTTTGCCATTGCGGCCTGAGATTATTGTTCAGGAAGGGAAAGTCCTTGCCCGGCTGTCAACCGGAAGGACTTTGGGGCATTTTTCCCGCCGCTATGATTGCCGCGCCCAGTGCTCCGATAATTTGGGGATCAATATTTTCCGGTAAAGACCGCGGTTTCAGGTTGAGTTTTTTCTGGAGAGCGTCGATAACTCCCTTGTTCTTGGCCACGCCTCCGGTGATGACGAGTTCGGGCTCCACTCCCATCCTCTTGGTCAGCGCGGCTATCCTGCTTGCCAGGGAGATATGCAGTCCCTTGATGATGCGGGGAAGCGACGTTCCCTCGTTTACCAGGTTGATGACCTCTGACTCGGCGAACACGGAGCACATGTTGCCGATGGTGCAGGGCTCGCCTTCCTGGAAGTGGAGGTCGGCAAGCTCGGAAAGCTCGATCTCGAGGGTCCGCACCATCATCTCCAGGAACCTGCCGGTGCCTGCGGCGCACTTGTCGTTCATGGCGAAGTCAAGCAGGTTGCCCTTGTCGTCCACCATGATCGCCTTGGTGTCCTGCCCGCCAATGTCCACCACCGTGCGCACATCGGTAAGAAAGAAATGAGCGCCCTTGCCGTGGCAGCTTATCTCCGAGACGTTGGTGTGGGCAAAGGGGACCTTGGCCCGGCCGTAGCCGGTGCCCACCACGTAGTCCACGTCCTCCTCCTTGATCCCCGCTTCCGTAAGGCACCTGTCATAAACTTCCCGCGCGGTCTTCGCCGGGTTGGTCGAGCTCTGCCCGATCACGCTCACGAGGATGTCGTCTCCTTTGAGCAGCAGTGCCTTGCTGGTGGTCGAGCCGATGTCAACGCCCGCGGTTACAGCCATACCAATCACCTCCCGGCTTTCCGGTCCCGGTTTTTAGACCATGTTGTCCCATCCGTTCTTGCGAAGCCAGCTCTCGTATATCGGATAAAACTTCTTTACGGTGGGGATGAGCTTGAGCAGCTTGGGCACCGGTCCCAGGGCGACCACGTCCTTTTTGACAAGCGCCTTGGCCAGGTTAACCTTGCCGAGCCAGAAGTTGTGCCCTACGTCAGCGTCCACCAGGAAGGTGGCGTCCGCCCGCTTGTTGTCGTTAAAGGATATCTCGATGGGTTTTCGGGAGCAGTCTATAAATATCTTCAGGTCGGGGTTTCGAAGGTCGAAGAGCACGATAAGACCGGTCTTGTTAAGCACGTCAAAAGGCCCGGATATCTCCGGGTCGTCGTTGTTACGCCTTTCCACCAGGTCGAGGAAGAACCCTCCCAGTATCTTCTCAAGCTCATCCGCATCGTTGAACATTGTCATCATGTCTCCCCTTTTCCGTTCGCGGCTACTGCTTTGACCGCCAGCTAATGTCGGGTTGATTAATTTCAACCAATCACTATAGCCGCCAGATTTGACTTGCGACCCGACACAAAGGCGCGGTCAAAGGACTAGTGCCTTGTTCACAATTGTTTATGTCGCTTACAAAAAGCAGTCCCTTTTGTGCGAGCGACTTTTAGTCGCGACTAAA
>CAYQTK010000048.1:0-23616 GCA_964420375.1 uncultured bacterium
CCCACGCGGTTTCGAGGACGAAACTGCGTGGGCCACCCGGGGGGCAATGACCACCAAATATGTCGCACACCCTGCTTATATTTATGTCTTGAAGTTTTGACTTTTGAATGATAAACTTATTTAATAACAGCAGGAATTAAAGTAGAGGTGTGTCTATTGTTCAGAGATTATGATAAAGCTGCGGTCCTTTGCGTTGCCTTGTTGTTCGCTTTGTTTTGCCTTTGCGGGTGCGATGATACGGATTCTTCCGATGCTTTTCAAGACCCGAAGAAGAAACGGGCGGAAGATCTCTATGAAGAGGGCCGGCGGCTTTTCCTGACCTGCGACCCCAACAACTATCAACAGGCGCTCCATTACTTTGACGAGACCCTGTCTATAAACAGCGATTATGCCAAAGCGCTGGCCGGATGGGCGGAGACCCTTTCGATGTGGCACGCTTATAACATGAACGAGACCATGTTCGAGAACGCCATGCATCGCGCTCAGCGCGCTACCCGTCTGGCTCCGGAGCTTGACATGGGCTACCGCGCGGCCGCGGATATATATCGCCACCATAGAAACCCGAAGACGGGCGAGTTTGATACCGAGTACGCCTTGGACATGATAGAGAGGGCCATGGAAATTAATCCGCGCTCCGCGGAGAACCTTTACGTGAAAGGCTCTATTTACCTCACCAAAAATGATCCCCTCAAGGCCATAGAGGTCCTGAACAAGGCCAAGAAGGCGAACCCCGACCTGGGCAAAACATATTTCAACCTGGCAAGCGCCAACCAGATGCTTGCCAACAGGATAAAAACTAACCTTAAACAGGTTCCGGCCTCCAGAAAAGATATGAAAAAAAACTTGCAACGGGACATGACAAAGCGTTACAATATGGCAGAGCAGCACTACAAGACATACCAGAGCCTGGTGCCGGGAAACGTGGGTGGATACTGTGCACTGGGCGTTGTATATCTTCACCGGGGCAAGACGGACAAAGCTGAAAAGATGTTCAGGAAAACAGTCAGTCTTAAACCTAATCCTGACCCGGCGCAGTACAAGTGGATAATGAAGTCCTACTACCACCTGGCGGATATGGAGAGACAGAGAGGAAACCCGGAAGAGGCCCTGGTGTTCAATAAGAGCGCACTTGATATCTTTTCCGGCCAGCCCGATTTTATCGCCCAGAGGATTAATATTTGCAAAGAGTTGCAAAAAACCGATTGCGTTAAAGAATATAAAGAAAAGCTCGACCAACTAAAGGAAAAGCAGAGGGCCTTCCAGAATAAGAAAGAAGACATGACAACGGATATTATAGAGGGGGGCACAGTAAAGGATATCCCCCTGCCGGAAGAAGAAACAGGGCGGTAACCAACAAGGATTCGACAAGGGCATGACCATGTTAAGCACGGGAGTACTCGTACTTAACCGCTCGTTTATGCCGATTAATATAACAACGGTGAAACGAGCGATCGTACTGCTCTACCAGGGAGCGGCCAAGGCCGTTAACGAGGAGTACGAGCTCTTCAACTTCGACGACTGGAGCCAACTGCGGCCCCAAAACGGCGAAGACGAGCTGGGATTGATCCACGGAACCATACTTGTGCCCCGCGTGATACTCCTGCTTTCCTATGACCGTATCCCCAAGAGGAATGTACGCTTCTCGCGGATGAACATATTCCTTCGCGATAAAAACACCTGCCAGTACTGCGGCCACACTCTGCCCAGGAAGGAACTTAATATCGATCACGTGAACCCCCGCTCCAGGGGAGGAACGTCAACCTGGGAAAACGTGGTCTGTTCCTGCCTGGAGTGCAACCGCAAGAAGGGAGGCCGGACTCCAAGAGAAGCGGGAATGAAGCTTATAAGAAAACCTCGCCGGCCAAGATGGACCCCCCACATGACCTTTAAGCTGAACACCATACATTATCAGGAATGGGTCCCCTTCTTAAACTTTATTGACGCATCATACTGGAACGTGGAACTGCAGGAATGAGAAAGGCTTTGTTCGCCCTGGCAGTGGCCGCCGTCATTATAGTGGCCTTTATCTACCATAAACGCCTTTTCCTGGACGACGAAAAAAGAATCCGGGAGATCATCGCCGAGATAGAGAAAGCAGCGGAAGCTAAAGACCTCCCCGGCGTCATGAAACATATAAGCGGCGACTACTCTGACGAGTCAGGACTTAACAAGTTCTATCTCCGCCGGCTTCTCCAAGGGAACCTGAAAAAAGTGGACGAACTCCGGGTCAAGGTGGAAGAGGTCAATGTTTTCGTGACCGGAGAGAAAGCCTATGTAAACCTCGCAGTGGCCGCGGAAGCTACCCGAAAAGGGAGGATATTCTTTCCTCTCGGATCGCAAGACGAACCCGAGCATCCCAAGATCACCTTCCAGAAAACAGGGACCGGCGACTGGGAAATCATCAAGATCGAAAATGTTGATACCGGACCGGGTTTGGGCTTCTGATACTCTCCGGTGAATAAAAAGCGCAACAATATGTTGCCCTAAAGCGCCATGTATTCGCTCGAACGGAAACGCATTTCAAGAACCGGGCGGAGCCGCTTTGGATAACCAGTTGATTTTTAAGAGCTTTAAAAGAAAACTTGGAGCGGTGGTTTTGGCACCTTGTTTGCTTTTATTTTTCGCAGCATGGAAATAAGGACAAAAAATAGAATCAAGGAAACACCCAACTCAGGTCTTGGCCTAAACAAGGCGGTGATGAAAATGACAATGACGAAGAAAACAGTGATAACCGTGGTCTTGCTGGTCGGTCTGCTCCTTTCCTGGTCGGTACGTGCGGAGAACGGAGTGGCCGGTCCGGTTCCGTGGGTGAGCGACATCCGGGGAGGGGATGACTCACTCCTTATCAAGCAGAAGGACACGGACTGGTTTGAGGCCACGGAAAACACACCCATCGGCAACGGCGACATGCTCTGGCAGAAGCCGGGCGGTCACTCCGAGGTGTATTTCGACGACGGCAGTTGGGTCCGCATTAGCGGCAACACCGGTGTTGAGTTTGCCGAACTCGCAGACGGCAGGGTGCGGCTGGTCCAGACTCGGGGCAATGCCCTTGTCCGCAACGGCGGCCAGGGAGAGCTGCTGGTTGACCTTCCCGGCCAGACCATGTCTTTGCCTCCCCGCTCGCAGGCCAAGGTCAAAGTCGGGGAGGACGGCTACTCCCGAGTGGTTGTGAAACAGGGAAAGGCATATGTAAACGGTCCCCGCGGACGGGTAAGGGTGAACGCCGGCCAGTCCCTGCGCTCGGACCCGGAGGGTAACGTAATAAACCTAACCAGGAACGGCTCCTCGGAAAGCCTGGACAGCTACAGCAATACTCGAAGCCGCGAGCTGGGCAGCGCTGGCGGTCCTCCCACCAACACGGTCTCCTATCTGCCCGATCCGGTGGTATACCAGATGAGCGCCCACGGAGAGTGGGTGAACTCCCCCGGCTATGGATGGGTGTGGAGGCCCCGCGTCAGCGCCGGCTGGGCCCCCTACCGCTCCGGAAGATGGATGCACCGCGCGGGCTGGGGATGGACGTGGATAAGCTACGAGCCCTGGGGATGGTACCCTTACCATTACGGCAGGTGGGTAGAGGTTAACAATCACTGGGTGTGGGCACCGGTTCGCGTGCGCTCCCGCTGGCATCCTTCCCTGGTCTTCTGGGTGGAAGGACCGGATTATATAGCCTGGCATCCCATACCATACGGGGTCAGCGTATCAGTGGTCCGCACCTGGGGACCGTCAACCGCGCGACGCTATATCCGTCACCGGGGAGTCACGGTCATCCATCACCGCCACTTCCGCTCCTGCAACTACCATCGTTATGTAAGACCCTGGCGCGGTGTCTCTCACCGGTCCATCCGGGTTATACACCATCCCCACCATGCTAATCATCATCCCATATCGGTGAGGTATCACCATACGCCACGCACCAGGGGATATATCCACAAAAGCAGGGCGCCCTCTTCAAGAGTGGTGTACGCCCATAACAAGCGAGTCTCGAGAGGCAAAAGCCCACGCGTCCATTACGGGAGTCATCGCGTTACCAGCAACCACGGCTCCCGACACACCGGGAGTAAGGCAGTACACCATAGAAGTACAAACCGGCACGGGAGTAAAAATGCCAGGCCTGACACCGGCAGGTCGGCCACGCCGCGCGCGGGAAACCGGGCGGATGCCGGCAGGGCCAAGGGACGCCATTACGGAAAATCCCCTGCCGCCAAATCACGGTCAAAAAGCGGCAACAGGCTGAACACCAAGGGCGATTCCAGGAGGGCCGTCAATTCCAACCCCAGTGCGCATCCGCATAAGTCCGCTTCCCGCTCCTCCGCGGAACGGGGCATAAAGAACGGTGCGCGAGGAAAAAACGGACACAAAAGCCATCCAAACCGGCCGGCCACCGGAAAAAATCGCTCAAGCCGGAAGAATCCGGGCAACAACGTGTATGGAAACGACCGTGGTAATTATTCAACTCCGTCGCACACCAGAAGCAAGTCTCCATCTCATCACCGTAAGAGCTACAATAACTCCAAAAGCTCGAACCGTTCTTATAAAAGCCACAGCTCTTCAGGAAAGAGCAGGCATTCTTCGCACGGTAAGAGGTCTTACTCGAGTCATTCCCGGAAGAGTTCGTCCAGTCATTCTCACCATCGTTCGAGCGGGTCGAGGAACTCGGGGAATTCCCGTTCAAAGTCGCGTCACAGCAGGAACCGTTAAAAAGCGGGTTTAAGAATCTCCATCGCGGGAGGAGGACATCAACCTTCTCCCGCTTTTTGTCGCTCCATCTTGTGCAGGTATAATATAGGGTTATGGACACGACGAAGCAGAGGCCGGTTTACGCGCTGCTTTTATTTGTAGTTCTTTTGAGCGTCTATCGCCTGGCTGTTGCGGCTTACGTACCCATCTCGCCGGACGAGGCCTATTACTGGACCTGGTCGCGCCATTTGGACGTATGTTACTATGATCAGCCGGGCATGGTTGCCTGGGTGGACTGGCTGTTCGCGCTGCCTTGGTCCCGCTCCACTGCTTTCACTGTAAGGCTGGCCGCGGTCATGCTTTCCGGGTTGACCACCTTTATCCTTTACTTTATCTACCGCGATTACCGCAGGCAAGAGGGGGAAGCCGCGGTTTTCGCCATGGTCTTCTCCATACTGCCTTTCAGTTGGCTCGCGGGTTTCATGATGATTCACGACACCTCCATGCTGCCGTGGCTCGCCCTGTCCTACTGGATGATCGTGCGGCTTGACCGCTATGACGGCAGGGCCCACGAGTGGCTTTTTCTCGCTGTTGCCCTGGCCGGAGCCATGTACGCCAAGTTTTCCGCGGTAATGGTGGTCTGGGGCCTGGTGCTTTACATGATAGTATCGCCGCGCGGCCGCAGGTGGTGGAAGACGTGGCCTCCATATGCAGCAGGAGTAATCGCAGCATTGCTGTATCTGCCGGTCATTTTCTGGAACGCAGGACACGACTGGATAAGCCTGGATGCCGTTACCGAGCTTACCGATCAGAAAGAGCTTTCCTTGTTGGACCGCCTGAATTACTTCCTGGAGTATGTAGGCTCGCAGGTGGGCATCTTTTCACCGCTTCTGGGCATCACCGTTTTCGGTGCGCTGATCCTCGGAGTGCGCGACATCTTTCGAAACAGAGCAGATTCGGAGTCTGTGCTTCCGGTATGCCTGGCCCTGCCGGTGTTCCTGTACTTCCTCGTCCAGTCCTTTCAAAGCCACGTCTACGGCAACTGGCCGGGCGTGGCCTATATCCCCGCGGCCATGCCGGGCATGAAGGCAGTGGCCGAAGCCTGGAGGTCCGGCAAGGAGAAGGGCATCTTCGGCAAAAAGTTTGTAAAGGCCGGGCTGGGCGTAAACATCGTGCTGGTGGTGTTGTTTTCTCTTCATCTCCAGTTCGACTTGTTCAACCCCTTGCTCTCCAGGGTGGAAGAACGCTTTGAGCTTCGCAAACCCGTTGACTGGCGGCTCGAGCAGGACTTCCGCAACTGGGGCCCGGTCATGGACGTTATTGACCGGGAGAAGGGGGAGGATGACTTTATCATAACCCGCCGTTACCAGGTGGCGAGCATGATCGAGTTCATGCTGCCGGGTCAGCCGTTCGTGGAATGCTACACCAGGGGAGAGCGCGGCAACCAGTGGGACCTGTGGGCCGATTGGGACGAAAAGATCGGCAAGGACGCCCTGTACGTGGACTACAAGAAAAGGATGCCGCCGGGCCTGGAAGATAGCTGTGCAGGGATCGAGCCGGTCATATCCGGGTTTGCGCCGGGGCCGGAGAAGAAATGGTACATCTATCGTTGCAAGAGCTTCCAGGGCTTATCAAAAATAAAAGAGGAGCAGCAGTAGATGCGGGTCCTGGTGGTTCTTCCTACCTACAACGAAGCCGAAAACATCGGCTGGATAATCGGGTCGTTGTTTGAAATAGACCCCGCCTTAAGCGTTCTGGTGGTGGATGACTCGTCACCCGACGGTACCGCGGACCTGGCCCGACAGGCGGGGGATACGGGTTACGTGCAGGTGGTGCAAAGACCCGGCAAAGAGGGGCTGGGCTCTGCTCAACGGGCGGGCATGGCAGCGGGCGTGGAGGGCGGTTTCGACCGGGTGGTGGTCATGGATGCGGACGGCTCGCATGATCCCGCATCAGTCCCCGAGCTCATCCGGGCCACCCAAAACGCAGACGTGGCCATCGGCTCCAGGTATGTTGTCGGGGGAGAGGTTGAGAACTGGGCGTGGCATCGCAGGCTGCTTTCAAAAGGCGCCAACACCATGGCCCGCCTCGTCCTGGGAAGGAACATCCATGACTGGACAAGCTCGTTCCGATGTTACCGCACGTCCCTGCTGGCCGAGATTCCCCTGGAGAGGTTCCGCTCCGACGGATACGCCTTTGCGGAAGAGATGCTCTTCGAGTGCGTGTTCCGCGGCTTCCGGACCGTCGAGGTCCCCATCGTGTTTGTGGAGCGGCGCGCGGGCAGGTCCAAGATCGACAGGAAGGAATTCTTTGCCGCTGTCTGGCGTCTTTTTGTAATGGGCCTGAAGCGGCTTCGTTCGCGGTTCGCGAGTGGGGGAACGGCTTGAACGAAGGCCTCCAGAATGGCGCCCGCTGGAGGAGGCTTGCCTGGGCGCCTGCTGCAGCAGCAATCCTCACCGGCCTGGTTTACATTACGCGGGTCGACTCAGTATTTTACTTCCTCTATGGAGCAGAAGGACAGGGGATTCTCCTCGCTTCAGCTCTGGCAAAGGGACAAGGGTTCGTGGACCTGGCACTGCCCGGTCATCCCCCGCACGTGCGAGAGCCGCCGCTGTTCTACCTTTCTTTGGCAGGTGTCATAAAAGCTTTCGGACTCCGCATGTTGCCCATGAAGGTCTTCATGTGGACAGGCTACATTGCAACAGCCGCGGCTTCCGTGCTCTTTTTTCAAAGAAGGGCACGGCCTTGGCTGGCCCTCCTCGCCACCATGCTGTTCGTGCTCTCCTTCGAGCTCTTCCGCTTCTTCACCGGTCCCAAGTCGGACGCGCCTTTCATGGCGCTCATCCTGTTCGCAATCTTGGCTCTCGAGATACTTATAGAAAGGATTTATAAAAACCATGAAGTCAAAGAACACGGCAGGGACAGGCCATATGTAGTTTATTTCTGCGCGTCTGTTGCCGTAATACTATGCCTGGCAGCGGTGTTTACCAGGTCTTTGGGCCTGGCCCTCTTTATAGCGGGTGCAGGCTCGCTTCTCGTTTACCGACGCAATCGCCTTACCCTTGTAAAACGACTTAAGTGGATTGCAGTGTTATTGCTTCCATTGATTGCTGCCCTTTCCTTGTGGAGTCTGCGGACGGCCTCCACCGAGGACGCGGCCGGCTACGATTACGTGGACTGGTTCCTCATGGACCTTCCGCCCGACAGCCCGGAGATGATCGCCGCCGACTTCCACGCTCCACTAATGGGCGAGATTCCCCGCATCTCCGCAAGAGGCTTCATGTACCGCGTGGGAAGGCATTCCCTGATGTACCCGGCCAACGTCTTCAGCATGATCACCGGCGCGGAAGTTTCCCTAACGGGCGCAGAGGGGCTTGCCGGCGCTTTGCCTGTCGTGGCCGTGTTTATCGTTCTTTTGTTGCTCTGCGTTTTTGGCGCTTATTTTTCGGAGCGGGGAAGGCCGCCGTTGGTGCCGCTGTTTTTGGCGGTTTATTTCGCGGCCGTCGTGACCTGGCCAATGGACGACCCGCGGCTGCTGTTTCCGCTGCTGCCCTTTGCCGCCTTTTACACTGTTTACGGTTTTTATTGCCTCACTCTTCTTTTTGCCGGCAAGGCGGGCCGTAAACCCGTGGTGTCCCGCTCCTGCGCCATGGTCACCGCTTTACTATGTATAGGATTGATCACCGTCCATGGCATACGTGATAGGGAATATTATCGCTTAGTCTCATCCATGCCCCTCTATCAAATGAGGCACGGCTTCCAGGTAAGGTTCATGTCTAAGGCGCGCCTCAATAGCTATCTGCTGCTGGATTGGCTCGGCAAGAATGCCGAACGCGGCTCCGTCATCATGTATCATTCGCCGCCGCCGTGCCGGCTCGTCACCGGCCATACATGCAGTTCCATACCCTTTACAACAGATTTCAGTGCAGCGCACAATTACATAATGGACAACGACGTTGACTACGTCGTTCTTGACGAGTTCGGCAAGGGCTTCCCCGGAGGACCCGGCCAGTTTGTGGAAAAGGTGCTTCGGCCGGTATATGAAATCTACGGCGATGATTTCGAGCCGGTCTACACTGTTCCCCGCACCGATTCCAAGGTCTTGCAGGTCAAAAAAAACAGGACCGGGGGATAGCCGGTCCTGTTCTCCAGGTTATAGGGCTGATTATTTGAACCTCACGAATATGGGGTTCACCACCACCTGGCTCGCCGGATGAGTGGGGTAGTCGTCCTTTTTGGTGTACGAGCCCTGTGGACCAAAGACGTGGACGCGATAATAAGAGGGTTCGCGGGATGAGCCTGTCTGTTCATCAACAAAGTCGAGGCTTGATCCTTTTACCTTCTTTATCACCGTGCCGTTGCGGACCAGCTTGATGACGCTCCCTTTCACCGGGTGGTCCAGTGCGAACCGGATGCGGGGAGCTTCATCGAGCGTGATCTCCATGCCCGACATCATGCTGCTTGTTGGAGACGACGACCCGCTTACGGACCACTCGGAGACATAGGTGTCTTGATATGCCGGTCCCATCAGCGCGACCATGCGTCCCTCCCGCATGCACCTTAACACTTCATCTTCAGTGAACTCGTTCATGTAAAGCAGGGTGGTGGCCCATGCCAGGCTCCGCTCCGGCCCGTGATAGTCGGCGTCGGCATTGGCCCACATCGGCTTTTCACGCATGCCCGTCAGGTACTCGACAAGGACAGTGTCCCACAAGCCGCCGGGACCGCCCGCTTTTTCATGCCAGCCGTCAGGAAAAATCGAGAAGCCGGTAAGCCCTTGCAAGCGATGGATGTTCTCTATGGGCGGCGGACAAACGCCGTGCACGGAACCGTACCACACGTCTTCGCCTGCTTCCACGTGCGCGGCGTGGATGATGCCGCCGTGCCCGACAATGTAATCCACCCACCTCTGCCAGGGCGCAGCCGTGGGGACCGGCTCCGGATCAAGCGAGATGTTCTGCCGTGCAGGCATATCAGCGTATACTTGGGGTTCCTCGATGCCGTAGACCACGAAGTGGTGCTGAAGCCCGTCCAGCACCAGGTAGGGGGCCTTGCCGTAGTTGTAAAAATAGGGGATGACCTCGACGCCCTTTACAAGGAGCATGTCCTGCTCATGCGCGACCTCTTGCAGTTCGGAAAGACGCGAGAAATACGTGTCGTAGCCGTACTCCTCGATGCCGCCCGGCTTTAAGCACATAAGCTCACTGTCGCTGGTGCATATCCTGCCTTCCCGGTGATCGGTTATGGCAAGCACGGCCATGCCCTGCCGGCGGGCCAGCTCGAGCAGGTCTTCAGCCGATCGGCACCCGTCGCTGAAAATGGTGTGGTTATGCAGCGACGCCCGGGCAATAATCCAGTCCCCCTGCTTGTAAACCGGCGTCCTTGCCGGCTTGAATCCGTCCGGCTCCAGGTGAGCGCGGTCCTTCTTCATGCCGATGCCGATGACGCAGCCCGCAGTAATCACCATAAAGAGTGCCGCTAATAGAGCTGCAGGCAAAAAGCGTCCTGATCGTTTGTTCATGGTTCTCCCCCTTACTGATTATAATTCGGCAAGAAGCCTCACTCGTAAACCTTCTCCTCTTCCTTGTCAGCGCTCATGGCGTCTTTCTCGAAGTCGCGTTTTCCTTTCATGAGATCGTCAAGCTCCTGGTAGTACTCGTGCTGGATGAGCGCGCTCATGATCTCCGACGTACCCGTCCATATCATGGCCAGCCTGATATCGCGCAACGCCCGCTCGATGGGATAGATGTCGGTGTAGCCGATGCCGCCCATCATCTGCATGGCGTAGTTGACCACGTCCCATGCCGCTTCGGTGCAGAACTTCTTGGCTTCGCTCACCATGCGCCGGTGCGGCTTCCCTTCGTCCACCGTGCGCGCAGCCAGGTAGATAAGGCCCCGCGCGGCGTCGAGCTTGGTGATGGCCTCGGCAAGCTGAAAGCTGACCCCCTGGAACTTGCGGACCGGTCGGCCGAACGCCTTGCGCTTCATGGTGTACTGTGCGGCCAGGTCGAGCGCTGCCTGTGCTCCCCCGATGGCGCCGCCGCCCGAGGTCATCCTTTCCGGGATCATCATCTGGTTGAATACCAGTGCGCCGCCGTTCAAAGGCCCCACCAGGTTGGACTCGGGCACGCGTACTTCGGGAAAGCCGATGCGGGCGGTGCCGCCCCCGCGGCTGCCCATCAGCCCGAAGATGTGCTCGACCTTGACACCCCATTCGCGCTCGACAATGAATAGGCTGATGGACTCGTGGGGAGCATTGTCAGGGGCGGTCTTGGCATAGACGGCGAAAAAGTCCGCGCCCTCGCCGCCGACGATGAAGCGCTTGCCGCCGGTGAGCACGTACTCGTTTCCGTCCTTTACCGCCTGGGTTGTTGCGCCGAAGAAGTCGGAGCCGCCGCGCGGCTCGGTGAGAGCCTCTGCGGACACCAGCTCGCCTTTCAACATGGGCACCAGGTACTTCTGCTTCTGTTCTTCAGTGCCGAAGTGTACCAGGGACTCTCCCACAATGGACGGCATCGAGTACTGGCAGCCAAGCACCATGCCGAGCGGACCGATCTCTTCGAGCGCGGCTATCTCCGCGGTCCAGCCCATGCCCAGTCCGCCGTACTCCTTGGGAAAGCGGATGCCGTACAAGCCGGCGTCAGCCACCTTCTTGTGGAAGCCGGTGGGAAAGGTCACTTTCTCCTGGTCCATGTCACGCAAAAGCTGGGGGTCTATTTCGTCCCTGGCAAACTCCCTCGCCTTGTCCCGTATCTTTCTTTCCTCTTCGGTCAAAAGCTGATCATACATTTTTTCCTCCTTGCATGGTTTGGTTCACGGGAAGCCGAGTGAAAAGCTCCCGCAACTCTGTATCGCTGACACCGTAATCTCCCATCTCTCCCTCGCTCCATCCCTCGCCGTGCCAGTCCGAGCCGCCGGAGACGGCAAGTCCGCGGGCCGCTGCATACTCTCGGAGCCATTGACTCTCATCAGTGGTCAGTTTGGGATGGTCGACCTCCAGGGCGTCCAGGCCCATAGCGGCGATGTCCCGTACGTGCTCCCGCTGCGGACCGCCCACCAGCGGATGGGCCATCACAGCCAGGCCGCCTGAGGCGTGAACGGCGCGGATAGCTTCCGAAGCCGTTATGGAAATCTTGCGCACATAGGCCGGGCCTTCCCTGCCGATGTAAAGCCGGAACGCGGAATGGAAGCTCTCGACCCTGCCCCTGTCCACCAGCGCCTGCGCCACGTGGGGCCTGCCGATGACTCCCCGGCCGGCAACGGACTCGACGTCGCAAAAGTCGATTGTAGCGCCAAGCCCCCGCAGCCTTTCCACCATCTTTTGGGCGCGTTCAAACCGGCTTTGTTCTATCTTGCGGATGATCTCCACAAGCACAGTGTCTGAAGGGTCTATCCACAGGCCCAAGATGTGGACCTCGACCGACTTGTGCCGGCAACTGAGCTCGACCCCGGGCACGACCTCGATGCCGCTGTGCGCTGCTGCTGCGAAACTCTCTTCGAGGCCGGTGACAGTGTCGTGGTCCGTCACCGCGATGGTATGAAGCCCCGCGTTTCGCGCCCTTTGCAGAAGGCTCTCCGGCGTCTCCTTGCTGTCGGAGTAAGAAGTGTGGGTATGCAGGTCAGCGACGGGTTCTGCTTTCATGACACTATCCTGCTAACCGCCAACTATCTCCAGCATCCTGCGGAGCGCCAGCGCAGCCTCTTCTTTGATGTCCGCGGGCACGGTGACCCGGTTCTCCCATTCATTCGGCCCCTTCAATATGCTCTCCAGGACCCGGCAGAGATTTGCCGGCGTAATCTTTCCCATGTCCTCGCAGCTCGATTCGGAGAGAGGAACAACCTTCTTATTGCCCTGGTAGCGCCGGGCCAGCCTGTCAACCAGGTTTATCTCCGTACCAATAACAACAGTCGTTCCATCAGGCTGGTCTTCGGTGTAGCTGATGATCTGCTCGGTGCTGCCCGAGGCGTCAGAGGCGCTGACGACCTCCCTCGGGCACTCCGGGTGGACAATGACCCTGCAGCCGGGATAGTCCCGCCGCGCTTTTGAAACCATGTCCGCGGTGAAGTGCGTGTGCACCGAGCAGTATCCTTTCCATACCAGGCACGGAGCGGACCGCACGGCTTCAGGTTCAAGTCCGCCCAGCTCCCTGCCGGGCTCGAACAGGGCCACCGGTTCAATTGCCATGGAAGCTGCCGTGTTCCTGCCCAGGTGCTCGTCAGGCATGAACAGGACCTTGTCCGCTTTCTGGTAAGCCCATTTAAAAACCTTGTCCGCGTTCGAGCTGGTGCAGGCCGCGCCCCCGTTGCGGCCGCAGAAAGCCTTTACGTCCGCGTTGGAGTTGACGTAAGTTACGGGCACAACCGACTCCAGGGAAACCACTTGCCCGATTTCAGACCAGGCTTTTTCCGCAAGCGATGCGTCAACCATGTCAGCCATGGGGCAGCCGGCTTCGACATGGGGTATGAACACCGCCTGGTCATGGCGGGCGAGTATGGCGGCGCTTTCCGCCATGAACCGGACCCCGCAGAACACGATGTAACGGACGCCTTCCTGCTCGGCGGCCTTCTTGCTCAAGGCGAACGAGTCGCCGCTGAAGTCGCCCAGGTCAACGATTTCCTGCGACTGGTAGTGATGGGTGAGGATAAGAAGCTCACTGCCAAGCTGGTCCTTTACAGCGCGGATGCGCTCCTTGAGCTCCGCTTCCGGCAACTTCTCATACTCATCAGATACTGACTGGGTCATTTAACTCTACCCTTGCCCTTTTCTTCATATTGTAAATCCAACAAAGTCCGGGTTAAAGCGAAGACCCCGAGAAAAGACGGAGCTCTTTTAAAGTGTCCTATTAAAGCCTGTTGTAGAGAAACGCGGCAGCGCTTTGCACCTGGTGACCGAGTCGGCGTATCTGGAGCCGGCAGAGCGGACACCCGCTGATTACCATGCCTGCTCCGGTTTCCTTGAGACGTCCCTCAAGCGCGAAAGCCAGCTTATCGGAGAGCTCCCGGTTTTCAGCCTTTACTCCATAGGTCCCGGCAAGACCGCAACAAACCCCGTTTATAACATCCACGGAAAGGCCGGGCACGGCTTTCAGCACCCGGCTCACATGGTCTTCATCGGAAAGAGCGGCATAATGGCAGGAGCGAAAGTTGATTACGCTTTGAGAAGAGGACTTCCGTAACAAGCCTGCCAGGCTCTCCGGGTCGAGATGCAGATCAACAAACCGGAACAGCTCGAACACCCGACCGGGCAGTGTGCCCGCTCTTTCGCCAAGAAGCCACCGGTACTGGTACTGAAGGGTGAGCGCGCAGGCGGGACAGGTGGTAACCAGGGGCGTATCTTCATCCACGTACTTGCCCGCGGCTTGCACAAACTCTTCCGCCTTGGCCCGCGCCTTTTCCAGTTGGTTGGAAAGGATGAGCGGTCCTCCGCAGCAGGGCAGGTTTGCGGTTTGCACGCTGAAGCCGAGTGCGCCAAGCACTGAGACCGCGGCTTCCGCTTCTCCTTCGCGGTCCGCGTATCTTGCCAGGCAGCCGGGAAAGTAGGCGACCTTTTTGCCGCCGGCTTTCTTTTCAAAAAGGGAAGCAACAGTGTCATGAGAAGGGGAGGGCAGGGCGGCGTCTTTTCTAAGGCCCGCGGTTTTTTCCATTACAAAGCGGAGCGGGATGTTCTGAAGCAGCCATGAAGCGGCCCGGGGCGCTCGGGCCATTGTCGAAAGCATGGAAGGAGCGCGCGCCAGAAGCTTGTCCGGCATTGTCAATGATGGGGGGAAGTCGTGGTAGAAGGCGTGGATAAGCCGGGCGGTTTCGATGCCGGTGGGACAGCCGGTAAGGCATCTCTGGCAGGAGGTGCACAAGTTGAAGACCATATCCAGGTCTTTACTTATAGCTTCATTGCCGGGGTCCAGCTCTCCCTGCGCCACCGCGCGCAAAAGCGATATCTTGGAGCGGGGCATTGCCTTTTCATCGCGGACGGCACAGGTGATCGGGCAGTAGGTGCGGCAGAGACCGCATCCGTGACACCGAAGCAGCATCTCCATGACCGGCTCTTCCTGCAAAGCTCCGGCTCTGCCGTGCTCGGGCCTGCCTTTGTGCTTCAGATGTTCGAGGGGTATCTCGTCATCCCGGCTCAAGATTTTACCCGGGTTCAAGATGCCTTGGGGGTCGAACAGTTGCTTGATCTCTTTAAAAAGCGGGTATAGAGCGGGGAACTGCTTTTTCACGTATGGCGCACGCAGTATTCCGTCTCCGTGTTCGCCGGTAATGGAGCCTTGCAGAGCTATGACGAGTTCATAGATTTCATTGGCGATGCGCTTCATTTTTTGGCGGTCTTGGGGATCGGTCAAGTCGAGTCGCGGGTTGAGATGGAGGTTTCCTGACCCGGCATGTCCTAGTACTGGCGCCTCGGTGTCGTACTTGTTTAATATGTCGCGAATTCCCCGGATGGCTTCGGCAAGTTGGGGGGGCGGAACCACCACGTCTTCCACGAACCGGGTGAGTCGCTTTCCGGGCATGCGGTAGAGGATGGGCGATGCAGCCTTGCGGACGGTCCACAACAGTCGGGACTCGGACTCGTCCTTAGCGGCCTTGTAAAGGACCACTTCCCGGTCGTCCGCGTTTACTGCTTTTCTTGCCCGGGAGACAAGGCTTTCAAGCTCGTTTTCCTCCTCCGACTCGAACTCGACAAGGAGGATGGCCTGCACCTTTTCGGGCAGCAGCTCGCGCAGGTCGCGCCGGTACTGGCGCACGGTACGGATAAACATGTGGTCCATGATCTCGATGGCCGCAGGGGAGAGCTTCCTGAGCTCCTCTACTGCAGCGACCGCGCCCTCGAGTGATCTCGTTGCGATGAGCACGGCCCTGCGCTCAGCGGGGAGTGGAGCCAGCTCGAGCACTGCTTTAACCACGAGCCCCAATGTCCCTTCCGAGCCCACCATAAGCGGGACCGGGTCTAAGAGCCGGCCATGGAGCAGGTCCCACACGTGGTAGCCCGCGCTGTTCTTCAAAACCACGGGCCTCTCTCTGTCCAGGTCTTCGCTGTAATTATGAAGAAGCGGCGGCAGTCCGCCATAGATGCGGTTCTCGAAGATGCCCGACTCATGGGCGGTCCGCTCCGGCATGACCGGCTTTTTATCCAGCCAGGTGATGCTTCCGTCCGCGAGCACGCACTTCAGACGCGATGTCCAATGCCTGGTGTCCCTGTACTTCAGTGCGTGCGCTCCGGATGAGTTGTTAGCTATCATTCCGCCCACTGTGGCGTAGTCGCCTGAAGATGGATCGGGCGGAAACACGAGGCCATGTGCTTCGAGCTCTTTATTGAGTTCACCGAGAATAACGCCGGGCTCGACCGTTGCCGTTCTTTTCTCGGCATCAACTTCTATGACGCGGTTAAGATGTGCGGCAAGGTCTATAATGATTCCTTCCCCCAGGGTCTGTCCGGCCACAGCCGTGCCCGCCCCGCGGGGTGTTACGGTTATGCCCCTTGTTGCTGCGAACTCGACGACCCGGGCGGCTTCTTCCGCATTGATCGGTCTGACTACTGCAAGGGGGACGATGCGGTAGAGGCAGGCGGCACCGGCATATATCTCGCGGCTTACGGGATCGGTAAAGACCTCGCCGGAGATGATCCGGGCAAGGTCTCGTTGCAGGCTTTCGATTACCATGGTGTCAGGGAATGCGGTTTTGAAAAAGCGGAGTTATACACGCGGGCGCAATTGTCGGTTGAACAACTTTTGCGGATATGGGTTCTCATGATCTTTTCACACCCCGCGTTTCAGCTTCCGCGCACTATGGAGACGGCAATGTGATAGAGGGTTTTTATCTCGTCCGGCCGCATGACCCTTCTTACGTACTTCCCGAAGAACTTGCGGGGATTTCGGAAGAGG
This sequence comes from uncultured bacterium, assembly GCA_964420375.1. Classification (GTDB taxonomy): domain Bacteria; phylum RBG-13-61-14; class RBG-13-61-14; order RBG-13-61-14; family DATKZS01; genus CAYQTK01. The sequence continues at coordinate 16,557 of CAYQTK010000048.1, forward strand.
CTGGCGAAAGCCGCCTTCCAGTACTCGCGCTTCTGCATTGACTCGAGCATCCGGGGTGTCCATTCGGTAGTAGAGAAACCCGAGATGAGATAACAGGTCTCTTCCGTCTGGAACTCGTCCTTGATAAGGCCCCTGGAGAGACACTCCTGGTAAAGGGGGGTCCCCGGCAGGGGATTGAAGATGAACACGTAGAACTTGTCGAGCTTCAGGGAGCGGGCATAGGCGAAGGTGTTCTTGATCTGCTGCAGGGACTCGCCGGGGAATCCGATTATAAAGAAGGCGTGGGTGTCGATATCCATGGCCTTCACGTTCTTGACGATGTCGCGCGACTTCTCGAGGTCCAGCGGCTTGTTGACGATATTGTCGACCACGTACTGGTCTCCGCTTTCAAAAGCCATGATGACCTCGTAGCAGCCGGATGCTTTCATGAGCCTTAAAAGCTCGGTGTCTTCCAGGGTCTTGACCATGACGCCGTTGGGCATGTTCCAGTCAAGATCCAGCTCGCGGTCGATCATGCCCTGGAAGATGGCCTTGGCCCTCCGCCGGTCAACGGTCAGGTTGTCATCCTCGAACTTGACCTCTTCGATGCCGTAGCGGCTCTTTAAGTGTTCGAGCTCGGCAAGCACGTTCTCCGGCGAGCGCTTCCTCTGCCGGCCGCCCCAGAAGCGGGTGCTCGAACAGAAGTTGCAGCGGCACGGACACCCCCGCGAGGTAATGAAGCTCATGTTGCGGGGGCTTTTGGAGAAGAACATGAACGGCACGTTGATCTTGAAGTACTTCTCGACGGGCAACAGGTCCCGCGCCGGAAAGGGCAGGCTGTCCAGGTCCTGTATCCACGAGGTCTTTTCCTGTACTTTGATGTCGCCGTTCTCGCGGTATGCCAGTCCGTCGATATGCTCGAAGCCCTTGCCGGCATGGATCGACCCGAGCAGCATGGGCAGAGATTCTTCGGCTTCGCCCATCACAATGTAGTCTATCTCTTCTTCCTTCAAGCACCTTTGGGGAAGAAAAGTGGGATGGGTGCCGCCGGTGACGACAACGGTTTCGGGGTTCCACTTCTTGACCCGGTGCGCTATCTCGGCCACTGCCGGGAACTGGCTGCTGAAAAGACAGCTAAGCCCCAAGACGTCGGGCTCATACTCGCGGATGTGGTCGGTGACCATTTCCGGAGAAAGCCCGTACTGGAAAACCCGGGGGTCCTCGACTTCGCGTTCGAGATTGTGTCCTTCCACCACCGAGTCGAGAAGTCGCACATCGTAACATTCGCGCAGCACCGCTCCCAGATAGGCTATCCCCATGGGCATGCAGCACATCTTGTCGTAAAGACGGGAGATGGTCACCGGCGGAAACACCAGCATGACCTTTTCCACCGGCCGGTTTGTTAAAGAAGGTTTCATGGACGGGAACTACCCCAAGTTTAAGTTAGCAGAGGTACGGGTAGCGTTCAACAGACGGCCGTTCCTTTACAGTGCGGTTATTTCCTGAACCTTCCAAAAATCCCTTTCTTTTCCTGCTGGCGCTTGTTTTCCACCGCCCTCATTCCCTTCAGCGCCACCTTGTAGCGGGGGTTTACGGAAAGCGCTTTTTTAAAGTCGGACTCTGCAAGGGACACCTTTTCATCGTCCAGGAGCATTATGCCGCGATAGGCGAGGGCGGGTGCGCACTTGGGCTTTATTCGCAGTGCCTGGTGGAGTATCTGTTCAACTCTCTGTTGCACGGATTTTGACTGGCGGTTCTTATTGTAGAGTGCATAGGCGTAGTGGGCCATTATTTCCGGCTGGTCGGGCTGGAGTGACATGGCCTGCGCCAGTGACTTTTCCGCTCCGTCCCAGTCGTTCATTTCCATAAAGGCCATGCCTGACTGGAAGGCGACCTCTGCCTGCATCCTGTCATGGTCCTTGTCTCCGGGAACGCCGGAAGGGCCTTTTTTGGCGGAGAGCATCTCGTCGTACTTTTCCTTGCTGATCACGTTGGATAGCGTATTGTAAGCCGTAGCCAGGACGTTGAGAGCTTCTTCCGCCTTGGCCAGTACGTCGCCGGAGCTCGATATGAAGTTTTCCGGGCTGAACTTCTTGGTCAGCTTAAAATACTCGTCTTTCATCTTCGAGAAGCTGAACTCGTGCATCTTCATGCCCAGAATCTCGTAGTAGTTCTTTTTCCTGGCCTCTTCGTAAAACCGGAGTAGTTCTTCTTCAAGCCTTTTTTGTTGCTGTTCTTCCTCCTGTCGAGCTTCCTGGTCCGCCTTTGGTTGGGGGGAGGTTTGATCCTCTGCCATCACGTCACCCAGGGTGTCTTCCAGGTCGTCGATCAGGTCGTCGAATCCTTCCTCTTTGGGGGGGTGCTCTTCTTCGGCAGTCTCGACCTCCTGAATCTCCTCGTCCTCAGGCTCCGGCTCTGCCGGCGACTCCTTGCTGTCGTATATTCTGTCTCGGACCGGGAAAGGCGCTTCCAGCTCCATCTTCGACGGCCGGTCCCACATCTCCACCATTCCCAGGCTGATGTATGCGCCCATGACCCGGACAAGCTTCTCTTGCTCCGCATCGTCTTCCGGCAGCAGTTCGGAAAGCCTGTGCTCGCCGTCGACCCGGTCAAAGAAAATGGACTCGAAAGGCTCGACCAGAAGATGCATCTGGTAATCGTAAAAACGGCTGGTGAGTACGGGGAACCTGTCCTTTATCTTTTCCAGGAACTCATGTGCCTTCTGTTGCGGCTGGTGGAGCTTGTATGCCTGGTGAATAACGTGGGCCAAGTTGGTCTGCGGAGAAGGTGTTCCTTCCGGCAGGTGAGGCCAGAGCTGAAAAGTGAACTCACCTTTCTGCCAGGCTGCAAGCTGTATCAGGGACTCTTCCAGGAAGCCCGTCCATTCCGCGAAATAATCGCGGGGAAGCATGCATCCCATCTTTACTACTATATCGTCGGGGTTTGTCGAGTTCTCGTAGTTGCTCTGGTAGACCTGGTACTCCATGAGGCTTATCTTTCCCCTGCAGAAGAGATAGTTTCCAAACGAGGCGTCCATCTTCGAGGTGTGGTGGGTGACCGGCAGCCCGTTCAAAAAGACCACTGTATGGTCTTCGCCGTCTCCGGAGAGGTAGAAGACCCCGGTGATCCTCTTTCTCTTGGCCTCCAGCAGTATCTTGGACAGGGGATGGGTGCTGAGGTTTCCTTGCAGCGCGGAGCGGGGTTTGATTCCGGCAACCGGTTTGGTTTCCTCGTTTTTTTTGCTGGAGGCTCGGGGGGGGGTGACTGACGAGGGAGGTTGACTGGGTTCCCTTTCCGTGGTTGTAGGGCGGCCACCCCCTGGTGAAGCGGGAAGGTCTTTGTCCGTGGATTCTTCTCTAGCCATGTTTAATGCGCTTCTTATGGCATCCAGGAAAATTTCCCGGCTGAAAGGTTTTTCCAGGTAGTTAAGTACACCCAGAGTCTCTCTTGCTTTCTTTCGATATTGTTCGCCTTTGTAGGTAGAGGTCGTCAGGATGATATTTGCCGCTTTTCCCTGTGGCGCGGCCCTTATTTTACGGGTTACTTCGATTCCCGACATGCGGGGAAGCTCGATTCCCAGTATCACGAGATCATAAGCTTTTTCAGCGTATTTCTTCAGCGCTTCGATCCCGTCTTCACAGACTTCGGAGTCGATATTGTAACGGGATAGAAGGCTGGACATGGCCTGGGCCACTGAAAGCTGACCATCTCCGATGAGAACTTTTGGGCTCATATCAAATTAAGCGCTAACCTTGTCTTTAGCATAAATATAGCCAATGCGGGAAGCGGAGTCAAACCGGGTTTATAAACAGCCCGAGCTGATCACAGTACATCCTTCATTCATCTGGGCCTGCGACATATTGGGTGGTCATTGCCTCCCGGGTGGACCACGCAGTTTCGTCCTCGAAACTGCGTGGGCGGCAAACCAACGGGCTGAACGCCTCCCCATGATGACACGCCGGCAGGCCAGATGGTGACGGACACACCCGAAGCAGGTTACATAGTGCTCTGTCTCTCGAAAAAAGGGGAACAAGGCCGACGAAGATCGCGGTATCAGCCGCTCGCACGATTCTCTTCTGTTCTTCGAGAAGCATTTGACAAAACACGAGCAGTGAAGCGATTTTTGTTGCCTCCAAGAAGAATGATTTTAGTGCGAGCGACGGAAATCGCGATTTTCCTCGCCCACACGGTATGCGTCATTTTAATCTTGACAAGACACTACCCAACTGAACCCTTATCCTCCATCCGGAGTAATGTTTGTTGTAAAGGACTGATCTCAACTTACTATGCCGGGGAGATGGCATGGTTTGGGAACACCCGGCCTGTGGCTTTGCCACCCACGCAGTTTCAAGTACAAAACCGCGTGGGCTGCCCTCCCTGAGCTCCCTGCACGCTTCAGGCTTTTCCAACAATGGCTTCCTTCTCTTTCCAATCCCTCCTTCGCTCTTGCCCCTGTCTTCCTCCTGATGATCTTGGATACTATCAGAACAGCATCCCCAAAAGCAGGCCGGCGCAACAGCCACCAAATATGTCGCACACCCCCACGCAATCATTACTTATAGCCCAGTCAAAGGTTGTTTTAAAAACGGCATATCACAAACATCAGCGCACACAAAGTCGGTCCTTTCACGGAGTCCTGCATCAGCCGCGGCTTCAGCGGCAAGCTTGGTAAACTCCCTGTTGATATCAAGGCCGGTTGCGCGGCAGCCGGGTCCCAGCACGCGGGCAGGCCGCTTTTTCCATTAGACTTGAAAGACTGTTTTCCGACTCAAGGATGAGACCATCCGTCTTCTTTAGTAGCCCGTTTTTGACACCGGCGCGCCCGCTTGTAAAAATAACCGGGAAAAGATCCCGCTTGAGTGAGGAATGGCCATGAAGACATTTATCAAGATTTCTATTTTAGCGGTCGTGCTCATCGGCGTTATTGCGGGCTACGAGTGGAGCGAGCGCGCGGGTGTGTGGGAAGGAATCCTTTTCCCGGAGTTCGACATAGAAAAGACCTGGATAGACTGGGATATGGAGGGTCTCACCACTGTTGTTTTCAAGGTTGGTGCGCGTGTCAGGAATAAGAGCGACTTTGGTGGCTCGCGCATTTTTACCTGCACGTTTACGAACAGCGACGGCAAATCCCTGCGGCAGGAGAAAGAGCTCACGCTTGACAAAGAGAGTTCGAAAAAGGTTGTTTTCGAGTATGAGGCGTCCCTTGGCAAGGAAGCAATTAAAAGACTGAGGTCGGGCGGCGACCTGAACTCCCGCTATAACGTGGAGCTAGAGTCGGGGGTTGTCTTCAAGGGAGCATTGGAGCGCATCAAAGGAGTCGGCGGCAAAGAGAAATAGTCCTTGCGCTTTCCGGGAAAGGTTCTTTGCCGGCAAGGCCCTGAAATGGAAACATTGCTTAGACGGAAGTATCCCCTGTTAGGCTTATTACAGATGTCTTCGCCGGCGCTCGAGTTCGGGTCTACTTCTCGAAGTCTATACTTTTTATCCTGCTCATACCCATGGTTTTTTCAGGAGACTTTAATGAGCCTTTTACCTTGGCAAGGTACTCGCACTGGTCGAGCTTCCTTCCGGAGTCGTGCAGCACAATGACCGCGCTTTCAATGGTCACGGACTTTTCGCCCGACTTTTGCACCCGGAGCCGACATTTGCCGCCGACCTTTCCTTTCCGGGGTTCGGGCACTCCACAGGTCCGGTCCGAGGACAAAAAGACGATCTCACTCACTTCGTCCACGGGCATTACAATGTCTTTGCCCGAGCTTTTGCCGATTATGGTCCGGAAGTTCAGTATGCTTTTGAAGCGGACCTTTTTGCCGTTTCGCAGGCTCATGGCGCCGGCGCCGGTCGGCTCCTTGCCCATGGCCTTGTGGATCATCTTCTTGTCGGCGCCTTCCTCCCGGAGCTCGTTTACTTTCTCGTCGAGCTTCTTCTCGACCTCCTCTTCCACCGCGCGCTTGAGCTCGTAGTCCGCATTGTCGACCCGTTCCTTTATCTGGTCCGCCTGTTCGATAAGGTCGCAACCTCCAAAAAAGACCGAAAATACGGCCAGCAAAAAAACGACCACGGGTTTGTGAGCTCTCTTCATAACACGCCCCTTTCATGCTCAAGCCTGTATAGTGTGTCTGTTCCCGCTGAAGAAAATGTTTTCAATTCTCCTCAAGCATACCTGTTGTTCACACGTCAAGTCAAGCCGGAGCATGCGCTTAGGAGGACTTTAGAAAGCGGCAACAACGCCTATGGAGTACTTGCTTCGGTCGCGGCAGTCATCGCCCCTGGAGAGGCCCCGGATGATATAGGTATACTCTGCGCTTGCCCGGACGTTCCTGGCGAAAAGGTAATGGACGGCCGCGGTCGCTGTCTGGTAGTCCATGACATTGACGCCGTCCTGCTCGTAGTCGGAGGCCATATCATTATAGAGCGCGGACACGTACCATTTGCCGTCCGGTCCTTTGGGAAGCACGGTTATCTCCGCCAGCAGCCCGTTGCCGTTCCCGGTGTGGCATTGCCGGCAGGTCTCCGGTTTGTCGAACTTGTCGTAGCCGTAAGCTCCCTTCAGCTCTTCACCGGACTTGGGGCCCTTCTGCGCAATTGCTGCAAAAGACACCAATGCCGCCATACCCAACAAAACAATAAAATCCCGCAGCTTCATGTCCTCTCCTTACAGCCTGGCATAGGGGAGGGGCGTATGTATGGGTTAAAGCTCGTTCTTGCCGGCGCTTGCAAAAATCAAATGATTATGCTAGTGCTCAGTCAAGCGTTTTTCATCTCTTACAAGACAGATCTTCTTCGTGCGAGCGACTTTCAGTCGCGACTGAAGCTTATAAATTTTAATGTGATCCGCTACAACCTTGGTGGTTAAGGGGCACGGGGCGTTGTGCTTGTCGGGGCGCCCTTGCTCTTGTGCTTGTGTTCCTGAACCCATGCTGTCGCTTCCCCCCGGGGGACGGAGGAGGGCTGAAGTTGAACCAACATCCTGATATTACAGCACCAATTTCCCTGTATTGTGCCCCGACCGCCCACAGATTCTTTGTGCGGCAGCAAGCTGTCCGCTTTTTCCGCCGGGAAGCTTGCTTGTCGGAGATGC
>CAYQTK010000049.1:0-22984 GCA_964420375.1 uncultured bacterium
TCTGGGAGCAAAAAGCGGCCTCCGCCTAAAAACCCCCTTTCATGTCGCAGGCCCGAATGAACATCCTTCACCAAAGGAGGCCCCCTCAAAAAACGCTTTCAGTTCAAAAGGATATGCGATCGCCATGAAGGACAAATACCAAAGCCGGCTTTATATAAAGCCTTTAATCGGTTTCTTTCCGGACCAGGTCTTGCATTATGGTGCTGCGCTTTAGAACCTCGGCATGCGAGGCTGTTGTCCATTTTTGGAAGAAAGGCTGGAGCAAATGATACAGTTGTTGGAGGACATCGGGCAGCCGCGGCATGGGACCGGGAAACACGCTGATTTCATACTCGCCGGGCCGGTTGTAAAGGTCGGAGTAGGCTTCCAGGCGCAGAGGATGGCCCGCGTCCCAGTACAGTCTTCCCGGCCCGCGCTCGGTCTCGCTCAACTCATGCCACCGCCTTATGTATTGCAACGAGTCCTCCACGTCATCGTCGGTCTCGCCCGGAAAGCCCACCAGCAGGTTGGCCTTTACGTGGATGCCGGCTCGCGTCAAAGAGCATATGCACGAGAACAGCTCGTCACCGTCATAGCGCTTGTTGACCGTCTTTCGAAGCCGTGCGGAAAAGGTCTCGATTCCCAGGGTGATGTACTTGAACCCCGCCTTGAAAAGGGCCTCCGCCATGTCGCGGTCTATCTCCGGGCCGGCGAACATGTAAGCGCAAATGGTGGTGTCAAGTCCGGAGCCGGACATGAGTTCCGTAAATCTCCGGAGCCAGTCCGGTTTAAAGTTAACTGCGCTGTCCCCGAAAAGGAAGTGATCCTCGTTGTACGCTTCGTAAAGACGGCGGAAGTCATCGAAGACTGCTTCCGGCTCGCGAAAGCGGAAGGTCCTCCAAAAGGCGCTTTCCGAGCAGTAAGCGCAGCGGTTGACGCACCCGCGCGAGCTGTATACGGGCAGGCCGGTGAAAAAGGGAGTGCGGAAGGGATTGGGCCGGTTGTGCTCATAATCTCGCACTTCAAGTCCGGGAAGGGGAAACCCCTCAAAGCTTGGAGAAGGGAACTCGGACAGGGAAGCGGGCTTGCGCGGAGTTAACTTTATCTCGCCGTCCCCAAGGGTGGCCACGCCGGGCACGTCCTTGCCGGAGCCGCGTTCGAGGCCGCGGCAAAGATCAACCGCGGTGCTCTCTCCCTCTCCGCAAACCACTGCGTCAGCCAAACCCGTTGCCAGCACAAACCGTTGGACCTCGGGAAGGCCCGTGCCGGGACCTCCGAAGACAAGGGATGTGTGCGGCGCGCGTGCTTTGAGCTCTTGCGCCAGCATCATGCTCCAGAGGAGATTGCTTATATAGGTGGAGAACAAAAACGCGTCCGGCCGGTGCGACATGATAAGGTCGGCCTGCCGGGAGACCGCCTGTTTAAGTCCCAGGTACAGGGATGCCGCGGCCGGCTGCTCTTCCGGCTCCACTCCCCAGCTCATGCCCGGATGGTCCTCCCGGTACAAAAAGCTCAACAAAAGCTCCGGCCGGAGGACAAACACCACCCGGTCGCCGGCATGGCCCATGTTGATAAGCTGACGGTAAAAATTGAGCTCGCCCGGCAGCTCGCGGAGGGCGTCGTAGTTCAGGTCAAAACACACCGGCTCCATGCCGGCCGCCCGCAATGCCCCGTTTACGCAGGCTGTGCCCAGCGGCGGCCAGTCACCGTTGGTGAAGAAAGGACAGATAATAAGGGCGGGCTTCATTGCAATTAGAAGTATAATAGCTTGGGGAAAGGACTTCAAAGCGGGCTGAAAGTCGGTGATGGCGTCTGGCAGTGAATTGCAACCAGCCCTGCTTTCTGATATCTTCTCTAAACTTGGAGCTTGTATGTTAGATAATGCGGAGATATTGTTTTACCTGCTTTTTATCCCCAACATGCTTTTGGCGCTGTCCATCCACGAGTTTTCGCACGCAGGCACGGCGTATCTTCTGGGGGACGACACCGCTGCCTTGGAGGGTCGCGTCAGTCTCAATCCCCTGGTGCATATAGACGCCATGGGACTGATCGCTTTCTTTATAATTCATTTCGGATGGGCCAAGCCGGTGCCGGTGAACCCCACCCGTTTCCGGAACCCCCGTCGGGACAACCTCCTGGTAAGCGGCGCCGGTCCCGGCTCGAACCTGGTGCTGGGCATACTCCTTCTGCTCGTCTTCCGGATATTAGCAGGGTCCGCCGATCCTTCCGGCAAGACCACGCAGACGATGCTGCAACTCGTTTTAATCGGCGCGCAGCTCAACGTGGGGCTTTGTTTCTTTAACCTGATCCCCATCCCGCCGCTGGACGGCGGTCATATCCTCGAGGCGCTTTTGCCACCCGACTTGAGCAGGCAGCTCGAGCCTTACCTGCAGTACGGCCCCTACATTTTCATCGGACTTATCGTAATGTCTTTCGTGCTTCATATACCCGTATTCTATTATATTATAGGGGTCCCCATAGAATTAGTCACGTCCCTGGTTCTGGGTGGCGCAGCTCCGAATGTTGTCTTATAATGGCTAAGCGGGTGGAGGTCCTTGTTTTATAAACAGGTTAAAGTCCGGACGGCCTTTTTGATATTCTGTAACTAGTGCCTTGTCAAAAGCTTTTTGGGGATAGAAAATAATCGTGCGAGCGGCTGATACCGCGATCTTCATTGGATCCGTTCCCCTTTTTTCGAGTGACAGAGCACTAGTTCCCGTTGCAAGACTCCGTTTTGGGAGTGCGCCTGCCTGTGCCGGACAGGGCAGACAGGAAAGCTTGCTTTCGCTTTCATAAGTTCCGGCTTGCCGGAACTTACCAAAAGGCGCCTCGTAAACTGTGGGCCTCTTGTGGAGCGCATTTCCGACAAGCAAGCTTCCCGGCGGAAAAAGCGGACAGCTTGCTGCCGCACTCCAAAACAGCGCCGCAGAAGTAAATTAAACCTCCGTTTCGTAACAGGCGCTAACTAGTGTTTTGTCACTCGAAAAAAGGGGAACAGGGACGACGAAAATCGCGGTATCAGCCGCTCACACGGTTCTCTTCTATTCCCCGAGAAGCATTTGACAGAGCACCGGGTTTGTTTTGCTCGATACGGCAAGGGTTTCGGTTGTTATAATATTTTTTGAAACAGGGGGAAAGCTGAGTTGGAAGTGAACAGAGTCTTGAGCGGAGCCCGCCCCACGGGCTCGCTTCACCTGGGCCATTATTGGGGTACGCTGGTAAACTGGGTCGAGCTTCAGAAGGACTACCGGTGTTATTACTTTGTAGCGGACTGGCATGCTCTGACCACAGAGTTCGAGCGGCCGGAGATAATCCGGCCCGCCATCTCCGAGATGGTCATGGACTGGCTGGCTGTAGGGCTTGACCCGGAGACCAGCGTGCTGTTCGTGCAGTCGGCCATAAAAGAGCATGCCGAGCTCTTTCTGCTTCTGGGCATGTTCGCGTCAGTGGCCCGTCTCGAGCGGGTCCCTTCTTACAAGCAGTTCCAGGAAGAGACCGGCCGGGACCTCTCCACCTTCGGCTTTCTGGGATACCCCGTGCTCATGTCCGCGGACATCCTCATGTACCGCGCGCACGCAGTGCCGGTGGGAGAAGACCAACTCGCCCACGTCGAGCTAAGCAGGGAGTTCGCCCGGCGCTTCAACGGCCTTTACAGCGAGGTCTTTCCCGAGCCGGAAGCACTGTTGACCAAGGCCTCCAAGGTCCCCGGCACCGACGGCCGCAAGATGAGCAAGTCCTACGGCAACTCCATCTTCCTGGCGGAAAGCCCCGAGTCCATCGAGAAAAAAATAAAAACCATGATAACCGACCCGGCCAGAAAACGCAGAAACGATCCCGGCGACTCCGAGGTATGCCCGGTCTATGACCTCCATAAGCTCTACTCGGATCACGAGACCCTGATGTGGGCGGCCGATGGATGCAGGTCCGCGGGAATCGGCTGTATCGAATGCAAGAAAGCGCTCGTTCCCCGTATCGTGGACTCGCTGGCGCGGGTGCGGGAGAAACGGGCTTACTACGAAAAACATCCCCATGAGATCAGCGAGGTGCTCGAGTCCGGCAACCGAAAGGCAAGGGAGTTCGCCTCCGAGACCATGGACATGGTCCGCGATGCCATGAAGATGGCTTGAGAGACCTGTAGTGGACAACCTCTTTTTATTTGGAGACAATTTAAGCTGACGGAAATCATGCGTGACCAGGACACATACCGGGTAAAGCTGGAGGTCTTCGAGGGGCCGCTGGACCTTTTGCTTTACCTCATCAAGAAAAACGAGGTTGACATCTACGACATACCCATCGCCATGATCGTAGAGCAGTACATGGAGTATTTGGAGATCATGCGGAGCTTGAACCTTGACGTGGCCGGCGACTTCCTGGTCATGGCTGCGACTCTTTCGCAGATCAAATCGCGGCTTCTGCTTCCCCGCGACGAGCTCGAAGAGGAGGGCGAGGAAGAGGACCCGCGGGCCGAGCTGGTGCAGCGTCTTCTCGATTATCAGCGCTACAAGGAGGCTGCGGAGGACCTGCTTGCCCGGCCGGTTCTGGGCAGGGAGGTCTTCACGCGTTCCCCTTCCCGGCAGATCATGGAGGAGGCGGCTTCGGAGGCGGGCATAGAAAAGACCGCGTTTACCGAGGTCGGGGTATTCGAGCTTCTGGAGGCTTTCAAGGACGTACTTGACCGGGCTGACCTGGACGGCTATCACGAGATAAACCGCAACCGCATCTCGATCATGGACCGGATCAACGACATCCTGGTGATCTTCAAGGACGAGGAGAGCATCACCTTTGATCAGCTCTTTACAGAGGCCACCTCCCGCTCCATGATCGTTGCCACGTTCATGGCTCTCTTGGAGCTGGTCCGTCTCCGGGTGGTCAAGGCCCACCAGGAGAAGCCGTTTACCACCATCTACCTGGTCCGGTCGGTGATCATTGACGACCAGTGGCTTGCGGAGAACATGCCCAAGATCGAGGAAAACAGGAGTTGACTTTGGAAAGGGAGCGGATAGAGTCCATTTTGGAGAGCCTCTTATTTGTAGCGGGCGAGCCTTTGTCTTTAAAGCGGATGAACGAGGTCATCTCCGAAGCCGGCCGCGGCGAAATCCAGGAGGCTTTGGAAGAGCTGATAAAAAAATGGGATTCCCCCGAGCGGGGCCTGCGGATTTCCGAGGTTGCCGGCGGATACCAGATTCAAACCTTTTCCGAGAACTCGCTGTGGGTGGGAAGGCTGCTCCAGTCCCGGCCGGTGCGGTTGTCGCGGGCGTCCATCGAGACCCTGGCCATTGTGGCCTATAAGCAGCCGGTAACCCGGGCGGAGATAGACCAGATACGCGGCGTTGACAGCGGCGGAGTTCTGAAGACGCTGCTCGAGTACGGGTTCATCAGGATAGCGGGCAGGAAGGACGTGCCCGGCAAGCCCTTGATTTACGCCACCGACAGGAAGTTCATGGAGTTCTTCCGGCTGAAGAGCCTGGCCGATCTTCCCACCTTGAAGGAGATGGAAGACATCCAGGAGGAGCGGCTTTCCGAGAGCGGCGTCCAGGGCGAGCTGCCCTTTAACGAAGGGGAGGATGCTTCCGGGGAAGACGAAGTGGAAAGCGCAGAGGACAAGGGATCGCAAAGCGAGTCAGCTCCGTCCTCGGAGGACTCCTCCGAGCAGTCGGGCGAGCCTGCGCCGGAAGAGGACTCTCCAAAGCCGGGTAGTGCCGGCCAAGATGAAGACGACGACGGCAAAGAAAAATAACGGTCGTCTTGGCCATATTCCAAAGCCTCGAAAGGCTCTTTTTTACGGAATGCGGGACATCACATGATCAGATTGGACGAGTTTGGCGAATCGCTGCTTCGGATAGCCCAGGAAACGCTGCTTGTTATTGACCGGGATGGTAAAGTTTTGAAAGCCAACCCCAAGGCGAATGAGATACTCCGTCCTTTCGGGGGCGAGCTCGAAGGCATGCATATTTTTGATCTTTTCAGCGCGACCTCTGCCGCGGACCTGGCGGTACTCATCCAGGACGCTTTGGCGGGCGCGGGCATCGAGGCCCGCAGCATGCGGCTCGAGCCGCAAAACATGGACGAGCTGTTCTTGGATATTAATGCCGCTCCCCTTGAAGCCGGCGAAGAGGGGCCCCTCCTTATCATCTCCATGCAGGACATAACCCGCAGCCGCGACCTGGAAGACAAGCTCCGCAATTACTCCGAAGACCTCCACAAGCGGGTCGAAGAGCGCACTGCCGAGCTGGAAGAAGCCAAGGAGAAGTACCGGAGCCTGTTCGAGAAGGCCTCTGTTCCCCTGGCATGGCTGAATACCAAGGGAGTGCTCCAATCAGCCAACCAGCCCTTCTACTCCATGACCGGCGTGGACAAAACCGCGGAAGGGTCCTTGTACCTGGTCGAGCTCATTGACGACGAAGCTTATGGATCGCGTATCGCCAGGTACATGGAACTTTTATGCAAAGGCTTTGACGCTCCCTCCCGCTTCGAGCTGGAGATAAAGGATGCCGGCGGAGACATCTTGACAACGGAGTGGTTCATGCGCTTCGAGCCTTTAACCGACCAGACCTTGCTATGCATGATAGACATCACCGATCGCAAGGCCGTGGAGAACGCGCTCCGGGAGAGCGAGGAGAGGTACCGGAAGCTGGTGGAGACCTCGCCGGACGGAGTTACCGTCTCTGACATAAACGGCATCATTATCATGGTAAACAAGAGAGGAGTGGAGCTTTACGGCGCCCGAGGGGAGGACGAAGTAACCGGAAAACACATCCTGGATTTTATTGCTCCCAAGGACCGGGAAAGGGCCGCCCGCTACCTGGAAAAGTTTTTGGAAGAAGGAGCTGTTTACAGCATCAACTATGATGTCTTGAGAAAAGACGGGACCTCCTATCCCGCGGACGTGAGCGCATCCGTGATCCGCGACGCTGCGGGAGCGCCCGCGGCTTTTTTGGGAGTGGTCCGGGACATCTCCCGCCGCGAGAAAGCGGAAAAGGAAATCCGCAAAAGCGAGAACCGCTATCGGACTCTGTTCGAGTACTCCCGCGAGCCGGTTTACGTGGTCACCAAGAGCGGCATCCTCCTGGACGTAAACCCCGCACTGATCGAGGTCTCCGGATATGAACGCCACGAGCTGATCGGCATGCACGTCTCCGAGCTATACCATATGCCCCGCGACCGGCAGGCCTTTATGAAAAAGATCGACAACAAAGGCTCGGTCAAGGACTACGAGCTCAAGCTGAAGAAAAAAGGAGGCGAGATCGCCGATTGCCTGGTGACCTCCAGCGTGCAGAGAGACGAGAACGGCAGGGTCATCGCCTACCAGGGAACCATAAGGGACATAACCGAGCACAAAAAAGCGGAGGAGGTCCTTCGTAAAAACGAGAGAAGGTACCGGCTCCTCGCCGAGAACGTGCGGGATGTTATCTGGACCGCGGACCTCGACTTGAGCTTCACTTATGTGAGCCCTTCCATAGAAAGGATGCTCGGATACCCCCTTGAAGAAGTCAAACACTTGACTGCTAAAGATATGCTGACCCCGGACTCTTACGAGTACGCCATGGCGGAGTTCAAAAAAGACAAGGAAGATATCCAGAAGATAAAACAGGACCCCGACTGGCACCGGGTACTGGACCTCGAGATCCGTCACAAGGACGGACACACGGTCTGGGTCGAGACCAACATATCATTGCTGCACGACGAAAACGGAGAGCCCGCTGGTTTCCTGGGAGTCTTCCGGGACATAGAGGAGAGGAAAAGGGTGCAAGAGGCGCTGGAGGAGAGCGAAAGATACTACCGCTCTCTTATCGAGAACGTGAACGACATCATCCTTACAGTGGACGAAGACGCCAATATAATATTCCAGAGTCCCTCCATCCAAACCGTGTTCGGATACCGGCCCGAAGAGGTCGCGGGCAGAAACATGTTCGATTTTTTCCATCCCAGCGATGTTGATGAGTCCCGCCGAAAGTTCAGGAAGGCACTTGCAAACCCGGGAATTGCGGTGGCCAACCAGGCCCGGGTCAGGCACAAGGACGGCTCATGGCGATATCAGGAGTCAGTAACCAAGAACCTTCTTCACGACCCCGCAGTGAGAGGTGTTGTAATAAACTCCCGCGACGTAACCGAAAGCAGGCTCGCGGAATGGACGGCCCGCGAAAGGGAGGATAATATCAGGATTGTCTTGAACTCGCTGCCGGACACCATCATAGTGGTGCTTGACCGGCAGGGCCGACATCAGTTTGTCTGGGCCTGTCCCGAGATGGAGAAAAGATACTCCTTCAATTCAGAGCAGATAACCGGCAAGAGCTTCTTTGAGCTGTTCCGGCGTGAAGAAGCACAGGAGAGGCTCGAGCTTGTCCGGCAGGTCTTCCAAAGCGGCGAGTCAATAAAAAGGGAGTATTGTGTCGAGCTTTCCAACCGGAAATTCTGGCATGAGATCACCCTGTCTCCTTTGCACAACTCCGCGGGGGAGATCACCGCGGTAGTGGGATGCATTCACGACATCAGTCATGACAAGGAGCTCCAGGAGACGCGCCGCATCTTAGAGGAGCAGCTTGTCCAGGCCGAGAAAGCCGCGGCCCTCGGGGAGATGGCCGCGGGAGTGGTCCACGAGATCAACAACCCCATCACCGGCGTCAACTTCTACTCCCAGGCGCTGGAGAACGATGAGAACCTTCCCGACTACTGCCGCTTGCGGGCCGGAAAAATCCGCGAGTCCGGAGAACGGATCAAGAGGCTTTTGCAAAGTCTTACCAGTTACTCCTCCGCACAAGGCGGGAGATTCGAGCAGGTGGACGTAAGCCGAATTATTGTCCAGGTCAAGGAATCTCTGGAGCACGAGCTGGAGAAAAGACCGGGGGCAAACCTCGAGCTGTCCATTGAACAGAACCTGCCCGCGATCGAGGGCTCGGCTGAGCAGCTTTTCAACCTGATATCCAACCTGGCCATCAACGCATTGCATTCCCTTCCTCCCCAGGGCGGCGCAGTAACTATGAAGGCCTGGAGAGAGGAAGAGGGGGTGGCGGTCCGGGTGGAGGACACCGGTTGCGGCATTGACGAAACTGATTTGCCGCAGATATTCGACCCCTTCTTCTCCAGGAAGGACAAGGGAGAGGGAACCGGCCTGGGCCTGGCGATTGTGAAACGCATCGCCGGCAAGCACGGCGCAAGCATGGACGTAGAGTCGGAGTCCGGCAGGGGCACCACTTTTACGCTTGTCTTTCCTGTAGATTGGCAATCTGAAATGACCGGCTCGAACGGCAAGGATTGATTAAGCCGGGCCTCGTAAAACAGCATTTTTCAACAAGGAGAAGGGGGCGCACTACTCCGGGTTTGCGCACCAGGGCAGAGGGTTGCCGCTGATGCCCGCAATAAGGTTTTGCGCGGTCATGATCGACATCCGACTCCTGGTTTCCACTGATGCGCTGCCGAGATGAGGAGCCAGCACCACGTTGTCGAGCTCGGCTAGGCCGGGACTGAGCTTTGGCTCGTTCTCGTAAACATCGAAAGCCGCGCCCGCGATCATCCCGTTTTGCAAAGCTTCCACCACTGCTTTCTCGTCAACCACCGGCCCGCGTCCCACGTTGATAAGATAGGCGGTGCTTTTCATCCCGGCAAGCTCGGAGGCTCCGATAATATGTCGGCTTTCTTCATTTAAAGGCGCATGGATGCTGATGTAGTCGGAGTTTTCTATGAGTGCGGAAAGGTAAGCGTAGCTCGCCCGGCCTTCCTTGTCCTCGGGAAGCCTGTTCCGGTTGTAATAGAGCACCTTCATGCCGAAGCCGAAAGCGCGGCGGGCAACCGCCCGGCCGATCCTGCCCATGCCGATTATGCCCAGCGTCTTATCGTAGAAGTCGCCGCCCATGAGCAAAGTGGGGCCCCAACCCGTGAACTTGCCTTTGCGGACCATCCGGTCTCCTTCCACTATTCTTCGGGACAAGGAGAGGATCAGCGCCCAGGTCAGGTCAGCAGTGGCCTCGGTAAGAACTCCCGGAGTGTGCCCCACCCGGATGCCCCGGCGGCCGGCTTCGGCCACGTCAATGTTGTCGTAGCCCACCGCCATGGTGGAGATGACCTTTAATCCCGAACCGGCAGCGTCCATTACCTCCTTGCCAATGGGATCGGACAAAAGACATACTATGCCTTCAACGCCGGCTGCTCTCTCCTTCAGCCTGTCAGCGGGCATGGGGCGGTCTTCCTCCCACAGCCTGGGCCGGCAGGAATCCTCCAGCATCCTCATGCCTTCTTCAGGAAGCCGCCTGGTGACCAGGACTTCCGGCTTTTTCTCGCTCATTTTTTGCTCCTTGTTAATACCCAAAAGATCGGCTCGTATCCGTCAGCCTTTCACAACCTGCTCCCCGGTCAATGCCCGGCAGCGGCCGGCCTTGATCTCGGCCACCAGCTCCGGCATGGAGCCAATCTGCTTTTCAAAGCCGGTCAGGCACTTGCCGAGCTCGGGCAGGAAATGGGCGTCCGAGCCTCCGGTCATAGTCAATCCCTTTCTCATGGCCAGTTCAAGGGCTGCATAGTTCTCCACGTCTTCGTTGGCCCCGTTCAAGACCTCAAGCGCGCCGACGCCGGGCAGGGAGGCGCATCGTTCGCCGGGACCTATGAAGAAACGATAAGGGTGGGCCGGGACCATTAGCATATCTTTTTCCATTTTAACGCTTTCGGCAAGTAGCTGCGGGTCGGTCTTCTTCGATCCCGGTCGAAGTCCCTGTTTAATCCGCGTCCACAGTTCCCCGCCAATTCCGTAAACCAGCATGTGCCCCCAATAAGTGTCAATCTCGATGCCGGCTAGAATGAGGATGCCGTACTTCTCTCCCAAAGCCGCCAGGTCGCACTCTGCGGGTTCCACCAGGTAGTTGTGCTCCATGAGCACAAAGCCGTGGATGGGAAAACGGCTCTTAAGCTCCACGGTCTTTTGGGCGTACTCTTCCACGGTAACCGGGCTGTCCCGGCTGAAGGTGGAATGGACGTGCAGGTCGAAGATCAACTTTGCTTTTACTCCTCTTTTGAAACCGAAACATGCAGAGGCTGAGACGGAGAGAAGGGACGGGAATCAAAAAGGCGGTGCCGGGATTGTCAAGAACCGGAGTCCGCAACCTGTTTCTTTTTTTCTTGTGGAGGCCAGGGACGGGCCGGTCCCATGGGAAGTTCTTTGGTAAGCTCCAGTTTCATCTTTCTCATCTTATGCTTGAACCCGCGAGTGTCGCCGACCGGCGGCTGGGGAATCCCCGTGACCTTGCGGGGGTTCATCGGTTTCCCGTTTTTATATACACGATAGTCCAGGTGAGGTCCGGTGGCCAATCCGCTTTCTCCCACGTATCCTATCACCTGTCCTCTGCTTACCCGTCTGCCTTTTTTCGCTCTTTTTGCATAGCGGGAAAGGTGGCCGTACAGCGTCTTGAACCCGCTGTCATGCTTGATAACCACCGTTCTTCCAAAGCCGCCTTTTCTTCCCGCGTGTACGACAACTCCGTCAGTGGCCGCCTTAACAGGGGTTCCCGAAGGGGCGGCATAGTCGATGCCCAGGTGCGGCCGATAGACCTTGAGGATGGGATGAAGCCGGCGGTGGGTGTAGCCGGAAGATATCCGGCTATACTTCAGCGGACACAGCAGGCCGTTTCGCTTGGCCGACTCGCCGCGTTCGTTATAGTATCCTACTTTGCCCTTGTCCTCGAAACGGAAGGTCCAGAAGATATCGTCTCCGATCTCGAATCTGCCCGCCAGGATAGGACCTTCCTCCCCCACCAGGTTGCCGGGCCCCACGAGAATGCTGAACTTCGAGCCCGGCTTCAAGCTCCGGTCGAAGTCGATCTCTCCGAAAACGTAGATCACCGACATGATCTTGGATGGGGTCATGCCCGCGTCCATTGCCGATTGATAAAACGTCTTTTTCACAGTGCCGCGGTAATAATGGTATCCCGTCTCCGGGTCCACCCACAACGGGTGCGGCCTATTAAATGGAGACTCCTCGGATGAGTCGAGCTCCTCCGATTCAAAAGTCTCGATGTAAGCAACGTACTCGGCCTTGTCGTCCTCCTCCCGCGAGATGACCAGCCGCTGGCTCTTGTTGATGTTGAGCTCGAAACGGGTGAAATTACTGGATGCGTCCTTGTAAAGGCTGAGCGACTGGCCGGGACGGAGCCTGGCCAGGTTATACTTGTCCTTGGAAAGGTTGCACCAGGAGAGAATCCTCTTTTGGGACACGCCGAAACACTGAAGCGCAGTGTAGAGGTTGTCGTGCTCGTCAATGGTGTAGGAGTATTTCTTTAACTCCCCCAGGGTGTCGTCCTGAAAATCGGTTTCGGAAAGAGAGTCCCCGCTCGCGGGCTCGAGCGGCCCGCCCATGGCCGGTTCTGTATCTTCAGTTGAAGCCGGCTTTTTTGGGGGGTGGTTCTCGAGTGAGGAAGATATGGTACGGGAAGTATTTACACTCGTTTCTACAGAAAACGCCTTGACTCCCGCGCCGGCAATGAAAGAGGCGCAGAAAAGCCCGGCCATAAACATGCCCGCTCCAAACACGAAGCTGTACTTGCCCTCGCCGGGAAAGACAAGCCACTGCAAGAAGTACCTCAAAAGTGACCCCGGCGCCGGCTTTATAATCTTAAAACTCAAATCTAGCCCCCGGAACTCTCCTCTTCAGCTAGGCAAAACGTCGCCACCCCGTAAAATTACTGCTTTCTTTGTTCCCCTGCCGGACGGTGAATATTATATTACCGGCAGGTTATAATTATCAAATTGATTTTACCCTTTCCCCTTGATTAATGCAAACGGATATGGTTAAGATAATCAGTCAGATGGGACCATAATATATTTTATGTTCAGCGTCAAGGAGGAAATTCTTTTGAAAACCGGGATCAAAAAGAGTGCACTGGCTGTTTTAGTGATTGCCCTCCTGGCCGCGGTCGCGCACGGCAAAGACCGGACATGGGACATTGACGAGCCGGTGACGGCTTCTTTTGCCGCCGGCCAAACCGAGTACGACGGCGAGATTCAGGCCATCGCTTTCAACATCGAACGGGGCTTTTACTGGAAGGACGTTGCTGAGTACATTGAAGAGAGGCTCGCCGAGGTCCCTGCGACCGTTGTGCTTCTCTCGGAATGCGACCGGAACCATCACCGCACCGGCGACATCTTTGTGGCCGAAGAGCTGGCCCGCAGGCTGGGGATGAACATGGCTTATGTAACCGAGTTCATCGAGTACAACGACAAGACCGTCATCAACCAGGGAGACCACGGCAACGCCATCCTTTCGCCTTTTCCCTTAAAAGACCTTACCGTGATCCGCCATACCTCGGCCTTCTCCTGGCAGAGCTACGGCTCTTTGCAGGGAGAGCCCCGCTACGGCGAGCGGGTCACCCTGGGAGCCACTGTGATGCTTCCCCGCGGCGACAAGGTCAGGGTCTACTCGGTCCACCTCGAATCCAACGCCGGGAGCGCCGAGAAGTGGGAGCAGATGAAGCAGGTCGCTCACGACAGTGAGTATACCCCTTATCCGGTGATCATCGGCGGAGACTTCAACGAGTTCTCCTTCGGGGCCATGTTCGACAAGCTGGGGAGGTACGGCATCCGGAACTCTTTTAAAAACAACGACCGGCCCACCGGCGCCTGCGAGCCCGGGATCGAGAGAGCCGACTGCAAGATCAAGATCGACTGGATAGTGCATAAAAAGCTCGAGCTCGTGGAGAGCACGGTTGACTATCCGCTGAACTCGAGTGGAGGCGTAATCTCCGACCATGCGCCTGTAAGAGCGGTGTACAGGCTGAACTAAGGCCGGCAATCATGCAAGAGCCGCTCATTATGTTTTTTCCCTGTCAGCCGTGTTATGGCCCGAGATTCTAATCGGACCTCTGCCCCTTTACAGGGCGGCCGGGTTCATGTACACTTATGCGGTAAGAATTTGCAGGCCTTGCCTTCGGCAAGGCTTGCTGTTATAGGAGGACCAAAAGCGCATGGGCGTTTATGAAGAAGTAGCTGCCATGGCCGGTAGGGCGCGGCAGGATGCGCGCCAGCTCGCGAGCATGGGTTCGGACGTTAAGAACGCAGCTTTGCGTAACATAGCCGGGCTTTTGCCGGAGCGTGAGTCCTACATCCGCGCGGCAAACGAAAAGGACCTGGAGAAGGGCCGCGAGAAGGGACTTGCATCGTCTTTGTTGGACCGGCTGGAGCTTACTTCTTCGCGTATACAGGCCATGGCTGACGGTCTCTCCGAGGTTGCGGCCTTGCCCGACCCGGTGGGCGAGGTCACCGGAATGTGGCGGCGTCCCAACGGCTTGTGGATCGGCAGGATGCGGATTCCGCTGGGGGTCGTAGGCATCATCTACGAATCTCGGCCCAACGTGACGGTAGACGCTGCCGGCCTTTGCTTGAAGTCGGGCAACGGCGCGCTATTACGCGGCGGCTCAGAGGCCATCAACTCGAACAAGGCCCTGGGCGAAATAATGAAGGAGGGGGCGAGCAAGGCGGGCGTTCCGGAGAACGCGGTCCAGGTCATTCCGACAACGGACCGGGAGGCGGTGGACGCCCTTCTCGACCAGGAGGACTACATAGACGTTATCATCCCCCGCGGCGGCGAAGAGCTCATCAGGAGGGTCGCCCAAAGGTCGCGGATACCGGTTTTAAAGCATTACAAGGGGGTCTGCCACGTGTACGTTGACGCTGACGCAAACCCCAAAAAGGCGCGCGACATCGTGATGAACGCCAAGACCCAGCGCACCGGCGTTTGCAACGCCATGGAGACTCTTCTGGTGCATGCGGGTATAGCCGAGGATTTCCTTGCTTCGGTGGTCCCTCTTCTGACCAGGGCGGGGGTAGAGATTCGGGGCTGTCCCGCCACCCGGGAGTATATCCCCATGGCCAAGCCGGCGACCGAGGATGACTGGTATGCGGAATACCTTGACCTTGTGCTGGCGGTCAAGATAGTGGACAATATAGACTCGGCAATCGAGCACGTCCGTACTTACGGGTCGGACCATACCGACTCGGTGATAACCGAGAACTACACGGTGGCCCAGCGTTTCATAAGGGAGGTTGACTCCAGTTCGGTCATGGTAAACGCCAGCACCAGGTTCTCCGACGGTTTCCAGTACGGCCTGGGAGCGGAGATCGGCATCAGCACCAGCCGTCTCCACGCTTACGGCCCCATGGGGCTGGTCGAGCTGACCACCACCAAGTTCATCGTTTACGGAGACGGCCAGGTCCGGGAATCGTAACGGAGGGATAATTGTATATCGGCGTTTTTGGAGGGACCTTCAATCCGATTCACCTGGGCCATTTACGGACCGCGCTGGAGGTCCTGGAACGGTTCAAGATGCAGAAAATACTCTTTGTGCCTTCCTCTATTCCCCCTCACAAGGAAAAACACGAGATGGCGTCGACCATTCACCGTTTGAAGATGGTAAACCTCGCGGTCACCGGGAACCCCAACTTCGCCGTGTCCGAGACCGAGATCCACCGCCGCGGCAAGTCCTACTCCATCGACACCATAAGGGCGCTGAAGAAGGAGTACCCGGAGGACAAGATTGCTTTTATTATGGGCATTGACGCCTTTATGGAGATAAACACCTGGCACAAGCACAGGGAGATTTTCAGCGAATGCGATTTTATCGTCCACAGCAGGGGAGGGGTAACCAAGACAGGAGGGCTGCAAACCGTTCCGGCCGAACTCAAGTCCTTGTTCAAAAAGAGAGGCAACTCCCGCGAGCTCGTGCATAGCTCCGGAAACAAGCTCTTTTTTACCGAGGTCACCTCTTTGAATATTTCCGCTTCATCCCTCCGGGAGATGGTCAGGGGCGGAAGATCGATCAGGTATCTCACTCCCCGCCGAGTAATGGAGTACATTCATGAGAACAATTTGTATAAGTGAGGTTTAGTCCGCGCCCATGAGCAGGTCCCAACGCGGCAGGAAATCGGCGCCTCCCGAGATGTCCAGCAAGGAAATGGCCCTGGCAGCAGCAAGCGCGGCCAGAGACGCCAAAGCCATTGACGTAATTGTCATGGAAATGGGAGAGTTGGTCAACTACACCGAATACTTTATTATAGCTTCCGGAAGCAGCACCCGCCATGCCCAAGCAATCTCCGACAACGTACAAAACATCATCAACTCCTGCCGCTCAAAGCCACTGGGAGTGGAAGGAGAGCGGGAAGGAAACTGGATTCTCATCGACTGGGGAGAGGTGGTCATTCACGTGTTTTATCATCCCGTCCGCGAGTTTTATGAGCTCGATAAGCTCTACGAAGAGGCGGAGACTCTCCGGCTGGAAGAGGACGGAGAGTAATAAGCGGAAGGACCTCGCTGCGCAGACCCGCTTGACAGTTCCGCCGCTTCATTCTAGTTTTAATTTCAGACATGCCGGGTCAAAAATATGTCCTTTCATCCTGAAAACCCGGAAGAATCGCTTTTCAGTGTTCCTTAAAGGGAAATACCATGACGTTAATATCAACACGCCGCTTTATTGGCGGGGCTTTTGTTTTGATGCTGTTGTTTGTTTTCGCCGCTCTCCATGTTCCCGAAGAGACGGGCGCGGCAGGAGAAGAAGCCGGTATCATGCCTCTCAGCGAGATCGAGCCGGGCATGAAAGGTTACGGTCTGTCAGTATGGAAAGGCACGCAGATCGAGCGCTTCGAGATCGAAGTCATCGACGTGGTGCCGAACTTCAGGAATGACCAGCCCATCATCCTGGTCAAATGCAAAGGCCGGGATTTGGAAAAGACGCGGATCATCGCCGGCATGAGCGGCAGCCCCATCTACATAAAAGGCAGGCTGGCAGGCGCCCTTGCTTATAGCTGGGCTTATGCCCTCGAGCCGGTGGCAGGCATCACTCCCATCGAGCACATGCTGGCAATTAAAGACAGGGGAATGCCGGAGGTCTCCGGACCGGAGGCCATGGAAGACCTCCAGGCGAGTGCTTCCCGGAGCCGCTCCGACTATTCCGGTCCGGTTCCCATTGCCACTCCTCTTATCACTTCCGGTTTCAGCCGCCGGGCAATGGCGGACCTGGAAGAGGCGTTCGAGCCTTTCAACCTGGTGCCGGTGGCCGGCGGAGGACTGGGCAGCGCGGAGTTGGACATGGAGGCTGCAAAGGGCCTGGAGCCCGGCTCCGCGGTGGGGGGAGCGTTTCTGCTGGGAGACCTTTCCATGGTAGGCACCGGCACTATGAGCTATCGCAAAGGCTCGCGGATGCTGGCTTTCGGGCACGCCTTTTTGAGTGGAGGGCCCGTATCAATGCCCATGGTTGCTTCCAAGATCCATACCGTAATAAGTACAAACAAGATATCCTTCAAGATGGCATCACCCACTGCGGTAGTGGGAGAGATTAACTACGACCACCAATCGGCCATATCCGGGGTAGTGGGCAAGGCCCCGCCCATGATTCCCTTCCATATCAATATTGAAAATCCCGGCACAGGCTTTGAGAAAAGCTATGAATTAATGATGGCCGACACCCCCCCGCTGGTGCCCATGATCATCAAGATCAGTCTAAAAGACGCCATACGCTCCGCGGTGCCCAACCTGGAAGCTACCACTGTGCGGGCCAAATCATTGATAAGGCTCGAGGGATACGGCGACGCCGAGTTCGAGAACATCTACGCGGTAAGGCAGAGGAACTTCACCATGGGATACCTGGCGCCCTTGTTCTTCCTGGCCCGGAATCCCTTTGCGGACGTAAAGATGAAAGAAGTGCACATGGACCTCACCATTGACAACCATCTCAACATTGCCGCCATCGAATCGGTGAGAACAAATACCGACGAAATCCGGCCCGGCAGCACTGTGGACGTAACGGTAACGGTAAAACCCTATAACAAGCCGCCGCGGGACTTTGGTTTCCAGGTATACGTGCCCGATCATCCCGGCTTAGATAAGATCATCTTAAAAGTGGCGGGCGGAAGCCGTACTCCGCCGGATGCGGCCCATCCCCATAATGTCTCCGACATGATCGATTTCATGGGAAAAGTGTATCCTTCCAACAGGTTGGTGATTTTTTACAGGGTCCCGGGAGCCGGCGTGGACGTCAGGGGCAAAAGACTTGGCAACCTTCCCCCCAGCGCCATCTCCATGCTCCAGCCCTCCAACGCCAGGGCCGCGGCCATGACCGGTGAGAAGATGTACTACTCTATAAAAACACCCTACGTGATTCTGGGCTCGCAAAGGATAAAGCTGAACGTGGTCCGCGACAAGAAGAACAAGTGAACATGGAAAAACCGATGAAATTACCGGGGATCAAGGAGAGTTCTAAGAACATGAAGTGCGAAACAAATTGGAAGTCGGTCTGCTTTGTCGCGGTGTTTGCCCTGCTCGCGCTGGCCGCGGCCCGTGCCGCCGACACCGGCAGATGGGACATCGAGAGCTTCAAGGACTGGGGCAGGGGAGATTTCCAGGGCGTCGAGATATTCAGCAAGGGCGAGTTAAGGCCGGCATCGTCATTAAAGAAGAGCGAGGTCTCCGCTTCCGGCGTATGGTCCCTGGCGCGCGGCAGGGCAGGCGAAGTGTATTTGGGCACCGGCAACCAGGGCCGCCTCCTCCGCATGAAGAGCGGCAGGATCGAGGAAATCCATTCCGGTGACCACGTGGCTATAACCCGGATTAAAAAGGACGGCGAGGGAAGGGTATGGTTCTCGGCAATTCCCGGCGGAGCGATCTACCGCAGGGAGAGAAGCGGGGAGATAAACAGGATTGCCGAGACGGGCGAGGAGTACATCTGGGACTTTATGTTCTACAGGGACCGCATACTGGCGGCTACCGGCCCGGACGGAAAAATCCTTTCCATCTCATCTTCCGGCAAGGTAAAACACGTGATCGAGACCGGAGAAGAGCATGTCATGTGTCTTGTCCGCGCCAATGGCAAGCTTTATGCCGGGACCTCCGGAGAAGGGCTCATCATCGAGCTTGAAGGAGACCGGGGCTTTCGCGTGGTGCACGATTTCGAAGAAAAGGAAGTAAGGAAGCTGGCTTTTGTTAAAGACGGTCGAAAGGGAGTGCTGGTGGCCGCGGTGAACCAGGACGTGGGCAGCCGGCCGCCTTCCCGCAAGTCATCGCAGTTGTTGTCGGGATCCAAGAAGGACAATGACTCGGATGATGACGACGATGATAACAAAAACGACAAGGGACCGCGCGTCAAGATATCCTCCGGCGCCGTCTCCGGCGGAAAAGGCAAGGTAAGCGGCGCGGTCTATGCCGTCTCCGGAAGCGGAACCGCGCGCAAGCTCATTTCCCTGCCCAAGATAGCGGCAACCGACATGGCGGTCTCCGGAAAAGACGTTTACGTAGCCACCGACCAGGAAGGAAAGGTCTATCGCTGCCGGCCCGACTCCTCGGAGTACTCCATAGCATTCGATCTCGAGCCTTCCCAGGTGCTCTCTCTTCTCGCTTTCGAGGACGGCCTTGCTTATATCGGTACCGGCGCTCCCGCGGGCATTTACAAGGTCCGGCCGATGGGAAGCTGCAAGGCAAGCTATACCACGCCCGTGCTGGACGCCGACTTCCCCGCCCGCTGGGGAAAGGCGGGCTGGGAGGCTGACGGACTTGTCAAGATCAAGACCCGTTCCGGCAACATCGAGGACCCTTCCCGCGGATGGTCCGGCTGGAAACTCCTGGTGGGAAAACCCGGCCAGATAAGGAGCCCCGACGCAAGATACCTGCAACTCCGCATCGAATGGCCACTGGCTTCAAAAGCGGTCATAAAAAACCTTTCCATTCCCTATCGTATCTACAACCAGCCTCATTACGTGGAAAAGGTGGCGGTGGACGGCAGCGAAGAGGACAACGACAAATCCAAATCGAGGGTCACCATCACCGTTTCCAAGGACTCGAACAAGGGATCCCATGATACACAGAGAAAGATCAAGTGGAAGGTGAACAACCCTGATGATGACACCTTGCTCTATAAACTCTACTTCCAGCCCGAGGGCTCGGAAAACTGGATACCCATCGAGACCAAGGAGCCGCTCACCAAAACCAGGTTCGAGTGGGAAACCCACGCCATACCCGACGGATGGTACCGCGTCAAGGTGCAGGCCGCCGACACCCCGGTAAATCCTCCGGAAGAGGCCCACAGGGCAAAGGGAGTATCCGAGCGGTTCCTGGTGGATAATAATGCGCCCGAGATAAAACTGCTCGCCGTTGTGGGAGACAAGGTCACCGGCAAAGCAGTGGACAAGGTAAGCGCAATAACCGCCATCCAGTTCTCGGTTGACGGAGGACAATGGAAAGCAGTGGCGGCAAAGGACGGCGTACTGGATACAAAGTGCGAAGGTTTCTCCTTCAAACTGCCCGAAGACCTCGGGGCCGGCTCGCACGTCATCGCGGTCAGAGCATGGGACCGCGCCCTGAACCTGGGAGCGGAACAGAAGAAGTTTAACAAGTAGCGCCTTGTTATAAGTAGTGCCCGTTGCGAAACGGAGGTTTTATTCACTTTTGCGGCGCAACCTTGATGCCCTCGTAAAAAGTCATTTCGGCCGGGATCGCGGCACGTGAAATCAACTGCTGCCCTGTCAAGCGTTTTTTTCGTCTCCAAGAAAAATAATTTTATTGCGAGAGACGAAAATCGCGGTATCAGTCGCGAAAAAATCCGCTCGCACGATTATTTTCTATTCCCCAAAAAGCTTTTGACAAGACACTGGTGCTCTGTCAAGCGTTTTCGTCGCTTACAAGACTGATCTTCTTCGTGCGAGCGACTTTTAGTCGCGATATCAGTCGCTCGCACACTATGCATCAGTGTGAGCTTGACAAACGCCATCATAGGAGTGCGCCTGCCTGTGCGTTCCGCCTGCCTGTGCCGGACACGCCTGCCTGTGCGGACACGCAGACAGGGCAGACAGGCACGCAGACCCGAAAGCTTGCTTTCGCACTCATAAGTTCCGGCTTGCCGGAACTTACAAAAAGGCGCCTCGTAAACTGTGAGCCTCTTGTGGAGAGCATTTCCGACAAGCTTGCTTCCCGGCGGAAAAAGCGGACAGCTTGCTGCCGCACTCCTAAAACAGCGCCGCAAAAGTAAATAAAGCCTCCGTTTCGCAACGGGCACTAAGTATTTCCGATGCCGGGGAGCGTTTCTCCAGCAGAGGTTAAATCGGTTTTTCTGGTAATTGAAAGGATTTCTTTCCCTGTAAATTACGGGAGTATAATATCTTGCGCGCGGACAGGTTTTACTTGAAGTAACCCAGTGCCCGGAAGTCCTGGACCGAGACCGGCAGCTTCTCGTCAGCGTCGGGGGAGGTCTCCGGGTTTTGTTCGTCCCACCTTTCCCATTTTGACTTCATCTTTTCGGCCAGGCCGGGCCGCTTATCGCAAAGGTCGTGCCTCTCCTCCGGGTCCGCGGACAGGTCGTAAAGCTCCTGGTGTCCGGAGCGGTTGCCGATCCACTTGATGTCATCCGCGATCATGCCATGGAGCGGCTCCTTGGTCTGGGGAATGGGGCCGCCTTCGGGAATCCATCTCTCGAAGAACACCGGCTTTTCCCTGCCGCTCGTGCCTGGTTTGAAAAGCGGCGCCAGTGACTCGCCGTCTTGTTTACGAAGGCCGGGCATACCCAGGAGATCGAGCAAGGTGGGAGCAAGGTCCACTGTGGACACCCGCGGGAGCACGCTGATTCCCTGGGGCATGCCCCTGCCGTACATGATCCACGGCACCATGAGGTTCTCCTCGTAGATAAAATCCACGTGTCCGAAGCCATAAGCATATTTGTCCTGTATCTCGCCCAGGGTTTCACCGTGGTCGGCCACAAATATCCAGGTCAGGGACGACGCGTCTCCCAGGCAATCGCCGGTAAAATCGTAGAGTCTTTTAATACTCCGGTCAGTGTAAAACACTTCACCCTCGTACAGGGACCTGTATTTTGTAAGCTCGTCTTCCGAGAGCATGTTCTTTTCTTCCAGCCATACGGGGGGCTCTCCTCTGCCCTGCACGCCGGGCGCAAACCTGTTGCGGTGCTCGGGCGGCGGAAAGTATGGCGAGTGCGGGTCCCAGTAATGCACCCACAGGAAAAAGGTCTCGTGCCGGTGGCTGCGAATGTACAACCCGGCTCTGCGGGTGGCCTCGCTCGCCGGCGTGTCCAATGCCCGGACCTCGGGACAGCTTATATACTGGAATCCGGGGACCTTGAGCTCGGCAGGGTTAAGCCGCACCCGCGAGGTAATGGCAGCCGTGTTGTACCCCTGGTCGGCAAACACCCGGCCGATGGAGTCTATCTCCGGGTAGGAAGCGGGGTAGCCGTTGAAGATGACCCCGGAGCGGCGGGGATAAAGGCCGGTGAGCATGGCCACGTGGGAAGGACCCGTAACCGGAGCAGTGGCGTAAGCTTGCCGGAAGCGGACGCCTTTCTCTGCCATCCTGTCCAGGAAGGGAGAGACACCGCCCTCATGGCCATAACAGCCCAGGTAATCGGAACGCAGCGTGTCTATGGTGACCAGGACAACTCCCCGGCTGCTCTCCGGACGCCGTTCGGAAAAGCAGAACCAGGAGAGAACAGCCAACAAAAAGACCATGCCGGCCGCAGCCCGCAAGCGAGGCCGTGGTCGCGGCAGAAACACCAGTGCGGCTGCTCCTCCTGCAATAACCGCGAACAAAAGGCATGACCCTGCGCGTAGCCAGACCCCGTCTGCACGGCCGTACACGTTCAAAGGAGGAATGAAGAGAAGCACAAAGACCGCGGCCGCCAAAGGATACAACAGCAATGGCGCCAGCCGGAGCGTGAAAGACAGAGACCGGGGCAGGGCGATGAATTTCCCCCCCAGCGAAAAAAGGAACTCGACAAGTACAATCACGCCCGCCAGAAAAAGCCCTCCTCCCGCGCCCGCCAGGAAAAACAGGGACCGGGACGCAAAGCCGCTTTTTAGGGGCACGCCGAAAGACCACAGCACCGAGCTTATAAAAACACCCGCGGCCGCTCCCGCGATCAAATGAACGGTCCGGATTCTGTCCATGCCCACACCCGTAGAATCCATAGATTACGAGTATAGCAATCTTCTTCCACGCAAGAAACGTACACTCCATGGCTTGGTGTTTACGGCAGTGCTT
>CAYQTK010000050.1:0-22545 GCA_964420375.1 uncultured bacterium
ATGGTCACCGCGGTCTGTTCTCCGGTCACCAGGGACGCCAAAAGCGCCGTAAAGGTGGTGCCTAAGTTGGCGCCCACCATGTAGGGGAAGACCCTTTCCAGGCGGACGATGCCGGCGCCCAGAAGCGGGATCACCAAACAGGTGGTGATCGAGCTGGACTGGACTATCGCAGTGGTTCCGGTGCCGATGAAAAAGCCCCGGAAGGTGCCGGTAAAAAGGTAGCGGTCCACGATGACTTCAAGACGGGACGCCACCGCCCCCCTCATGATTTTGACGATCCTGGTAAGACTGAACAATAAGATTCCCAGTGCCGCCAGCACGAACAATACGGCCAGGACAATGCTTCCTTCCCCGAAAATATTTTGGCCGAGACCTTTCAACAGGTCTACGGGCGGCTCGACAATGACTTCAAAGGGACTGGGAAAAGAGCCGCCCTCGACGCCGATAAAGAAGTCGGAGACGAACTTGGCTGATTTTTCAATAGGATGAAAAAGAAGCTCGAGGGGAAGAAAGACCAGGACGGTACAAAGGTTGAAGAAGTCGTGAACCACGGCCCCCGAAAAGGCCAGCTCGAACTCCTTCTTCCTCTGCACATGTCCCAGCGACACCACGGTATTGGTCACGCTGGTGCCGATATTGGCGCCCATGATAATGGGAATGGCAAGGTCGACCCGCAAAGTTCCTGCGGCCACCATTCCCACTACTATGGAAGTA
This sequence comes from uncultured bacterium, assembly GCA_964420375.1. Taxonomy (GTDB): domain Bacteria; phylum RBG-13-61-14; class RBG-13-61-14; order RBG-13-61-14; family DATKZS01; genus CAYQTK01. The sequence goes on from CAYQTK010000050.1 coordinate 715, forward strand.
GTGGACGAAGAGCTCTGCATGATCGAGGTGGCAAGGACGCCGATAAAAAGTCCCACTACCGGGTTTTCCGTAAGCTTCATGAGGTCCTTGGCAACGTCTTCGCCAAAGAGCTTGAAGCCCGTGCCCATCATCTCGATGCAAAGAAAAAACAGATATAATATGAAAAGGAAATAGACTACCGTAAGGGCCTTGCCCCAAAAAGTCTTTTCGCCTTCTTCAGACCTTTCAGCGATCATAATGATCTCCCTTGTGACTACAAGCTATTTAAAGCCCTCAACACTTATAACTTACGCCGGGAAGCGCCAAAGGAGTATCCGAACATTGGAATGCGGAAACAACTCGTTTCTAAGGTTAAGTCAAACCCGCCTTCCAAGTCAAGCCGGAGAGCAAACCTCTACCGGAGTCGTCCGGCTTTGAAAACGAAAAACTCCTTGACATCCGCAAGCGCCCTCTGTATGCTTTGCAGGTCGAGTTGGAAAAGACGTACATCCTAAAAGCCGGGAGGTAAGATTTATGAGCGGAAGCAAGGTAAAACGGATAGCCATATCCACCGGAGGCGGCGACTGCCCGGGCCTTAATGCTGTTATCCGTGCGGTCACCTATACCGCGATCAACAAGTACGGCTGGGAAGTCATAGGCATCATGGACTCTTTTAACGGGCTTATCTACTCGGACCAGACCTGTGCTCTGACCCTGGAGAGCGTAAGGGACATCCTTCCCAAGGGCGGGACCATGATCGGGACCACCAACAAGGGGAACCCCTTCCACTGGGAGCGGCAGAAAAAGGACGGCACAGTGGAGGAGCTGGATTACTCCGACCGGGTAATGGAGAACTTCGAGCACCTCGAGCTGGACGCCCTGGTCATAGTGGGCGGCGACGGGACCATGAAGATCGCCCAGCAGTTTTACGAAAAGGGCATGCCCGTGGTGGGTGTTCCCAAAACCATTGACAATGACCTGTCCGCAACCGACGTGACCTTCGGGTTCGACTCCGCGGTAAGGACGGCCACCGACGCCCTGGACAAGCTCCGCTCCACCGCGGAGAGCCATCACCGGGTCATGGTGGTCGAGATGATGGGAAGGCACTCCGGCTGGATAGCTCTCCACTCCGGCATGGCGGGATCGGCCCACGTCATACTCATACCCGAGATACCCTTTGACCCGGAGCTTATAGCAGACAAGCTCGTTCGGAGCCGCGAGCGGGGCGACAAGTACTCCATAGTGGTGGTTGCCGAAGGGGCGGCCCCCCAAGGCGGCGAGATCAGCGCGGTGGGCAAAAAGGCGGACGGCACAGTGCTCCTCGGCGGGATCGGCCATAAGCTCGGCGATGCGCTTTCCCAGGCCACCGGCCTGGACGTGCGGGTCCTGGTCCTGGGCCACCTCCAACGGGGAGGCTCGCCCACCGAGTACGACCGCATCCTGGGCACCCGCTACGGCGAAGCCGCCACCCAGCTTATCGCAGAGGGCAACTTCGGCAACATGGTGGCGCTGCGGGGGACGGCGATCAAGGGGGTCCCCATAACCGAGGCCATCGGCGAGACCAAGAAGGTCTATCCCAACGGCACCCTGGTAAAGGTGGCCCGCGCCATGGGCATATCGTTCGGCGACAAAGAGTAATACGTCCCTGTACGCGTCTGCCGAGGGTGTTATGGTTCATCCGGCCGGAAAGCAGGCAGAGCAAAAAATAAAAAGAATGCGACTATCGCTACGATATCCCTTTAAAAAAGAGACCTCAGGATTGCTCCGAGCGCCGCGGCTTGGCCCGGACTTTTCCCTGTTCCCCGCTTGTTTGCCCTGTCTGCGTACGGAACGCAAAAAGGCGGGCATGTCAGGCACAGGCAGGCCGAGATCACTGAAAGAAGCGATAAACGCATCTGTCTTCGGTTTTTTCACCTGCACAAAAATACGTTGAATCTTACCTTATAAGAAGACTATCTGTCCTTCCACGTTTCTGTCGGACAGCTCGAGGCGGATAAGTGTGGAGGGCGCTTCATAGGGATCGGGACCGCAGTAGCCGGGGTTTATGAACCATATGCCTTTTACTTTCTCCAGCACTGCCGTGTGGGTATGACCGAAGAAAAAAAGGCGGGGACGAGGCTCATGCATCATGACCCGCTCTGCTATCACCTCCTTGTTTTGTGACCATTCCATGGTGATCATCCTATGAGTGATCATGGCGCGGTATCCGGCGAGCTCAATTATTGACGGGTCGGGCAGGAGCCGGGCCCGGATTTCCGGTTCAATGTCGTAATTGCCGCGGACCGCGATAAGGGGCGCCAGCTCCTCGAGGGCGGACATGATTCCAGCTCCGCCTATATCCCCGGTATGGATGATCTTTTCAGAGCCGGACAGCTCAGTGAGTGCAGCGGGATGGACAACTCCGTGGGTGTCTCCGATGATTCCTAGCTTCATTGCGATCCCTTTAAGCCCAAGGCCGATGGCACGGTTATTTCTCGCTATAAATAAAAGCGCCGGCAACCGCGCACAGGGGACACGGTCCGCCGGCTCCTCGCAACGACAGGTGGGAATTGCGAGTACTCTGTATTATAATATATAAGAGCCCTTTTTTTCAACCCTTATTTTACAAAATGTAAGCAATTCAGCACGGCATAGATAACAGGGCTAACAAGCCACTAATATTTCTGCAAAAAAACAGAGACCGAAAATAAAAGTTTTATGCCGAAAAAAATGCAAAGATAAAAAAATCTTCTCGGCCGCCTCTACGAAAAACCACGTGCTCCAATCTTTTTGCAATTAATGCGGGCAGCGTAAACAGTTCCTGTTGTATCTAAATTGAGACCCGCTTGAATCTAAGTTATAATTATTTTTAGAAAAGATGAGCAAGAAGAAATCCGATGCGGAGAAGTTCTCCTTTGAGTCTGCCATGGAGCGGCTGGAGGAGTTGGTTGGCTCGCTGGAGTCAGGCGATCTTACCTTGGAGGAGAGCCTCGCGTCCTTTGAGGAAGGCATTAAGCTGGTCCGCGGGTGCCGGGACTACTTGGAAGGGGCCAAGCAACGCGTGGAGATTCTCCTTTCCGAAGAAGGCGGCCCGGAAGGCGCTCCGGAGATTGAGCCTTATGAAGAAGACCTGGACGACGAGGAAGAGGATTAATGAAAATTGCCTTTTTTTTGGTGGTCCATCCGCTGTTTTTATAGGCGGAGGAATCACGCGCTCTGGGGAGAGGGGATAATTGAACCCGGTTGCAAGCAGTAACTTTGACCTTGCTTCCTACTTGGCGAGATGGTCGAAAGAGGTTGAAGCGGTCCTGGACGAGGTCCTGCCCCGGCCGGGGAAGTACGCGGCCAATCTTTGCGAGGCCATGCGCTATAGTGTCTTTGCAGGCGGCAAGAGGTTCCGGCCCGCGCTCTGCGTGGCGGGTTGCGAGGCAGTGGGCGGGGACCCTTTGTGCGTTTTGCACACCGGCGCAGCAATCGAGATGATCCACACTTACAGCCTTATCCATGACGATCTTCCCAGTTTTGACAATGACGACCTGAGGAGAGGCCAGCCCACCTGTCACCGCAAGTTCGGGGAGGCCACGGCGATTCTTGCAGGCGACGGTCTGCTTACCGAGGCCTTCGGGGTACTGGCCCGCCAGCCGGGCGTGTCCGCGGAGGTAAAGTCAGAGCTCATCAGCGAGGTCTGTGCTGCCGCGGGTGCGCGGGGCATGGTCGCCGGCCAGGAGGAGGACATGGAGAAGGAGGGCTCGAGCTTCGAGCTCGCCGACGTGGAGTTCATCCACGAACACAAGACCGCGAAGATTATATCCATGTCGGTCGTCACGGGCGGCATAGTGGGTGGAGGCTCCGCCACGGAGCTGGAGGCTTTGCGTTCATACGGCCGGGCTTTGGGGGTTTGTTTCCAGATTACCGATGATATCCTCAACGTGGTGGGCGGCAAGGAGCTCGGCAAGGGCAGGGGCACGGACGAGGCCCGCGGCAAAGCGTCCTATCCCGCGGTCGCCGGAGTTGACGACGCCCGCCGGAAGGCGGAGGAGCTCGGAAATGCCTCCCTGTCTTGCCTGGAGGGGATGGGGGAACAAGCAGAGCCTTTGCGCGCACTGGCCGCTTTTGTCCTGGAACGAAATTATTGAAACAGGGTCTAACCAAGACAGGTGAAAACAACTTGCAGCGGTTATAATAAAAAATGGCGGGGGATAAAAAAACCATTGATTACCAGCGGGGGCTGGGTCTCCTGGAGAAGATAAAAGACGCCCGGGACCTTCGGGGGCTCTCTGAAGAGGACCTTTGTGACCTTGCGGAGGGCATCCGGCACGAGATATTGTCCACTATCTGCGAGACCGGCGGTCACCTGGCCTCCAGCCTGGGCGTGGTCGAGCTTACCGTGGCCCTCCATTATGTATTTAACACCCCAGATGACCGGCTTGTCTGGGACGTGGGACACCAGACATATCCCCACAAGATACTCACCGGCAGAAAGGAAGATTTCCCCGGCATCCGCTGCTACGGCGGCATCTCTGGTTTCCCGAAACGGGAGGAAAGCCCGTATGACGCTTTCGGCACCGGCCATGCCTCGACCTCTATCTCCGCTGCCATGGGCATGGCTTATGCCTTCAAGATGGCGGGCAAGTCCGACCAGGTGGTGGCGGTGATCGGGGACGGCGGTCTCACCGGCGGGATGGCCCTCGAGGCCCTCAACCAGAGCAACTCCGAGATGTCCAACCTCACGGTGGTACTGAACGACAACGAGATGTCCATCGCCCCCAGCGTGGGCAGGCTATCCACTTTCCTCTCCCGGTCGGTCATCTCCTCCCACAGCTTCAAGATAAACCAGCTTCTAAGAAGGGTGTTCTCTCCCCTGCCCAACTGGCTTTTCGAGGAGCTCCGCTCCCTGGGCAAAAGGTGGAGACAGAGCTTCCTGGCTTTCTGGACGCCGGGAACCCTTTTCGAGGGTCTGGGCTACCATTACATCGGGCCGGTGGACGGACACCGGACCGAACTGTTGGTCCCGGCCCTGCGCCAGGCGCGGGACACCGAGGCCCCCGTGCTGGTGCACGTGCTCACCACCAAGGGCAAAGGATATCATTTTGCAGAGGAAAAACCCTCCACCTTCCACGGCATCGGGCCTTTCAACCTGGAGACCGGGGAAAAAGTAAAGAAGAAGGCCCCCCCGTCATACACCCGGGTTTTCGCGGACACCATGATCGAGCTTTTCGAGGAGCACCAGGAGCTGGTGGGACTCACCGCGGCCATGCCGCAGGGCACGGGCATGGACAAGGTGCAGGAGAAGTTTCCCGGCCGGGTCATTGACATGGGAATAACCGAGCAGCACTGCGTGACATTTGCCGCGGGCATGGCCTGCGAGGGTTACCGGCCGGTGGTGGCCATATACTCGACGTTTCTGCAGAGGACCTATGACCAGCTCATCCATGACGTATGCCTGCAGAACCTGCCGGTCATCTTCTGCCTGGACCGGGCGGGCATAGTAGGGGAGGACGGCCCCACCCATCACGGGCTTTTCGACCTGTCATACCTGCGCAGCATGCCCGGGATGACCGTTATGGCGCCCTCCGACGAGAACGAGTTCAGAAACATGCTGGCCACTGCGGTAAAGAGCGTGAACGGACCGGTTGCGATCCGCTATCCGCGAGGGGCGGGCATCGGGGTGGAGTCGGACCAGGGCATCCAAACCATTCCTTTGGGCAAAGCGCGGCTCATCCGGCCGGGAAGAGACCTGACCTTGATCGCCGCTGGCACCACTCTCGAGGCGGTCCGCAAGGCCGCAGAGTCGCTGGAGAAAGAAGGCATAACCCCCGCCATTTTGGACGCCCGCTTTGTAAAGCCGCTGGACCGCGAGCTTCTCCTGGAATGGGCGCAAAAAACCGGGGCAATGGTTACGGTAGAAGAGAACTCCCTGCCCGGCGGCTTCGGGTCCGGGGTTCTCGAGGTCCTTCATGAGGCCGAGATGGAGATACCGGTGCACCGGATCGGCATCCCCGACAGGTTCGTGCCCCACGGCCACCCCCACAAGCTTAGAAAAGACTGGGGGCTCGACCCCGAAAGTATCGCCCGTGCCTGCCTGGAGATTATCCGCAAAAAACACCCCGGACATCCGGCAGCAGCCTCGTCATGAAAGGGCCTGCCAGGACCCGGCTTGATCAGCGGGTCGTGGAACTGGGTCTTGCCGAGACCCGTTCTCGTGCTCGTGCCCTGGTCATGGCGGGAAGGGTACTGGTGGACGGCGAAGTCCGCGACAAGCCGGGCGAGCAGGTAAAAAGCACGCAGGAGGTTACAGTAGGGGATTGCCGGAGGTATGTCGGAAGGGGAGGGGACAAGCTGGCCGGGCCGCTCGAGCAGATGGGGATAGAGGTTGGCAACAAGGTGTGCCTGGATGTGGGATCATCCGCGGGCGGGTTCACGGACTGTCTTTTGCAAAAGGGTGCTGCCGAAGTCTATTGCGTGGACGTGGGCAAGGGTCTGCTGGACTGGAATCTCCGGCAAGATCCCCGAGTGGTGATTAAAGAGCAAACCAATGCGAGGAACCTTTTGCCCGGGGACTTCCCCGAACTTTTCGACCTCTTGGTTGCTGACGTCTCTTTCATTTCCCTGACGCTCGTTTTGCCTGCCCTGGCACCGCTTTTAAAACCGGCCGGCATAGCGATATGCCTGGTAAAACCTCAGTTCGAGGCCGGAAGGGAAAAAGTGGGCAAAGGCGGAGTCGTAAGGGAGGATATAGTGATAACCGGTTGTGTTGACAAGGTTTCCGAAAGTGCCGGCCCGCTTGGTCTTCTGGAGAGGGGCAGGTTGGCTTCTCCCCTCAAAGGCCCGAAAGGGAACCGGGAAATCTTTTTATTTTTAGAGAAGTTATAGCTTAAAAACGGCCGTGAAGAAGTATTTGCCGGTCTGAAAAGTTTTTCATCTTCTGATAGTCGGTTTCAGTTTTTCCGGCTTGAGTGGCGCTATTATCCGCAAAAAGTTCAAAAACGGGCTTCTTCCTGCTAATCGTCTCCGCTTAACCTGCTGAAAACACAGCATATTGGGAAATAAATCAAAGTTGGCATGGAATCTGCTGTTAAGAATTGGTGAAGAGAGTTAAAGATGAAAAAGTTGTTTACTAACTGTTATTTTGGAGATTTTCCTTTCGGTTCTTCCCGGAAGGACGGGACGGGAAGGACGGGAAGGAAAGGGGGACACTTATGAGTAATCGGGATCAACGCGGCCAATCAGGGTTCAGCCTTCTGGAAGTGATGATCGCCATGACCATACTGGCGGTGGGCATTCTGGTCATCGCCCAGATGCAGATCGCTGCCATCAGAGGCCTCACCTACAGCCGTCGGCTAAGTTCCGCCACCCAACTCGCCCAGTTCCAGATGGAACAGCTCCGGACACTGCCCTTTAGTACTGGTGTGTCCGACGACAGCAACTATAATAACGTTCTTGAAGATGACGTGGACGGGGACGGGAACTTCTCAGGATGGCATTATTACTCAACCCCCCTCAACGAGGAAGGCAATACAGTGCCTGCGGCCGGCGGCGGAATGAAGTACTACGTGCACTGGCGAGTGGATAAAGGCCCGGCAGGACAGCAGGACGTGAGAGGCACGGGGCAAATCGAGTATCCGGGTCCCGGGCAGATGCGTATAGAAGTGGAAGTGCTCTGGTTCGATGAAGAGCTTCCTGAAAAAGACTTCTTGAAAAACGGCATCAGTCGGTTCGTGCTCCCTGATATAGGGGGACACCGGGTACGGATTCGAAGCGCCCGGTCCATTACCTTTTAAGGAGAGCGAGAATGAAAAAGATATTTCAGGCCGGAAAAGGCGGGTCGGGTTTCACCCTGGTTGAAATTATGATCGCCATCGCCATCACCGGCATCATAATGAGCGCCCTGGTAGCGGTTTTCGCCAGCCAGCATTCCACGTACATCCAACAGACCGAGGCGGCCAAGGACCAGGCCAGTGCACGTGGAGCCCTTCATCGACTTGCCGGTGACATCCGGATGGCGGGCTACACCTCGGTCCCCTTTGGTATCGGCGCTCTCTCCACCGAGAGCCAAGCATATGCCCTTATCACCCTGCGGGACGGGGCGACCGTGATCCCCAAGCCCTCGGAGAGCAACAGCATCGGCAGCGCACTGCCCGCGGGCGGAGGAGACGCCATCGAGATCTGGGGGAACTTCAGGCGCGAAAGGACCCACCTGAAGACAGATATCAGCATAGGAGACGCACAGGTGCAGGTTCTTGATTCCGGTACGGTGTCCGGTCCGGAAGTGTTCCAGGCAATAGGCGTGGAGACCCCCGGCTTTATAATAGTGGGAGACAACCAGAGAAACGTGGAGATGTTCCAGCTAAAAGCCACCGATAGCAACCCCGTAGAGCTGAAGAATCCGGGACCGGGTTTCCAGCACGGCTTCCAGGCGGGAGACAACTCCCAGAACTTTGTGGCCCCCGTCCACCACCGCGTCTACTTCGTTCACCCGAAGGGGCGGACCTCGGAGGTGGGCGTGGATATACCGGTGCTCTTCATGAGAAACTGTCTTGACTATGACTGCAGCAACTATAGCGACGTGACCGTGGCCGAAGGCGTGGACCGGCTGGAGCTTCTTTATAATGTCGCGCCCCCCAGCGGAACGGGCAACATTACCCGGAATCAGCACATGGTGTGTGACCCCTGTACCATCCGGAGCGTGAGAATCCGTATCCGGGTGGTGTCCACCGAAGAAAGGGAAATCCCTGTACGGCACGATTATTCCACCACGGTCCGGGTCAGAAACCTGGGGCTGGAGACGTTCTCCTGCTCTATCAGCGGGTGTACCGGCACGTACGATTATTAATTAAGGGGAGGAGCGATAATGATTTCTAAGATTTTCAAACCGTTAGCCGAAAAAGCCGGGAAACAGGAAGGCCAGGCCTTAATCGTGGCCCTCATGTTCCTGATCGCCCTTACCTTCCTGGGCTTGGGGCTTATCATGCTGTCTTCCATTGACATTCACTCTGCCCGTAACTTGCGGATGGCGGAAAAGGCGCTTACCGCTGCAGAGGAAGGAACGGTAGTGGCTATGGCCTTTGCGTCGGACCCCGACAGCCAGTTTACCCAAACCGACCAGGGAGCACATGCCCACCTGAGCTCGGTCAACGACAATTTCAAGTCGGCGAATGAACAGCAGCACTTCGAGGTTGACGTGTTCATGGAAGGAAATATACTTCCTCCGCCCGGCTGGGAAATGGCTTATTACGCAGACTTCGAGGTTGCGACTTTCAAGCAGGTTCTCGTAGAGTCCCGGGGGTTCGTGCAGGGCCGCGGCGAAACATTTAATCCTGCTAATCCCCCTCATGTCCAGCAGACAGTCGAGCTTCGCACGCGTGTAGGCAGCTTCGGAGAGTAAAAACCGGTATGAAAGATTGTAAAGATATAAAGCGAAGAACAATGAAAACCGCAACCGTTACAACCATGGAGGTGGTCCAAGATGAACGTTAAAAGATTTATATCGGTTCTTCTCGGCCTGGCGGTCGTCAGTATCAGCGTAAGCTCGATGGGACAAGAGGCGGAGCTGCCCTATTACGCCGAGCAGAAGATCAGGCCCAACGTCATGCTCTTTATTGACAGCTCCGGAAGTATGGACTGGACGGGAGAAGAAGTTCCGCCCTATCGCGACCGTTACGAGATCGTCCAGGACGTGCTTACCGGAAGCGCGCCGCAGCCGGTGACGCATGACGACAAGACCGTGTGGGAGCCCCACCTGGGACCCGGCGAGAGGTGGGCAGGCGCCGACCTGGGAGTAAAGGTCTTCACGGTAAGAGAGGTCGGCCTGGATGAAACCGACAACATGGAATACACCTGCGAGCCCGACGGAAACTACTTCGTGTTCTTCGACCCCTTTGACGCCGACCGGGAGCAAGACCAGGTCATGAACTCCCTGTCCACCATCAACGACTATGTGCTCTCCCAGGAAGCCGCCCAGGGGATCGACCTTCCCTGTATCACCCGGGTGGACACCGGCGACAACAACAACGTGAACAACGATTACTACCAGGGTTCCAGCGACCATCGCGAGGTGTGGATGGCCACGGATGACTGTTCCATCGGCATGACCTTTGGAGAAGCTGTCCGCACCTACTGGGAGTACGAGGATACGGGTACTGCGGCCGGGACCGTGAGCAACCCCGACTGGGTGGTCCCGGTATATCACACCGATTGGGCCATAGCCAACGGCTGGACCGACCCCACCACCGGCAAGCACTGGGACTACTGCTCGTATGATCTGGTATGCTGCTACCATTGGGAGGGCGACCATTGTCTGCGGCCCACCAACGACCTGGCCACTTATGAGCGTCCCACCTGGGGAAACTATTTCATCATCTACGACGCCGACCTTGCCTCCCATGGCGCCGAGGACATCGAGAACTACAAGATGACCTGGGAGGATTTCCGAAACGCAGTAGGAGAGTTCGACGACTACTGCACCAGTAACTGGGTCGACGATGTTTTCGGAGACCAGCCTTATGCCAGTTGGGAGTACTGGCCTTACGATTACCTGGGGCTGGACAATCCCCCTGACACGGACGGAAGCCTCCTCGAGCGGGCCGTTTATTACACCCAGAACTGCGACTCCAGCAATGACGGATATCACGTGGTGGCCGGGGGAGAAGCGCCTTCCGACTCGGAGATCAGAAGCGATATCATTGACCGGCTGCCTTACGCCCAGGCCGTGGATGAATTACTTCCCGACGGCACCGAGGGACAGGACGGGAACACCGGTCCCGAGTTCATAAAGGACGAGTTCTCGGGAACGCGCCTGGACGAGTACATCCGCCTGAAGCTGGGGCTTCCCGTTGCTCCCGACATGTCGGAGATCGACATTGACGAGCCCGACTTCGGCGGCTACTTCCAGGACCTCTATTATAACGACGTCTGGCTGGAAGATCCGGGTATCATGGACCTTTATACCGACGTGAACTACGGGCTGATGATATTCGACAACTCCAACTGGAGCTGCGACAACGATGACTTTCCTCCCGACAGTTGGAACAACTGCGTGGGAGCGGACCTTATTTTCAACGCGTGCTCATGGGCCGACTTCGACGCCTATCCGTCCATCAGCTCGCCGGAACAAAACGACGTGATCCAGGATTATATCGCCAACATGGACGGAGGGGATTTCGACGGTGCAACCCCTATAGCCTCCTCCCTCCATGATCTGTGGAGGTACTTCTACGATACTGAAATGGCCTCCAACTGCGGGCGGGCGAACGGCGGCTATTGCGACCCCTATCCCGACGGCGAAACCATGCACGATTCCATAAGAGAGTTCGATCTGGGATACCCGTTTGCCTCCGGCTCATACAATGACCACATCATCCAGGATGACCCGTATTATACGGACGAGTGCCGCTACAATAACATCATCTACCTTTCCGACGGAGGCCAGACCCAGGGCGAGGGCGGCAATTACAGTTACGATCTGGACAGTGTTATCTCCTACCAGGAGTACTGGGTGGACAAATTGGTGAACCAGAATAGCAAGCGGACCCAGCTCGTCAAGCCATATTTTATCGGCTTCGGCACTGAAGTTAGTGACGATGATATGAAAGATCAGCTCGAGGCAATGGCCGCGGCGTCCAAGATCGACGCCGACGATGATTTCGACTACTTCCTTCCGGCCGAGGACGATGATGAACTTCACGCAGCTTTAACCAAGATCATGAACGCCATCCTGGCCGCTGACTTTGCGGTGTCCTCCCCGGAGATATCCACCAGGGACGAGGTCACCATTACCAGTTACTTTGATATCAGCACGGAATCTCCCCTGTGGAGGGGCCATCTCACCGCCTGGACCGAGCCGGGAAACACTCTATACTCGTATATCCAGGCCGGTTGCTCCGCATGCCTGGAGGGACAAACACCCTGCACAGTGGCGGACTCCTGCACCGCGTTCGAGTCCCCCAACGATCTGCAGTGGCCGAACTTGACCGGTGATGCTCCGCGGGGAGACCTGGCCAACTCGCTCAATGCGAAAAGCTCCGTCGACAGGAGCATCTTTACCTATATCCCCGACGGCACCGGCGGACTGCAGCGGGTGGAGTTCACCACCAGTAACCTCGACCTTCTCGATGATTACATTGACCCCGATGATTACTACGGCGACACAGTGGAAGAGCGGATTATAAACCTGGTGCGGGGGGTTGACGGCGCCACCCTGGCCGACGGGACCTCGCTGAACTGGAAATTGGGGGGCATCTATCACAGTAAGCCCAACATTGCAAAGCCCATGAACAACTCCAAGCAGATGGGCCGGGTAGCGGGAAGTACTACATACAGTCAGTTTGTGACCGACAAGGAGAACCGTGACAAGTTTGTCTACACCGGCACCATGTACGGTCTTCTGCACGCCTTCTCCCTGTATCTAAACACTGACGACGGATATATAGGCGGCGAAGAGGTTTTCGCGTTCATTCCCACCGGTGTCTTAAAATACCTGCGCATGCTTTATGAAGGGACCCAGATATACGGCGTTGACGGCTTTCCGGCCATCACCGATGCCATATTCAAAGGCGACCCTGACGATGAGAGTGACGACGAGTGGAAGACCACCCTGATCGCCGGCCTGGGCGGCGGGGGCACCATAGTCTATGCCTTGGACATAACCGATACGGACGCCTCGACCGAAGGCGACAACGTGGTGAACCTGTGGAACTTCCGTCATCCCAAGCTGGGCTACACCTGGTCGACACCGATAACAGCCCCCATTATCGTGGAAGACAGCGGCACCGTAATTAAAAAGCCGGCCACCCTCTTCGCGGGAGGAAAGAGCGACAACCCCAATGTGGGCGGCGAGTTCTTCATTCTCGACACCGAGACTGGCGGGATCATTAAGACCTTTAACCTGCCGGACACTGACCAGGTAGACCCCAACAGCATCGGCTACGGCAACGCAGGGGTCACCTACTCCGGCACGGTAAACTACAACCAGGGCCCTTCCTCGCCTGCGCTGTATGACTCCAACAACAACGGGGGATACGACTGGATCTACGTGGGCGACTACCAGGGCAGAATCTGGAAGATGAACTTAACCTCCGAGGACCCCTCCAACTGGACCCATTGCCTGTTCTATGATGCGGCAGACGCAACCGGAGACGGAAACTCGATTACTCCCGACTGGAGAAAGCCCATCTGGAACACACCCTCGGTGGTTCGGGGACCCAACAACAGCGTCCTGGTATACTTCGCCACCGGTCACATGAAGGGCAACCAGGCCGCGGACAGCATTCCCAACCACCTGTACGCCATCGAGGACACGGACGACAAGAACACCAACCAGTGCTCGTATGGCAGTCTCCTTGCCAACACCTTCGGAGGCACCACCGTGGGATATCCCTACAAGTTCGAGCTCAAGGAGAAACCCATAACCCATATCTACGTCTTTGATCAAAACCTGATGCTCAAAACCTATTCGCCGGATAAAACCCAACCGTGCAGCAAAGGCACGGTAAGGCTCTACAAGATGCATTACCTGACTGCGGAAGGATTGTTCGAGGATGGCGATAGAATAAAAGGAGACGAGCCCGGGGAAAATTACTCGGTGAGCGGCCTCTCCATGGACGCCAACGGCGTGTTGTGGGAAAGCTCGCCCGGAGAAGCGCCCCAGGCGGTCAGCGACCCCATTGATAACTTTGCCGCACCCATGTCATGGGCGGAGGGCGTAACCTTTTAGCGACCGCGGGCGGTAAGCAGCCGACCTGAAGGGGGGACGGACAACCGTTCCCCCTTCTTCTTGCCCCAAGAGCCGTCTTTAACTGCCGGCCTTACTCTCCCACCACCTGCACGATAACATCCCGCCGGCGGGAACGGTTGTCATGGTCGAGGAGGACTATCTGCTGCCACGTGCCCAGCATAAGCCTGCCGTTTTTAAAAGGGGCGCAAAAGCCGCTGCCGGTGAGGGCGGACCGCACGTGAGAGAACCCGTTTCCGTCGTGCCACCTCGCGTTGTGGGCGTACTCGATGCCCTCGGGAGCAAGCTCGCAGATCGCCCGCTTCAAGTCGCTTATGGCCCCGCTTTCATACTCGATGGCGGTAATACCCGCAGTGGACCCGGCCACGAACACCAGCGCAATGCCGTCCGCAAGACCCGAACCGGAAAGGACCCTGGAAACCTGGCCGGTAATATCAATGATATCCGTAAACCCCCGGGTATTGACCTCGAAACCTCCAGTTACTGCCGCCATGGAAAATCCTCCTCTCCGCCTTGCATGTTACCGGTTTCTGCCGCGCTCCGGCTTTTGGAAAACGCCGGAGCTTGACAACACCACAGACCTGTCTATAAGCTTAGCAGAGAGAACATGCGGACGAAAACAGGAAGAAGGGAATACATGAGTGCGGCCGCAGGGCTTCCACTTCTTTTCGGGCCCTGTGGATTTTGGACAATGCCGGATGTGACTGATAAACACGAGGGCTTTGCCGTGCCCTCGGCAAAAATCAAAGCCGGAAGCTACGGCGAAGTCGGCAGGCGTATCGGCAGGCGATTCCAGGACCGTATCCGGGAATGTTTCCGCGCCCGAGGCCGATGGGTCGAGGGCCTGGAAAGCTTCATGCTGGAAGACCCGGCCACGCGGCGGAACCCTTTTATTGAAGCATTGTCAGAAGACATGCCCGAGCTTTTGGAAGAGCTGGAAGGCATTTCCCAAGGATCGGGAGTCCCTTTTGACAAAGTCTTTGCCGCCTGCATAAACCCGGAGCTTTCTGCATTGAAAAAGACCGTGACTCACGAAGACGACTGTACCAGCGTGGCGCTTTGTGCGGGCGACAAGCTTTGGATCGCTCATAACGAGGACGGGAGCTGCGCATGTCTTGATCATATGTATCTTCTTGACATTGAGTGGCCTTCCGGGGCCCGGGCGTGGTGCTTCTCCTATCCCGGCTACTGGCCCGGCAATGGACCTTCCCTGAACTCCGCGGGCCTTGCCCAGACCGTAAACTATATCGGGAGCAAAAAGGTACGACAGGGGCTCCCCCGTTATGCCCTGGACCGGGCGATCTTGGAGGCCCCTGACATGGAGGCGGCGCAGGAGATCGCCTGTCATCCGCGGCGGGCTTATTCCCAGCACCACTACCTGCTCTCTAAAAAGGAACACCGGATACTGTCCGTCGAGACCGCGGCTGATGCCTGCTCCGTAAAACAAGTCAAGGGCATAGATGTACACGCCAATCATTTCGTCCACCCCGAGATGGAAGTCAAAAAGCAGTTCGCTCTCTACAAGGCCGGCTCCCTGCCCCGCTACAAGACGGCATGCAAACTTGCAGAAAAACTCGGGCCGGCCGAAGACATCGAGCAGGAGAACCTCCTGAGCATACTCTCCAACCATGAGAATTACCCCCTTTGCATCTGCCGACATCCCGTGCCTTCCGTCAACGGCTGTACGTTGGGCGCGGTTATTATAGAGGGGGAGAAAGGACAAGGCAGGTTCTTCGCAGGCCCGCCCTGCAAAAAGAAAGAAACCGAAATTCACCTAACCTTCTGAAGCAGACCTTTACTTTTGGCAAGGCTTTAATTAGAATTGGTCTTGGGTACATGGACAAGAACCTGGCCATAGAAACGGAGGGAAGAACCAGGTCTTTCTACTCCATCCACGGGGTCAAGATCGAGATAAGCTGCGACCACCAACCCGCTCATGAGCGGATTCAAAAGTACCTGGCTTCTTACCGGGTGATTGAAAAGCCATCGGAAAAGGAGAACCTCTCCGTCCGTATCAAGTACGGTGCAGTGCCCTACCCGGTGCCGCCGGAAGCACGGCTGGTGCTCCACTACGAGCAGCTTTTGAGCTTTTATGTTTCCGGCACCACCTATTTCACCGATTATCACTCCACCCTGGAGCTCGACCCGCAGGGGACACTCCTTCAAGGCAACCTTAGTGAAAGGACATTGGAGGAGCCGGGCCTGGCGTTTTTCGTGGACCTGCTTTTTAATGTTTCCCTGTTTGAAGGACTCCGTTTCCACGGCCTGTATTATTTGCACGCGGCAGCTCTTATGGGTCCGGACGGAACCGGCTATCTGATAATCGGCAACTCGGGAGTGGGCAAGACCTCGCTTACCATCTCGCTGATCGAGGCCGGGTTCAAGTTCCTGTCCGATGACACGGTTTTCCTGCGGCTTTGTGGTGAAAAGGAGTTGGAAGTCAGGGGGTTTGCACGCGACTTTCATCTTCCCTGCGACCTCGTTTTCGAAAGCGGGGAACTCTCAAGGTTTCAGGACCTTCCCGGCTACTCGCCATATAAAGACAAAAAAAGGCTGCGTCCCGACGACTGGTTCCCGGAAAAAAGGCTCTCCGTTATTAAAAACCCCCTGGTTGTCCTTTTCCCGGAGATAGGCGGAGACTCGGAGCTTGTTCCCCTTCCCAAGCAGGAGGCTTTTTCCAAGCTCCTGCCCCAAAGCCTGGCGGTCATGTTCCATCCCGATATCGCGCCTTTGCACCTGGAAAGTCTGAAAAGGCTGGTTAACCATTCCCGGGCTTTTATCTTTGGAACGGGCAAGGAGATAAAAGGAAATTCCCGGATGACCCGCGCGCTTTTCGAGAAAGCGAGGGACATGGCACGGGGAGGTGAATAATGGGCTTCTGTCGCATCTGTTTTGCTGTAACCACCCGCTGCAACTTGAACTGCGTCCATTGTATGCGGGAGCAGGACGAAAAGCCGGTTGATCTTTCCCTGGACCTCATGGAGAAGGTCCTCCGACAGTCACGGGAGGCCTATGGAGTAAGGGTAAGCGCACTGACCGGAGGAGAGCCGCTGCTCCATCCCCGAATCGACGAGATATTCCATCTGCTGGCTGATATGGACTTCTCCTTCTCATTTGTGACCAACGGCCAGGTACTGACCAAAAAGATGGATGTACTCAAACAGCCTGCAATAAAAAACCGCCTCGCCAAGGTGGCGGTCAGCATAGAGGGGGCCACTTCTGAGAAAAACGACCGTATCCGCGGGCCGGGCACGTTCAAAAAGGCAATGGAAGCCATCATGGCCTTGAAAACCGCGGGAATACCCGTGTTCGTGAAGTACACCATAGGCAGGCACAACCTGGACAACCTTGAAGAGGAGATACTGGAGATAAGTCATCTCGGCGTTCCCGCCATGGAGATCAGTCCCATGTTGCCCACGCCGGACAACATAGAGGCCGGCATCATGCCCCATCCGGAGGAGTGCCGCAAGTCGGAGTCCATTGTTAAAAGAATGGCCCAGGAGCTGAAGATGGATATTCAAATAGCCAGCGGCCAGTACGTTCCCAATGCCTTCTTCACCTGTGTCTCTATCTCCATGATGGACTTTTACGTTGACGCTTTGGGCAGGCTGTGTTTCTGTTGCATGTTGCCCGGCGTCCGGGGCCAGGACAAAGAAAGGCCCGAGCCGGACGTGGCCGCCGACCTGTCCACCACCGATCTGTGGGACGCTCATCGCAGGCTTATCAGCATCATCAGCGGCCTGCAAAGGAAAAGGATTGACAAGATCGCTTCTTCGGAGATAAGCTACCTGGATCACTTCCAGTGCGTGGCGTGCATGAAGCACTTCGGAAAGCTGGAGTGGCTGAAAAATTGTCCGGACAGCCCCTGGTACGAAGCCTTAAGCCAAAAGGAGGCCCAGGATGGAAAATCATAAAACAGCATCAAGAGTCTTCCTTCTCCTCGTTCTTTTTATTCTCTGCTCCTGCCCGTTCGACTCGGGTGACGAAGACGGACAAATGGCTTATACCATATCCGTCCATCCCGGCGACCGGGGCTACGAGGCCCTGGTGAAAGGCGGAGACATCGGCGGCGGCTGGGAGGCCGACTATCCGGGCGTTACCGCCTATTACGCCAACCACAGTGTCCGGCCGGAAAACGTGAGCGTCACGCCTTCCGGAGACTCCCTGACCATGAAGGTCTGCTCGGACTCGAGAAGCGACATACAAAGGCTGTGGATGAACCTGGCTGTCTCTGGAGAGGCCGACCTGGCAACCGTGCCCCACAGCGTGAACCGGCAGGGAGAGAACGTGTTCGTGATCGGTCCGCTCGGGGGCAAAGGCTGCCGGACCGTAATCCTTGACTTCAACCTCCAGGGCGATGCTTATAATATCCGCGTCTTCTTCCTGGAGATATTGGAAAGATTCGCCTATATCAGCGACAGGCGCGATCCCCCGGCGCGGTTCCTTACCGATATCTATACCATGAACATGGACAATACCGGGGCCTTCCGCTTTACGGAATCCATGGAGGACACCAGGCATGTTTTCCCCGCCTGGTCCCCCGGGGGGGAATGGATCGCCTTCAACCGACTGGAAGAGGTCCCCTGCAAGGGGGACACGGATAGTCGCGAGCAGATATATATCGCGCATCCGGACGGCGGCAGCTATCGTCACGTCTCCGAGGGCATGTACTATGCCTCCGAGGCCGACTGGAACCCCCAAGGAAAACTCCTGACGTTCGATTGCAAGCAAAACTGCGGAGAGTATAACGACATCTGTATCTACAACACCCGCACGGATACTGCAACAACCTTCATCTCCGGCGATTCCCTCTACTACAACAACAATGCCTACTACGGCAGGTGGTCTCCGGACGGCGAGCATTACGTGTTCGCCACCTGGGGACCTTACGGCGGGACCAAGACCAGGACCTGGATGCACGTGCCGGTAAACCCCCGCACCGGAGACACACTGGCGCAGCCCAAGGAGATACTCCGGGGAAACAAGTTCGTGGAAAAATCTCCCGGAACTTACTATAGGCTCTTTGTGGACAACTGGGCATGGGCCCCTGACTCCAGGCACGTTGCAATCGAGGTTTACGAGTATAAGTACAAGAACTCCTGGTCAGGATGGAGAGTAAACTTCGAAGGGGTCGCCATCGTGGACTTCGAGGAGATAATGAACTCGTCGCTGCCCGCGGTCCCCGACCTGCTTGCAAAGGTTCCTCCACCCGGCGAGAGCGAGGGCGGACGTTACATGAACCCGGCCTTCAGCTCCAACGGAACCAGGCTGTACTTCGACCACTTCATAGGCGGGGACCTGGCTGACGTGGAGTATATCGAACTTGACGAGTACAACACAACAAGCGGTATAAACGACCTGGTAGCCGACGGGAACTACAACCGGCATCCTGCGCCGTTCCCCGTAATTCATGCCACCTTTTATCCCAACGGCCTATGAGGGGCGTCACCACGACAATAGAAAAAGCCAGGAAATGGATACCCACCGTATCTCATTTCTTTCTCTTTTTACGGGTCGCGCTCTGGAGCCTGATGGTTCCCCTGCTTCTCCGGACCCTTTCCATGGACAAGCTCATGAAAGTCCTCGAACCGGGCAAACAAAAAGACCATAAGGAGGATATGCAGGCCGCAAAATTCATAGACGTCTACGTAAGAAAAGTGCTCCGCTTGAACCCGGTAAACGAAGGAAAGATATGTCTCAAAAGGTCCCTGGTCCTTTATCGTTTCCTGCGGATGTACAATATCCCCGCCCGGTTCATGGTGGGAGTGAAAAAAGAACAGGGAAAGCTCACCGGCCATGCCTGGATAGAAATCCGCGGTCAACATTTTCAAGACCCGCTGGAAAACGCCAACTACACTGTCACGTTTTCATACCCCAAAGAAGATGGAAACTGAAAAAATAACAAGCGAGAGCCTTGACTGGCCGCATGATATTCCCATGCCAAACCTCTTTATCGCCGGGTTCCCCCGGAGCGGGACCACTGCAATGGGGAACTTCCTGGCTGAACATCCCGATGTCTTTATGCCCCGCAAAAGGGGAATGCACTACTTCGGCTCTGATCTGCCTTTTCCGGACTTTCCGGAGAGGTTCGACGTAAACCTGTATGCCGAACACTTCCGCCAGGCAGCCGGCGCAAAGATCGTGTGTGAAACCTCGGTGTGGTACGCCTACTCCGCCCGCGCTCCCGCCGAGTTCAAAAAGCTCAACCCCCACGCCAAGGTCATCATCATGATCCGCGAGCCGGTGGAGACCATCTACTCGCTCCACTCCAGGTTGTACTGGATGGGCAACGAGGACATCTTTGATTTCCGAAAAGCCCTCCAAGCGGAAGAGCCGCGAAAATCATCTCTTAACGTTCCTGCGCCTCCCCCCCTTACGTCGCCAGTGTTTTACAGGGACGCTATCAAGTACGCCGATTACCTGAAACCGTACTTTGACGTCATGGGAAGAGAGAACGTCCATGTCATAATATATGATGATTTTGTCGAGGACCCCGCAGGGGAGTATGGAAAGACCATGGAGTTCCTGGGACTCGAACCAGATTTTTCTCCCCCAAGCTTCCAGGTGATGAACCCCCATACCACTGTAAGAAGCAGCTACGTGCATCAACTGCTTAAAAGACCGCCGCGGGCAGTCACCGTCATAAGCCGGAGCCGGTTTCTGTCTCCCGCTTTCGAGAGGCTCAAGATAAAAAAAGTGATCGCAAAGCTGAACAAGAAACAGGGCGGCAGGCCTCCCCTCGACCCCGGCCTGGAAAAAGAGCTCCGGGAGGAGTTCCGGCCCGAAGTGGAAAAGCTCGGTAATCTTTTGGCAAGAGACCTTTCCCACTGGAGCGAAAGCAAAGGGAGTTGAAATGGAGTACAAAGAGAGGATCGAAAAGATAGGCGCCGAGATGGAAAACCGGTTCGGCGATCGCGGAGAACCCCGCTTTTTCCGCGCTCCGGGAAGGGTGGACATCATGGGCTCTCACACCGACTACAACCAGGGCCATATCCTGGCATCAACCGTAAACCGCGACATCGTCGCCGGGGCAAGGCCCCGCAAAAGCGGGGTCATAAACCTCTACAGCCTGAACACCGACCTGGAAATCCGCTTAAACACCGGGCGTATCCGGTTTGATAGTGAGCACGGCTGGGCCAACTACGCCAAGGGTGTCATCAAGGAGCTCATCGAGATGGGGGTCGAGGTCCCCGGTCTGGACATGGTAGTGCACGGCAACGTGCCCGTGGGAGGAAACCTTTCCAGCTCCGCGGCGCTGGAGGCGGTGGTGTGCGAGGCCGTGGTATCACTTGCGGAGCACGGCATGCCGGTGTGGGAGAAGTACGTCCTGTGCAGGCGCGCGGAAAACGTGTTCATGGGCATGCCCTGCGGGATCATGGACCAGTTCACCGTATGCAGCGGCGACAAGGAATCCGCGCTTATGTTGGACTGCCGAAACCTCCAGTACCGGCAAGTTCCTTTCACAATGGAGAACCTGGCGCTCGCGGTCATCGACTCCGGCAAGGGAAGGGAGCTGGTCGCCGGCAACTACTCCCAAAGGGTGGCCGAGTGCAGAGAGGCGGTGTCCATACTTTCACGGAGCAACCCGGCAATAAAGACCCTGCGGGACGCAACCCCGGAGGAGATCGAAAAGAAATCCTCCGAGCTGGGCGACGTGCTTACAAGGCGCGCCCGACACGTGGTGAGCGAAGACCGGCGGGTAAAAGAAGCCGCCAGTGCAATGGAAGACCAGGACGCGGCCGCGCTCGGCAAGATCATGGAAGCGGGGTATCAAAGCTCGAAGGACGACTACGAGAACTCCATACCCGAGCTTGACCTGCTCCACGACCTGGTTGCCGAACAGGCCGGAGTGTGGGGGGTCAGAATTTGCGGCGCCGGCTGGGGGGGATGTCTTCTCGCGCTTTGTGAAAAAGACAAGGCCGAACAAATCGGTCCCGCGGTCCGCGACACCTATAACTCCAGGACCGGCCTTGAACTCCAGACCTGGACGGTAGAGCCCTCGCCAGGCGCAGGTCCGCTGAACGCGCGGTAATTAGTGTCCGTTGCGAAACGGAGGTTTTATTTACTTTTGCGGCGCTGTTTTGGAGTGCGCCTGCCTGTGCCGGACACGCAGACAGGGCAGACAGGAAAGCTTGCTTTCGCTT